>NZ_JBFRJJ010000003.1:0-93995 GCF_041468785.1 Shewanella sp. 10N.286.52.E4
TCGTGTCTGGCGTTTATAGCCCTATCACTTCTTGTTTATAGAGAGTGATATGGCTTTTTGTATATAAAATATTCTAACTAGTTGTTGTGGCGTCGCGGACTTTTACAAAAATAGTCCGCCTTAGCTTCGCGTTCGTAAGCTCACGGCTATCGCCGTACTCACCCACAAATACGAAAGCCTCATCGAAAGGTGAGGCTTTTTTCGTTTGGATGTTTCAAAGAAAGGTAACATGAACTGTATATTTACCCACTAAAGCAGCTACATTTTAATTTTCCCTTGTTAAAACTGGTAATGTAGCGCATATAAGAGTTATGTGGGCTCTCTAAAGTATTCAGTAGGCTTGTCATTAGGCAGGTTGCTAGTAGTTTGTCGTTAATTAGTGAAAGGCCGCTCAGCCAGTATTACGAAAAGCTCAACAGCTTTGTTAGGGGAGGGGCTGAAATATTTATTCCTTTCCTTTGCGCCTTAATCAATACATTTTCTTCACAATAACGCGGACTAAGAATGTACTTAATAAAAGCGAAGACACTAATGTTCTCATATCTTGTGTTAGCCGCTTAGTGCCGTTCAATCATGATCTAATGGTATGCTTACGGCTTTTCTCGTTTTTGTTAATTCAACAATAAAACTTTCGATATTGTATTCCTCCATTAAAATTAGAGTCTGTTAACATTTGAAAGTATGTGATCTGTTGCAGCACAAATAGCGTATTTAAGTTTAATGTCTGTGTATAAGCTAAAATGGATTATATATCGCTATATTTGGCTGAAAAACCCACAGTCAGTGCGTTTGTGATAAATAATGCTTTACCTTTTGCAGTGGTTTTAGCATAATGCATTCCGTCAACAGGGGTATAGTTCCAATTGGTAGAACAGCGGTCTCCAAAACCGATGGTTGCGAGTTCGAGTCTTGCTACCCCTGCCAAATTTAGAAAAAGCCGAGCATTAGCTCGGCTTTTTTGTATCTGTAATTTATATAAATAGCTTATCCTATGAGGTGTCAAGCCAATCTAGCTTTTTATAATATTAAGTCATATAACCTACATTAAGTTACCTTTCAATTAGTAAAAACAACACGCTGTTTGGTTTTATAGGTGTAAAATAGAAACACTATCCTTAAGTAAGGTACTTCATGCAATTTATTCCAATCGACAAGCCACAATACCGTAAACGACTTAATGTGTTGCTCATTTCATTAGTCGCTTCTCTAACGATACTTTCATTAGCTTTCGGCTCAATATTGATTCAATTTTTTGGCAGTGATGAGTTAGTCAGAGGTGAACCAACAGGGCATTTTCACCTTAATCTTATCGGTGTGTTACTTGCTGTTGTAAGCTGCAGTTTAGTGATGAATGCGATTAAAACCAAGCCTTACATGAAAGAGATTTATTGGGTATGGCAAGTTAAGCAATTACAGAACCGCATCTATCGAAAATTGAAGAAAGTGCTCGCTGCGGCAAAAGAAAACGATGTTGATGCGATTACAATTTTACTTTACTACTATCACAGTCAAAAGAAGGTGTATGAGCTAGATAATAACACTTTGACCATGGTAACTGTTGATAGTGATATTAGAAGAATAGAGGCACAAATTGCTGATTTAAACTTAACTATCACCCTTGATGATTTCTCCACTGATTTACTCGAAGAACTTTAATTGATGGGCTTTAATCACTCTAAAGTAGAGTAGGAACAATATATTTCTTGGTTCAGATAAAACAGCCTATCAATTGCTTGATAGGCTGTTTTTATAATGCTTTAAAAATGTGATATTCAGCTGTTACAGAACAATAAGCTCAACACGGATATTGCCACGTGTCGCATTTGAATAAGGGCAAACTTGATGGGCTTTTTCGACTAGTGCTTCAGCTTCATCTTTTGTCATACCTGGTAGGGTGACTTTAAGTTCGACATCGATAGCAAAACCGACGCCAGCTGTATTAGCCCCAATACCTACTGTGGCTTCAACTGAAAGGTCTGAGCTCAATATTTTCTTTTCTTGGCCGGCAACAAATTTCATCGCGCCAATGAAACAAGCTGAATAACCTGCTGCAAATAGTTGTTCTGGATTTGTTCCTTCACCACCTGCGCCCCCTAGCTCTTTAGGGGTACTAAGATTAACTGATAGCTTATTATCAGATGATACTGATTTTCCGTCTCTTCCGCCTGTAGTTGTTGCTGTTGCTGCGTATATGATATCCATTGAAAACTCCTAATCGATTTAATTCTATATTGATAATGAGTGACTCAATTGGATACCCACTATCCATTGACTCAATGATAAATACGATACGCCAAAATTAAATTGCGCGCAACTTAATTTGTGATGAATTATTGAATAGAAAATTTTTGTATTTAAAAACAATATTCTACTGGCTGTGGCTATTGCTATACTTGCGGCTTGTAGTTGGGAAAAGCAGATGATCTAAAAGAAAAGCTAATCCGTACAATATTTATCTAATTAATCCGGTCTTATTTAATGATGAGTCAATTTTAACTGCAACTTTTATATCTTTCACTGGTCATATAATAAGCGCAGTTCAATAAAGTTAGAAGTAACACATATCAGTTACTAAACCAGTAAAGTCATTCTTTTCTTTATAGTTTTACGTATATATTTGCTGATTATTTGTGCGCTAAAGTTGTACATGTTAGGATTGTTACAAAGTTTAACAGGTGGAGTGAGTAGAAAATGAATACCAATTTAACAAAAGAAGAATTAGCTTGTTTTAGCGAATTATTTGCTAAGAAGCCTTCTGCTGTTAAAGCTTCTGATGATACTCATTCTGACACCGTTGCTGTAACAACTGAAATCCCTTCAACATTAGCGAGGTTGCTTGGTAAAACTCAATTAACCCTATTGGCTGAAATTAGTCATTACAGACTCTGGTTTCCATTAAGTATTGCAATGGATGAATTGGGACAGTTTGCGCCTACACTTGGCATTCCTGAAGTTGTTGATACACGCGGAGCCGATCGCAGTTGGAGAATGAAAGAACTTGATAATGTCAGAATCATTGATTTTGATACCAACCTTGCTATTGAAGTGTTATCGCTTTCTAGTACGGGCTTAACTCTTTATGCTCCAAACATTTCGGATGATGTTGAATCACGTCGTGCTAAGTTGATTTTAACCAAAGACATCAGTTTTGAAATCGAATATCAAATTGTACGATCTGAAAATGGCGTTATTGCAGCTACTATCGTGGTGAGTGATGAATCAAGAGAAACCCTAAGACAGTTTCTATTCTCTATGCATAAATCAAAATATTCATACCTTTACGAACATCAAGCTAACCCATCTAAAGATGAAGAAGATAACATCTTAAAAATAAACCCTTATTAGGTGATTCTAACCTTTGTGTTGGTTAATAATAAGCGTCGTTATACACCTAATCTAGGATGTTATAGTCACTAAGTTAATTGTTTAAAATTAATTGCTATCTCTTAGCTCTATCTTCTCTTCTTTCTTCTTTCTTCTTTCTTCTCTCTTCTCTTCTTATCTCTTTTCTTCTTATCTAGCTCTTGTCGTTATTAAGCACTTGTTCCTCGACAAGCAAGACAGCTGTTCAATACCACTTCCTGAAATCACGTAACATTAAAATCAACTTTCAAGCTTTGGGCTAAAGCCTTAGTGAAGTCATTGTCGGCTTTAGCTTGGACTAAGATACACAGCTCATCTCCAACTGGCGTAAAGCGATAGTAACTGAATAATAAGTTATTACTTCTTGGGGATATTTTGATTTGATGGTCTGTCATGCTAAGTAAAATAGCAGCATTTTTTTCTAAAATACCGGTTTCAAATTCACTGCTATGCAATATCCCAGCATCCATTAAAGTGAGAATACTTGAATAGGGCAGGCCAAACTTTGAAAGGCCGACATTTACAGTCGATGTCTTTCTAAAATACTGCTGTATCCCACCTTGAATTCGGTAACCGTTCAATAGTTTATAACGGGTTTCGGTGTTTAATTTAACTGACATTCCCAGCGCTTTTTCAAGTATTTGCGCTTCACGTTGCGTGAGCTGCTTTAAAATAGCTAATGTTCTGAGACTAAACTTACCTGGTTTGACTATTTCACTGGCAAGGATCCTTGCCCACAAATCCTGCATTCTGCGAGAGCTGATTTGTTCAGCCATTTGAAAGAATTGATAACTCCAGTCTGGGTCAAGGTCTTCACCTGTTACATCTGAAGGGGTGTAATTGAGCGCGAGTGAAAAAATCGTTTCTAAATTTAACTGATGCAAAATCTGATTTTTTTGTAATCTGAATTGCGAACGTTCACCGATAGATGCTTGAGATGGACGGTATTCCTCTTCACTTGCTAAACCGAGCATTTTGCCAAGTAACAGTGCCTTTTTACGTGCAGAAACGCCTGCATTTGTTTTGTCAGCTTGTTTTGGATGATTCTCTGCCATTATTGCTCTCTTAGCCCAAGTACTTGACTGGGTTATATCGTATCATCATTTATTTTAGTTGATTTGCCCCAATTTGTTTCGTTTCCAGGTTGAGGCATTGACGGAATATTTAACGATAATATCAATGAACATAACGCAAACAACACACCGATCATAAATACCCATTGTGGTGAGCTTAACCATAAAATACCCAGTAAGGCTGGAATGATGACAGCAGCAATATGATTAATGGTGAAACTGACTGACATACTTGCAGCAATATCTTTAGGGTCTGCAATTTTTTGAAAGTACGTCTTCATAGCAATAGCCATAGCAAATAGTAGGTGGTCGATAACATACAAAGCTGCTGCAACTTGTGCGTGCTCTACAAAGGCGTAGCTAGCAAAGACAATGATAAGCCCGACATACTCGATAACAAGAGCATTTCGTTCGCCAATTCGTCCAATAAAACGACCAAGAGCTGGAGCAAAAAAGAGATTAACAACGTAATTTATTAAGAATAATGCAGTAATTTCTGAAACCGAGTAGCCGAATTTTTCCACCATCATGAACCCAGCAAATACCATGAAGATTTGTCTTCTGGCACCGGATAAAAATGTCAGTGCATAGTAAAGCCAGTATCGTTTTCTAAAGATAAGTTTCTTATGCTGCGGCTCAGCGATTTCAAACCTTGGGTAATAGAAAGCCATGATTAAGACAGCTATTAATCCCAATGTGCCAATGATGCCATACATCCAAACATAGTCGAGCTTCATCCAGCTCATCACTAGCCAAATACTACCGTAGCCCATCAGTGCAGCAGCTGATCGCCATGCTAACGCTTTACCTAAAAAACCAGCCGTATCTTGCTTATCTACCCACTGTAATGTGAGCGATTGGTTAATTGTTTCAAAGTAATGGAAGCCAATCGACATCAGAACAGTGGTGAGATATAAGCCCAGCACAGAAGGAAAAAAACCTGTGATGGCAATACCGATGGATAAGACAGCGAGTGAGATTAATGCAAAAGATTGTTCACGAATAAGTAATAAAACGAAAATAGCGGTGAAAGCTAAAAAACCTGGCACTTCGCGCAAGCTTTGAAGCATTCCTATTTCAGCACCACTAAATGCCGCTTTCTCAATAACAAAATTGTTGAGAAGCGCTTGCCAGACAGCAAAAACCATCGACATAACGAAGGTCATCCACAATAAAAGCTGCTGAGGGTTCTTACTCGAATGGGCTGGCATAAGGCTATTTTCCTGAATTTAATCCATTAAACGCATGGTTACACAGTTTGCAATTTTACGCCAAGTGTAAATCTATTGTAAATGAGGTTGCAAAAATAAATGTAAATTTTAATGCAAATGATTATCATTTGGAGTATTGTATTGCCGTAATAACAAAGCACGCAATTATTGTGGAGAATGAGATGAGCAAAAAGTTAACGCTGTTGGCAGTATCTATAGCGAGTGTAATTGGGTTAGGTGCAACAAATGTGGCACATGCAGCAATATCGGCTGATGATTTAGCTAAAGCAATAGCAAAGCAAGAAGCTGAAATTGCGGCACTTAAGCAACAATTACAAGAATTGGCTAAGCAGCAATCTCTTCAGAGTGAATCTCAAAAGCAAATTGAAGTGGCTCAACACGAGCAACAAGTAGCAGTTAAACAAGTCAGTGAAACGGTGTCACAAGCGGAAGAGCGTTACAGTAAATTCTCATTTAAGTCTTATGGTTCAGCCAACTTCACCAGTGATGAATACTTCGATAATGTTCAAGACACGACGCCAGAAAGAAGAAATCGTTTTGATTTAGAACGAATAGTCACTGAGTTTGGTTATCAATTTAACGATGCATGGAGCATGGAAGTTGAAATTGAATATGAGCACGGCGGAACAGGGGCTGCGCTCGAATATGATGGCTTTGATGAGTTTGGTGAGTTTGAAACCGAAACAGAAGCAGGCGGTGAAGTCGTTGTTGAAAAAGCTGAAGTACGTTATCGCCCAAGTGATGCTTTCGGGGTTAAATTCGGTAATATCCATTTGCCAATCGGCTTAACTAGCACTCTGCATAAACCTAATCAATATCTCACAGTATTACGCCATAAAAGTGAAGCGGCGATGATCCCTGCTGTATGGAATGAAAACGGTATTGGCGTTTATGGTGAAATCTCTGATTTTCATTATCAAGCACAGATCGTCAGTGGCCTTAACTCAGAATATTTCAGAACTTATGATTGGGTTGCATCTGGTCATCAAACGCGCTTTGAGCACGTAAACGCAGATGACTTAGCATTTGCGGGTCGATTAGATTACGGCAATTTCAAAACCGGTAGCGCAATTGGTGTGTCTTATTATTACGGTAATACCTCAGGCAACCGCAACAAGAGTAACAAGCTAAATGTTGATGGCACGTTGAGCATTGTGACAGCATCAGCAGCCTTTGTTGAAGGCCCATGGGTGCTTCGTGGTCAGTACATGTATGGCACATTAAGTGATACTGATGCGATCACTCAAGCGAACAAAACCACCCCTGGTTTACGTCCTGGAAACTTCGCTCAGTTAGGGTCTAAATCTCAAGCATTTTTTGTTGAAGCGGGCTTTAAGCTTGATGATTATCTCGATATCCCAATGACAGTCTTTGCCAATATCGATTATTCAAATCCATTAATGGAAGTAGAGAGCGGCACTGCAACTAAGCGTTATGAAAACACGTGGAGCAGTATCGGCGTTAACTATTTCCCAATCCCTGAAATTGTCATTAAAGCCGAAGGTGGTTTACAGCAAGTCGCTGTTGCCAGTATTCCAGATACCAACTTTTTTGCCTTAGGTGTGGGTTACCAATTCTCGCTTTAATGCAGGTGTAAAGGCTGACTGCTTTAACGGCATTCAGTCAACAAGTTTTAGAAATGAACGTGCTGAAGTTAGTCAGCAAATATTATTGATTTAAATGGAGTTTTACATGAATTTTAAGTATACAGCGATTGCATTAACTTTAATGGGTACATTGGCAGCATGTGGCGGTTCTGGCTCAGATTCGAGTGACACAGGAACAACGGATCCTGTTGTACCTGAAACGGGCTTCACTTTCGCTGCAACTGAGATGGTCACTAATTTAACTGATGATGTGATTGTTGCTGGATATGCTGATTTAGCGGCACAAGGTGATGCACTGTTACTGGCTACCCAAAAGCTATTAAATTCAACGTCTCAAGTTGATTTAGTGGCTGCACAAGATGCATGGAAAGCGGCTCGTAAACCTTGGGAACAGGGGGAATCACACATTTTCGGTCCTGTTGATTCACTGAGTATCGATCCTCATTTAGATAGCTGGCCTTTAAATACCACAGATCTTCAAACTCAGCTGGATAACAGCAATGGTTTTGACGCTGAAACAATTAAAAGCTGGAATGATGATGTTCAAGGTTTCCACACTATTGAGTTCTTGTTATTTGGTGACGGTGTTAATGACAACACTAAGTTAATTAGTGAGCTAACTACAGCTGAACGTGAATACGTGATTGCGTTATCAGAAGTTTTCCGTGACTACGCAGTGCAACTTGATGATGCTTGGCAGGTTTCTCATAACCCACAAGATACTAACGCATTACCATACGCTGACTTATTAAAAACACCTGGTAGCGACAGCAATACCATTTATTCATCAGAGCTTGCTGTTATTGAAGAGTTAATTAACGGCATGATTGGGATTGTTGATGAAGTGGGTAACGGTAAAATTGCCGATCCATTCGGTGACTCACTTGCCAATGCAGATACGTCAAAAGTTGAATCTCAATACTCTTGGAATTCATTAACCGACTTTGCTGACAACATTCAAGGTGTTCGCAATGTGTACCAAGGTGAGTTTATTGGCGGTGCTGACAAGCAAGGCATTATCGACTTTGTTGCCGCTGCAGACAGTGATTTATCAGTGCGTATAGCAAGTGAAATTGATGATTCAATCCTAAAAATCCAGGCGATTTCTGGCAGCAACAACATGCCATTTCGTCAAGCTATTTTAGATGAAGATGGACGTGCTCGTATTGAAACGGCAGTGACCGCATTAACAACCTTACAAGCCTCATTAGAGTCAGATGTTATTCCACTATTATCTGAGTGGAATGCCCAGTAATTTCTATTAAATAGTAATAACGATAGCGCTACTGATACTGAGCCAGTGTCAGTAGCGCGATTTGATGACATTGATGAAGTTGGCCGTAAGAGCATGACAAGTCAAATAAAGTGTTTTGAACACCGTCGGTAGAGATACCGGTCTTGATATAAGAGTGTCTAAGATGAGCAAGAATCCCAAAGCTGTTAACGCCCCTAATTATCCTAGTTTAAATGGTAAAACCTTACTGGCCTCCATTGTCAGTGTACTCATGTTATCTGCCTGTGGTGGCAGTGGTGATGATGAAACCCCGACAGTAACCGAGCCTCCAGTTGTCATCTACCCTGACTTTACTGATATTACTGCCAGTGGTGGTGATACCACTACTTATGATGCGGGTAATTCAGGCCATGGTTTTTCAACGCCTTCACCCAATTTAACCGAAGCCGATTTAGCCCTGCATCTCGAAGGTGACGCTAATTTTGAGATCTCGTTTACCACAGCACCCAATGAACAGCATCCAGAACAAGATGGCTTAGGTCCAGTATTTAACAATGCTGATTGTAATTCTTGTCACCAACGTGACGGCCGCAACTCAACCCCATTTTTAGCGGCAGATGAAACACGGGTTAAATTAGGCTCTGATGCGGGTATTTTTTTACGTATTAGTAAAACTCCCGATGAAGAGTGTATTACCCCAACTGCGGATAACGACTATTGTGCGCCGATTGCAGTCCCTGATTTTGGCGGGCAGTTATTTCACCGTGGCGTATTAAAAGCACGTGCTGACTGGCAGGATAATGCTTTTGGTGGTCAAGCGGATGTGTACTTGTCTTATGAGCGCAGTGCAGTGACTTATAGCGATGGAACTAGTGTCGAATTGAAAAAGCCAATTTTTGAAGTCGAGAATCCTTATGATGCTCCAGGTGAAACTAAGCAAAGCGCTAACGTCACGTCCAATCTACTCCAAGATGACGTGTTAATGGGCTGGCGAAATGGCATGCCTGTTTTTGGATTAGGTTTACTTGAAGCGATCCCTGAAGCGGATATTTTAGCCCTTGCAGATGAAAATGATGCGAATGACGATGGCATATCTGGCCGTCCAAACTGGGTGTTTGATGCTATTAAAGACCGTAACGGCGATGAAACGCCAGTATCACTAGGGCGTTTTGGTTGGAAAGCGAATACCCCAAGTGTCAGAGTGCAGTCTTTAGGTGCACTTCGCGGTGATATTGGCATTACTAATCCATTATTCCCTGATGAAAGTGTTGTTGGCACCAGCTTGCATGACTCTTACTTAACCCGTACCGGTTTTGTTGATACTGGTAGTGATGAAAATGGGGCGCCAGAGGCGGATCAGGCCTTTAGTGACGCAGTAGTATTTTATGCTGAAACATTAGCGGTACCGGCAAGACGTAATGTAGATGATAGTGATGTGCGTGAAGGCGCACGTTTATTTACACAAGTTAATTGTAGTGGCTGTCACACACCAAGCTTTACCACTAAAACGGTAGGCGATATTGGTGGTATTGAGATAATAGATTCGCTCAAGGGACAAGTCATTTACCCATTCACCGATATGTTATTACATGATATGGGTGATGACTTAGCCGATGGTCGCCCTGACTTTTTAGCCAATGGTAATGAGTGGCGCACGCGTCCTTTATGGGGCTTAGGCTTAACGCAAACCGTTAACCCGCAAGCGGGCTTTTTACATGATGGCCGCGCAGCCACAGTGGAAGAAGCCATTTTATGGCATGGCGGTGAAGCAAGTAATAGCAAAGAGGCCTTTATGGCACTAACTAAAGCTGAGCGCGACCAGTTAGTATCATTCTTAATGTCGCTATAACTTTTAAACCCGCAGTTGCCATAATCAACAATTTTAAATTGCTGATTTGAAAAAATTAAGTGGATAACTCATCAGAGTTATCCACTTTTTTGTGAGCCACTCAAAAGTCTTAACTATTAATAGTCGATGTTGCTAATTTGGCGTGATCTGATCCATGTAATTATATTTCGCTTTCTATTAAGATTAGATGTAATAGCATGGTTGGATAAAATCTTGCTGAGTCGTTAACGGTTTAATAATCGTAACTGCTTTTTCTTTATTATCGTCGAGGTGAACGTGAGCAATATTCTAATTATTTATTCAACTGTCCACGGTCAAACCCGTAAGATTTGCGATTACATGCAAGACAAGCTCACCGCAGAAGGTGAAACCGTCACCCTCGCAGCACTTGAAGATAAGCCTGATTTAACTGCTTTTGATAAAGTCTTTATCGGCGCCAGTATTCGCCATGGTAAACATCGCCCTGAACTTTATCAGTTTGTTGCTGATAACAAAGAGGTGCTTGATAGTAAGGCTAATGGATTCTTTTCAGTGAGTTTAGTGGCCAGAAAACCAGGTAAAAATACACCAGATACCAATATGTACATGCAGGCCTTTTTAAAACAAAGTGAATGGCAACCTAAGGTATTAGAAGTGTTTGGTGGCAATTTAGATTATCAATTTTATGGCCCGATGGATCGCAATATCATTCGTTTCATTATGTGGATAACTAAAGGCCCAACGGATCCAAATACCAAAGTTGAATATACTGATTGGGCGAAGGTAGATAACTACGTCGCGCAAATTCAGTCAGCGTAAATAAGTTTAAAGCCAACAATGTACTTGTTGGCTTTATTGATTAAATGACTTGCATTATTAAGCCTCATACAGCACTTAACGCTAAATGAAGAACCAAGCCCTTAGTTAGGAATGCAACAAGGAACAATATGAGCCTAAAATCATCAAAATTTGTCAAGCTGATATCAGAAAAGCTTCATGTCATTGTGATCACGTTAAGTGTTTTTCTGGTAGTGACGAGTCCGTGGATTTTAATTGGTAGCCGATTACGTGCTAAAGCCAGTATTTGGGATAGCTTACATGTTTATATTGGCTTAATCGCAGCGATTTTCGGATTGCTGTTTTTGTTGAAAAACTTACTTAATGGCCATTGGCGTCAGTTCTTTCCTTGGCTTAAATTAGACTTTTCCCAATGCGTCGATGAAATTAAGCAATTAAAACAAGGCAAGTTACCGAGTTCTGGCGGTAAAGGTATTTTCAGTATCGTGGAAGGTATTGGCTTACTATTAATGGCGTTAGTCAGTATTACGGGGATTGCTTGGTTTATCCTACAAGGCACCAGTGATGCTTTGATGTGGCGTAAATACCACATTATGTTTGCGCAAGGATTTGTTGGCTTTTTAATGCTCCATATTGTGTTTGCTGCATTTCATATTATCGACATGGTGCGTAACTCATAACACAGCTGAAGTTATGATAGTGGTTTACCGATTATTATTTTTGTCCGAGTTTACCTAGTGTTTGTTACAAACGGCATTTATAAACGGCATTTATAAAAATACAGAGATAAAAATACAGATACAAAAAGCCCGACTTTATCGCTAAAGTCGGGCTTTTTAATGTCTTAAAGAGCGCGAGTAGCGCTCATGACTAAATGAGTTACTTCTTTTCTAACGCTAAGTAATTCATCACATCAATCAAGTCACCTAAGGTCGCCATTTCGTTCATGTTGATTGCGTACTTATCGTTAACGATAAATGTAGGCACACTTTGTACTTGGAACATGACTTGCTGTTGACGCCATAGTGCTAGCTTCGCATCAGTTGCATCGCTATCTGCAATTTTGTCATAAGTTTCAGCATCAACGCCGTTTGCGGCAAATACGTTTTTGATGTCGTCACGGTTGTTAATTTCTGGCTCGTCATGGCTGTGGCCTGGAGCGCTATGGTCGTGATGACCACCTTCGCCTTGAATCGCTTGGAACATTGCAGCGTTTAACGCTTTTTCATTACCGACTTCATGAATAACAGCTAATGCGCGCATAACTTCAGTACCAATCTCGCTGTTCATAAAGTCAACGTGCTTAGTTTCGAAGCCAATCTCTTTGTTCAAGTTACCTTTGATTTCTGGCAGGTATCTAGTTTCCATGTTGTAACAGTTATGACAGTAGAAAGAAAAGAACTCAGAAATCTTAGGTTCGCTAGATGCTGGACCATCAGAAATTTTAGTGTAATGCTGATCTTCAACAAATTTAGATGGAAGAACAGCAACTGTTTCTACAGTTTTTTCAGCAGTGACTTCAACAGCTTTTTCAGCAGTGACTTCAGCAGGTTTACCACAGCCAGTAAGGGCGATGGTGAATGCCGCAAGTGCCATAGTAAATGCAATAGGTTTAATCTTAATCATTTCAGCCTCAATAAAAGTGTCGCGTTACCCGCTGGTAGTTGCGAGAAAACTTAAAATAGTCTTAATTAAGCCAATACTTAATTGCCTTAATATTAACAAGAATTATGACCTAAACGATGATTTATTTCAGGGTTAAATATGTGATGTGATGCGGCTTTCTTATAAAAATAGCTGCATCTAAGTCAGGTACTATCCAGCTTTAGATCGTAAAGTTTGCCATGCTTCACAAACCTGACGAAACTGATGTGCATCTCCGCCTGGGCGATCGGGGTGAAGTTTTAGTGCCAGCTTACGCCATTGCTTACGAATATCTTTATTGGTGGCGCTTGCATCTAACTCAAAAATACTCAGTGCATGGCTGTCATGCATTAATACTTGATTGACGCCAATATACTCTTGATAACTTGACCAAAAGGACTCCAGCATTTCTTTCACCACATTGGCACAAGTATCGTAGTGCTGCCAATCGAGATAATACTCTTTTAACGGCGTATCATGATGTTGTTGCTGGGCGATATCATTGGGTAGAATTCTGAAAATTTGAATATCCATCGCTTGCACTTGTAGCCATTGATTGGGCAATAACAAAGCTTGTAGTTCAAATAATGCGTTCATCAGTAAAAAATTACGTTTGAATAAGTCTTTTTCAGGCTCAGGATCCAGATTATGCATTAAGCCTTTATGTTGAAGTTCACTGGCAAGGTGATGGACTTTCCAGCTTTGACACGAACTCTGAAGCAGAGTGAGGAGGGGCCATATCAGCGGATTATCACTTTTCAAAGATAATCTATCTGTTTCAGACTGTTGACGAAGTTGCGCATCATTTGCTGCAAGCATAGTGTTGGTTTCGCTATGAATTGGCATTAAATTTACTATGCCACAGACATGAAAGGAGTCAATGGTGTTTTTTTGTTCAAGTCTAATTTAAGTCTTAAAGCTCATTTTGTTTAACAAATATGTCGATTAAACGTATTCCTCACAGACAAACCCTGCATATTTGGTATAAAATTCGCCGCAATAAAAATGATAGGGGCCAAAACCAATGACAGATAAACATTACATCAGTGCACAACAGCTACTGGAAGATTCTTTTAAACTTGCGGCGCAGGTTTATGACAGTGGCTTTAGACCACAATTTATTGTTGGTATCTGGCGTGGTGGAGCTCCAATTGGTATTGCCGTTCAAGAATTCTATGATTTTAAAAATGTCGAAACCGATCATATCGCAGTAAGAACCTCTTCTTACTATGGCATTGGTACTGATAAGCAAAGTAAAAAAATTAAAGTACATGGCTTACATTACATCATTGAAAATGCCAATGCAGATGACGGTCTATTGATTGTTGATGACGTATTTGACTCAGGTCGTAGTGTTGATGCGTTAATTGATAAACTACAAAAGTTTATGCGTAAAAACATTCCTACCGATATTCGTGTTGCTTGTCCTTACTACAAGCCAAAAAATACTGCGGTTGATTTAAAGCCAGATTACTTCATTCATGAATCGGAAGAGTGGTTAGTTTTCCCTCATGAGGTCTCAGGTTTAAATCCGCAGGAAATCGCTGAAGGTAAAAGTGATTTTAAGAATATTCAGCATTTGTTTAAGTAAAAGCCGCGAAACTGGTTATTTTTTGCTAAACTAGCAAGCTGAACAGTGCGTCAATGATAGTGACATACACGTGGTTTTAGTCCGTGTTTAGCTACTATCTTGATGCATTTTTTATTACCTAGAAAAAGATAAACATTGATTATGAGTTCTGTAGAAATATTTTCGCCAGCATCAACTGTAACTAAGCCTACTGAAAAGAAACAGTTAGAGCTTTTAGCGCCTGCAAAAAATGCTGACTATGGTATCGAAGCCATTCGTCACGGTGCAGATGCGGTTTACATTGGTGGCCCAGCGTTTGGCGCGCGCCATAATGCGGGTAACAGTGTTGAAGATATTGCTCGGTTAGCAGAATTTGCTCATCGCTATCATGCGCAAGTGTTTGTTGCGCTTAATACCATCTTAATGGATGACGAAATTGAGCAAGCACAAAGCTTAATTTGGTCGTTATATGAAGCTGGCGTGGATGCGCTGATTATTCAAGATATGGGCTTGCTGCAATTGGATTTACCGCCAATTGCAATGCATGCCAGTACTCAAATGGATAATCGTACGCCTGAAAAAGCGGTGTTTTTAGAACAGGTAGGCTTCTCGCAAGTGGTGTTAGCCCGTGAGTTAAACTTACCGCAGATTAAGCAAATTGCTGATACAACAAAACTTAAATTAGAATACTTTGTCCATGGCGCATTATGTGTCAGCTACAGCGGTTTATGTAATATCAGTCATGCCTTTTCTAATCGCAGCGCTAACCGTGGTGAGTGCTCACAAATGTGTCGTCTTCCTTGTGATTTGTCGACTCGTGATGGTGAAGTATTAGCTGAAAATGAGCATTTATTATCCCTTAAAGATAATAACCAAACTGAGAATTTAGAAGCTTTGATTGATGCTGGCGTGACGTCATTTAAAATTGAAGGTCGCTTAAAAGACATCAGTTACCTCAAAAATGTCACCGCACATTATCGTCAACAGCTTGATGCGATTATTGATCACCGCAATGATCTTGAGTCAATGTCTCATGGTCGCAGCGAATTTACTTTCACACCTGATCCTGAAAAAAGCTTTAACCGAGGTAAAACAGATTACTTTATTAATCAACGCACTGCCTTAATTGAGCATTTTAGTTCACCCAAATACATTGGTGAAAAGGTCGGTACTATTGTGGGTGTTGGCCGAGACTTTATTAAAGTCGACAGTGCAAAAGCCGGTAAAACCATTGAGTTTAATAATGGTGATGGCTTGTGTTTCTTCATTGATGGCTATCAGAAACAACGCTTGTCAGATAATAAAACCAAAGGCTTACGGGTTAACCGCGCCGATGGTAACACTTTATTTTTAACTGACGTCAGCAAAGATCTAAAAGTGGGTGTGGAGTTATTTAGAAACTTCGACCATCAGTTTGATGCGTTATTATCAAAAGACTCTGCCAGTCGTAAAATCATGGTTGATATGGTGTTAGATGATACCGAACAAGGTATTGCCTTAACGGTGTCGGATAACCATCAACACACTGTGACAATTGAACTTGAGTGGGCCAAAGAGCCTGCAAAAGATTATGCCAAAGCGGATGCGAATTTACGGACTCAGTTAGGCAAATTAGGTAACAGTGATTACCGTTTAAACCAGTTGCAAGTTAATTGCGCTAATCGTTGGTTTTTACCGGCTTCAGTGATTAATGGTTTACGCCGCGATGCGATTGCAGCTTTTGATGAAGCACGTATTAATGGTTATCAACGGCCTCTTAGAGGCGAGCATGATAAAGAAGCACGTTTCCCGCAAAAGTATTTAAGCTTTTTATCTAATGTGGCCAATGATAAGTCTCGTGAGTTTTACGAGCAGCATGGCGTAATCCAAATGGAAGATACTTACGAGAAAAACCAAGTACTAACCGATGCACCATTAATGGTGACTAAGCATTGTTTGCGCTACAGCTTCAACTTATGTCCTAAAGAAGTTGAAGGGATTAAAGCCGACCCTATGGTGTTAGATATTGGTAAAGATAGATTGAAGTTAGTCTTTGATTGTCAGAAATGTGAAATGATGATTGTTGGCTCAAACCAATTAGTAAAACAGTAATTTTATTGATTAAAGATAAAAGTGCTCAAAATGAGTGCGAAATAGACAATGTTCGCGTAAACTGCGCGACCTTAATTTAAGCTGAGTTCAGCTAGGAAAAACCGAATAATGAGCAAAAGTAAGAAGTACGATTTTAGAGTATTAGCAGTTGGCGATACTTTTAAAACAGAAATCACTCGTCGTATGAGTGCAACTAAAACAATCGTGTCAAAAAGCCATGATGGCTTTACAACAGAAGATGAAGCTGTTGCATGGGGTCAAAAAGAGCTAACAGCCTTTATGACTACACAAGTTGAGCGTAATAAACGTAAAACTGAAAAGAAAATTAAAGCTAAATCAATTGCTGATGCCATTGCCGCAGAAGCATTAACTAATGAGTCTAGTGAAATTGATTTGACTGATTCAGCGGATGAGCTTGAAGATTAACAGTTAAAATAATACAGTAATACAACATTTTGGTGACATAGTTGCTGTATTTCTGTTTGAATTAACTACGTTTCACCTTTCAGCACCAATACCAAGGATGATTTCGGTATGAAAGCTAGCGCTACCCTAATAATATCTGGGGGGCTGTTGTTATTGAGCCCTTCAAATAATGTAGTGGCCAAAGAGCCACCACCATACATTAACGCCATAACAGCTAATTCAGATGCTGGTGGCGGTTCTGAAGAAAAACAGCTTTCAATCTTTTCTAATAAAGTGTCATTTGAGCTGCCTGTCGGTTGGAAAATGGCCTTTAATTCAGAAAAAGGCAATATGTATAAAGCTGAGTTTGTTCCTGCCGGTGAATCCCTCAATGATTGGTCTGCTTTATTCTGTATTCAAGGATTTGAAGGCTTGGCAACCGATATTGATAGCACTCAATTTCTTAATCGTTTTGCTGATACCTATAAAGATTCTTGCCAAGGCAGTGTGACGTATGAACAGCTTGGTACGACGCAAATTGGTGGCAAAGAAGCCGTTCACGGCATTATCGGATGTACCAATATGAAGAATATGTATGGCGGTGCGACTGCGAGAACTCGTCAGGGTGAAATTGGCTATTATGCGGTATTAAAAGATACAGAAGATTTGTATCTGCTACATAAATCGATGAGAGGGGAAGTATTTAATGAATCTAACCCACCACTTAATGGCTCAAATCATCGTGATTTTATTTCTAAAATGCTGCAACTTAAATTTCAGCGTTAAGCACTCGATATAGAGACTATTCTAAGTCGTGCTCTGTTTAATTATTTAAGCCATTCCCCTAGCGCAGGTCTCATTGCGCCACCTTCATATTATTCAATCCTTATAACTAAGCGTTGAATAATATGAATGATCTTCATTCTTTATATTAAAAAGTAACGTTAACCAGTTATAATGCAGCCAATTGTTATATGGACTTGCATTTAAGCAAACATAACAATGTTATATAACCTCAATGAGAGTTATTTATAGTCAATTTTTTGTGGTGCCTATCGGCGTTTATCAATAGATAAGCAGCTAAGGGATAATCGGGAAACTAGTGAGAATCTAGTGCTGCCCCCGCAACGGTAATGGTGAGAACTGAGTGCGTAAGCTTGTTTGCTGATAATTAACCAGCAAAAGCGACATTAAAAAAATTCAGCTTCGTTTGTCATGATACATGGCATCAACCTGAGTCCGGAGACCGGCCCAAGAAATGATTTTGAGATTTCGGTGGGCAGATCTCGAAATGTAGCCTTTTTTCGTCATTGTGAATGCTATAGCGCTTATGCGTGCTATTGGGATCACAAGATGCTTTATGCTGCGGCAACTATGCCCCATTTTTCCTTTTAGGAGTTAAAGGTAAATGGGTACTAATCCAACAAAAATCGCAACAGCACTTAGCTTAGTATTAAGCTTTTCAGCTGCCTCTATTGCTTCAATGTATCTTGCTACATCAGCTTATGCTGAAACGACTGACAAGATTAAACCAGACGAAACCATTGTGGTTATTGGTCGCAGTGAAGCTAACCCATTAAATATTGCCGCGAACGTCAATGTTATCGATCAAATTGATATCGAAATGAGCGGTGCGGTGAGTTTAACAGATTTACTTCGCAGTCAAGCGGGTATTCAAGTTTCTGACAATAACTCAGGTACTGTGTTTGCCATGCGTGGTTTTACTGCATCACAAGCAGCGAGTAATACTCTGATTTTAATTGATGGCCGTCGATTGAATAATATCGATATTTCAGCTCCTAGTATTAATGCTGTACCGTTAAACCAAGTTGAGCGCGTAGAAGTATTGTATGGCAGTGCAGGTGTACTTTATGGTGATCAAGCCGTAGGTGGTGTTATCAATATCATCACTAAAGCGCCTAACGGCACAGGTGGCGGCTTTGAGCTTAGCGGTGGTAGCTTTGATACTTATGAAGCTAAAGGCGATATCTCTGGGGCGATTAATGACGCATGGCGTTATTACTTAGCGGCGAGTTATAACCAAAGTGACAACTATCGCGATAACAATGAAAGCGAAACCGGCTCTGTTTTAGGTCGCTTACAATACCAATCTGATAAACAGCAGTTTTTTGTTGAAGCCAACTACTTTGATGATAATCGTCAAGCGCCAGGCGCATTAACGCTTGAGCAATTCGAAAGTGACCCTAGCCAAGCAGCTGCATTCACTGATGATGATTACACTCATGAAATGACCACAGCGCTTCGCAGTGGTTATGAGTACCAGTTAAACAAAGAATGGGCATTGGTCGCAGACTTAACTTATTCAGATACTTTAACCACTAACTTCCTTTGGGGCAGTGCTGGGCGTATTGAACGCAATTTATTGAGCTTCTCACCTAAAGCCACTGCTAACTATCAGCTTGAACAAGGCGATTTAGATATTGTTGCTGGGATTGATTTAAGTGTTGGTGAGGCAGATTTTGATTTGGCTTACACTCAAAGAACTAACGAGCAAAAAGTTGCGAGTATTTACGCTCAAGCTTCTGTGCCGTTAACGACGACGTTATCTTATGTCGTGGGTGGTCGTTACAGTGAAGTGACCGATGATTTAACCGATCAAACTTTATACCCAAATGGTGTTGAGCTTGATAACGATGCACATGCATTTGAGTTAGGTTTAAATTACCGCCCAAGCCTTGAAAATCGTTTTTATATTCGTGCCAATGATAATTTCCGTTTCGCCAAGGTGGATGAACAAGCTTATACGCCAGTGACAACGATTGGGCTTGATCCACAAACAGGCCGCTCTTATGAAGCAGGCTGGGATTGGACCACCACAACCCAAACATTTAAGTTAAATACGTACCGTCTCGATTTAGAAGATGAAATTGTCTACGACGGTGGCCGTACAGATGGTCCCCAAGGCGGTGGTGCTAATGTTAATGCTGATGCATCACGCCGATATGGTGTTAATACTAGCTACGATATTCAATTATCTGCTGATTGGTTATTAGGGGCATCGTATGAGTATATCGATGCTGAATTCACCGAAGGCGAAAACGAAGGTAAGGCTCTGTCTTGGGTAGCGAAACACAATGGCCGTGCGCACTTAAGTTATGATATTGCTGCAGAGTGGCAAGTATTTGTTGAAGGTATATACACTGGCGAGCGTTTCATTGAAGGGGATAACGGTAACGTTGATCCTAAGTTATCTAGCTATGTATTAGCGAACTTAGCGCTGAACTACACTCGTGATAATTGGTCTGCGAGTTTACGTGCTGATAACTTATTAGATGAAGAATATGTTAGTGCCGGTTATTACTCGGCTTGGGGCAACGGTTACTACTCAGGTAATGGCCGCTCAATTCGTTTGACTGCAGGATACCGCTTCTAAAGCTTGTTTGATTAATACACAGTTATGCTTAGGCATAGCAGTGTAATTGACTAAAAACCTAAAGCCGACAAATTGCTTGTCGGCTTTTTGTTTGATTACGGATTAATTACTTGACCTTAGTGCCGCTTATGTGGATAAATTCCCTACTAGATATATAAAAATGATTAAAGGGAAGCAGTACAATATGACCTACCTTGAGCAACAAGTGCTAACTCAAGTCAAAGCCATTATTGGCAACGAAGAGCAGGTGATCGGTCGACGCGGTATTTTGATCCCTTTAAAGAAAGCACTGATTAATGAAGCTGATATTCGTATTCTCATTGATATTGTTTCAAGTGATCCTGCTTTAGCTGCCCATTTATTATGGCGCAGTAATACCGCTCAAGCTGGTGGTATTATTTCGACTAAAAACCGCAGTATCAAAGATGCGCTTATCCGTTTAGGCCAAGTTAATATCTACCGTTATGCTTTCTCATTCTATTTAAAAGAACGTTTAGATGAACTAAAAGAGCCTTATAGCAAATTGGTAAAAGGTTACTGGACGTTAACAGAGAATATTGCTGTTGATGCGGTTCAACATTTACGTGATATTGAAGAAAGTGACCAACCCATAGATATCGACGCTGATGAAGTGCAAACATTGGCGCTATTCAGTGTCTTTGGCCAAGTGATTACCTTAAGTGCGTTTGCATTTTTGAATGATGCTTCAGAGAAAGCGATTGCATTGCAAGTGATCAAAACCTTAATTGATACTCAGCAGCAAAGTTTGTCTATTGAAGCTTTTGAAGCATTAGGTTTAGATGATGACTTACGTAACGAATTTATGGTCGCCCATAATATTAATCAAACAGATAATCCTAACTCGGCAGGCATGGTGTTAAGGCATGTGCTTGCTAAGCGTAATGTATTGATAAACCCTCTTGCTGAGTTTGAATAACCTTCAGTAAGAGTGAATATAAAACCTTCAAACAAAAATGCCACTCAATGAGTGGCATTTTTATGTGTTAACTTTCGTATGATGGAAGCCTCAGCTTTAGTGTTGCTGACTTAAACGTTGTAATTTCAAGCCTTCAGCAGCCACTAAGGTTAACCACTTTTGGATTAATGTGGTATTGGCAGCATTACGACGATAAGCCGCAAATAGTGGTCGCTTTAACCCTTCAGCGCCTAATTTAACTGAGGCAAGGTTTAGCCCATGGCTTTCATTGATCGACCAGCTTGGTAAGGCAGCGATGCCGTCATTGCAAGCGACACGTTGCAGTAACATTGCGGTTAAGTCACACTGCTTTTGCTCACCGGCTTCAACACCAGCAGGCTCTAAAAAGTGTTTATAAATATCCAGACGTTGCAATGGTACTGGGTATGAAATCAAAGTTTGCTTAGCTAATTGCTCTGGTTTAATAAAAGCTTCTTTTGCCAGCGGGTTTTCATTAGCCACGACTAACTTTACCTCAAAATCAAATAGGTGCTGATAAGCCAGCGCATGACCAGGGACAGGATCTGATGTGAGTACAATATCGAGTTCGCCCATTTCTAATGCATTTAATGAGTCGAAAAGATGTCGGCTTGAAAGATCAATTCTGCCATCGGGCGCAAGTTGTTTAAATGCTTCTGTTACCGGCATTAACCAACGAAAACAGCTATGGCATTCAATACCCAACTTCAGTGATTGTGACTCACTATCCAAACCCTTTTTAAGGTCTGATTCAGTCACCATGACTTTAGGTAAAATTTCTTCAGCAAGATTTAATAATCTAGCGCCTTCTTGCGTGAATGACAGCGGTTTACTCTTTCGAATAAAAATAGATGAGTTAATACGGGTTTCTAATTCTTTAATCTGATGTGATAACGCTGATTGAGTGACGAAACGTTTTTTCGCGGCACCAGCAAGGCTACCACTTTCTTTAAGCGCCATAAGAGTACGAAGGTGTCTCAGCTCTATCATATTATCCTCACATGAATTCTGTTCAACTTGCGGGTGAAATCTATTCGATTGATTAATGGCAGAGTAACACAATAAACTTCTAGACGTCCAGACGCCTGTGTAATTAATTTACATTAATGTAGGTTAATTGTTAATTTATTGGTTGTTTTGATATGAAAATTACAAACTTAGGCTTTTTAAGTGTTTGAAGAAAATGGTAGTGAACAAGTAAATATCTGTGATAAAGCGCTATATTCAGATGGAATTGCTTAAGAATCTTTAACAATAAGGCCTAAAAAACATATAGCGAAGAGTTATCACCAAAAGGATAAGCCGTAATAGCACAAGCTTGTGTTCAGTTATTTTACGTAAAGCGACCGTATTGAATTAAGCGACTAACCATTAGTGCTTAAAGCCTCAAGTGAGACCGTTGTAGTCTTAATCTACTAGGGGACTGTGGCAGGCAAAGCCACTTCAGAGTTTATTGTTAACTATATGCGTCATGTTCATTTATTATCTTGAAGTTACGCAGATTTTTATAGGTTATCTATACTCAGTCAATGTTCATAACAATACTGACGGAGTGATAATGAGCCATACTTATAAACTGATTGAACTGACAGGATCATCACCCATTAGCTCGGATGATGCGATTAAGAATGCGATTTCTGCGGCGAACAAATCTATTAAGCATATGCGTTGGTTTCAAGTAGTAGAAACGAGAGGACATTTGGAAGAAGGCTTGATTGCCCATTGGCAAGTGACCGTCAAGGTAGGCTTTACCTTAGATCAAAGTTAATACGTTCAATAATCAATTCACTTGAGTCGTCTAAACGAAAAAGCTCAGCAGTGGTTATTTACTGCTGAGCTTAAAATTTATCCCACAACTATTTTGACTGAAGGTGTTGTGTTCAAGATGTTGTGATCAAGGTGTTGTGGTCATAGTGGTAAGTCATGACCTATTTGAACAACAGGCCGTATTTATTATGCATCTCGTGGTAAGCCTTTCTCAATAGCTCGAACCACTCGCAGTGTTTTACGGCTGATTAACTCGGCATGAGCTTGTGACTGCTGTTTGAGTGCCCAGTCAATATGTTCACTGACCATGTCATCAACTTCATCAGATTGTTTGCGTGTATTAAGTGCGGTCACGATATCATCATTAAAAGGTGCATTACCCAGTGCGACAGCAATATTTCTGAGCCAATTTTTATGGCCGATACGTCTTATAGGGCTGCCTTCGGTTAATGACAAAAACTGCTTCTCTGACCAAGCAAATAAGGTTAATAATTCTGGCTGAATTAACTGATTGCGAATGTGGAAATCGGCTTGCTGAGTTAACGGTGCTTTGGCATTGATAGGACACACGAGCTGGCAATCATCACAACCATAAATACGGTTACCAATAGCGCGTCGAAACTCTTCAGGAATAGCACCTTGTAGTTCGATAGTTAAATAGGAAATGCATCGCCGACCATCAACCACATTATTGTCAAGAATCGCATTGGTAGGGCATGACTTTATGCAGGCTACACAAGTCTTACAGCTTTGATTGATTGGGATATCAATCGGTAGTGGCAAGTTGATTAACACTTCACCTAAAAAAAACCAGCTGCCAGCATCGGGGTTTAGTAATAACGAATGTTTACCGGTCCAGCCCAAGCCAGCCTTTTCGGCTAGTGGCCTTTCAAGCACAGGTGCTGAATCGACAAAAGGTCTAAAATCAATACCTGTCACGCCGATTTGTTGGCAATGGGCAACAATTCTATCACCCAGTTTTTTGAGTTGTTTTCGGATTAACTTATGATAATCACGGCCGCCAGCGTAGCGGGAGATATAACCTAAGTTAGGATTCGATAGGTTACTGGCAAATCCAGCTTCTGGGGGTAAGTAATCCATTCTGGCACTTAACACACGTATAGTGCCTGGATGTAGCTCATGGGGGCGGGCACGCATCATGCCATGATTCGCCATATAACTCATTTCACCATGATAACCATTATCAAGCCATTGTTGCAGTTTGGGTTCTTCAGCTTTAAGGTCAGTATCCGTAATCCCTAATTGAGCAAAGCCTAATTCCTGCGCCCAGTTTTTTATTTGTAGCGAAAGCTCAGATAATTCTAGCGAAGTCATCTCACGGCTGAGACTCGATTCAACCGTTAATAATCTTGACGATTCAACAGATGGTTGATGCTCAATTTGAGTATCAGTTTTAGAATTTGGCATGCAGGAGTAACAGTGGTTTATGATGACTAAGAGTTATTATACTCGCTATCGCCTTAGGCATCATCATGAAAGTAAACTACCTGATTACGGCCTTGATTTTTTGCTCGATATAACGCTTTATCTGCTTTTTTGATTAACTCTGTCAGGGTGGTTTCATCTTTAAACGTTGCTACCCCTGCGCTAATCGTGACAGAAAGATTTTCGTTAATATGGCTAAAATCAAATGAATGTATGTCATTTAGAATGGACTGGGCTAGGTTAATTGCAGCTTGAGATCGCGTATTGGGTAGCAGTATTAAAAACTCTTCACCACCGACACGACCGATATGACTTCTACCGGTATGACTTTTACTCGTCATAGATGAATGCTGTTCAGACAAATGGACAACAGATAAGTTTTCTAAGCAAATTTGAGCTACAGCTTTGAGAACTTTATCGCCAGTGTCATGACCATGTTGATCATTAACGAGCTTAAAGTGATCGATATCGATAGAGATAATAGACAATGGTTGTTGGCGCTCTGACAATCGGGTAAATGCATTTTGTGCATTGCGATAAAAGCTTAATCGATTGGGTAATTGGGTTAATAAATCGGTTAATGCAAGTTGCTTTAATTGTTGAGACTTTTTATTAAAATAAAGACTAAAAATGATGAGTAATAATACGGATGCAAAGCCTAGAGCCAGCGTTAAAATTTGCAGCCTTTCATTGTCTTGTTGAATGATGAATTGTTGATCTTTCAACTCGTGATATGCCACTAACTCTGCATTTTCAGCTTCTATTTTTTCACTATCAAATTTAACCCGCATTTCTGTGCTAGCTTGATTTTCAAGGGCTTTATCTAACTTTAAATGGATTTCATACAGTGCAAGTTGCGCTTGATAAGCTTGTTGCCACTGTTCCAAAGATTCAAAAATTTCAACCTTGAGTTTAAGTAGCATTTCATGGCCACGTTTATTGTGGTTTTTATTAAAGCCGACAGTGGATTTTTCAAGGTGAGGCAGTGCTTCCTTTGTTAACTTTAAGCCATGTTTTGCTTGGGCTTTATATAGATGTAAAAAGCTATAATGGGTATCAACCGATGGGCTAATGATGGCTTCGTATTTATATAAATAGTCTAGTGCTTGTTGATACTGTTCAAGTTGGATGAGCGCTGAGGACATATCCACAGCAACACGGGCGACAAATGTTGGGTCGCTTTGAGTTTCTTGGTAATAATTATAAATAGCTAAATAGTAATCAGCGGCTTTTTGAAATTCATCAATATCTTCAAAAGCATACGCCATGTCATTTTTGACTAGCATAACTAGAGCTATTTGATCGCTATCGCTAAAGGCTTGTTCGAGCTGGGAATAATATTTGAGAGCGGTTTCTGTTTCGCCTAAGCGGCGGTAAGTAATCGCAAGATCAAGTAAAGTTAAACGTTCTAAAGTCACTAGCTTGAGCTTTTGATAACCCTCATAAGCTTGGAGTAAATTCTTAAGGGCAACTGCGAAATCACCTGTGTAGGAGGCGATTTGACCTAAGATGGAGTAAGCATCTGCTGTCAGGCGCTGATCATTTATTTGCTGTGCATCAATAAGGGCTTGTTGCACCATCTGGTTGGCATCAGTAATTTCTCCTCGATAGCGAAGTAAGGTCGCCTCACAAAGTTTGAGGTTGATTCTGATGTCGGCTGGCATCTCAGAGTAACGCTGATAAACATCGGTTAAGAATTTTTGCGCATTTAGGTTTTGTTGTTCTTCTAAAAAATTATACGCTAAGCATTGTTTGGGCAGTAAGCGGTAAGTACGAGCAATATCGCCATCATCAATAAGCTGCGCCATTTCGTCAATGAGGTTAGGGTAACTAGCATCATTGATATCGCCATTATCGATTAATATAAATATCTGTTCAAACTCAGGGTTATCGAATGCTTGAGTCGCTTCGTTAGCCCCTTTTTGTTCTGTTGCAGATACGGGCAAGGTCACGTTGAAAAAGAGTACAAACGTGATAAGACATACCATTTGGCGTAGGCTACAAATCCGAAGCATCAGAAAGTGCATCATTGGCCGTCCTCTCGCTGAAAATTAACTGGACTTTGATAATTCACATAGCCATCTCGGCCTGCATTTTTGGCTTGATAAAGTGCAATATCTGCTTTTTTAAGTAATGGGGAAATACTTGTTTCATTGCTTGTTGTTGCAATGCCGATACTGACAGTAAAACATTCGCTCATAGACAATGAATCAGTATCAATTAACTTAACTTGATTGGTTACTCTTCTAGCCAAACTTATCGCATCTTCAGCTTGCGCATTAGGCATAAGTAGGAGGAATTCTTCACCTCCTATTCGGGCCAAGGTGTCTTCTTTACGGCAAACTTCACTGATAGTGTGGGCGATTAACTGCAATGATATATCACCGACATCATGACCATAATTATCATTAACCGCTTTAAAGTGGTCGACATCGATCAGTAGAATCGAAAATGCCTGCTGTTTTCGAAATAAATGCTTAGTCACTTTATAAGCATAAAGTCGATTTGGCACCTCGGTTAACGGATCGGTTAATGCTAACTGTTTATATTGTATAGACTTTCTAATTAATTTTATAAAGAAGAACGCTAATATCACCAGCAAAATAAAGGTTAAGGCTATAGCGGCATATTGCAGCTGCTGTTTCTTTGTTAAGGCTTCAAGCTGAGTGGCTTTTAGGGTTTGAAATTCAATCAATTGTTTTTGTTGTTTTTCAAGTTGGTGTGAGTCAAAGCGGATACGCATTTCTGAGTTAAACGTCGCCCAAGCGGCTTCATCCATTTGATTGTGAACAGTAAGAAATTCATGGTGCCAATGGTTTGCTGATTTAAAGTCGCCTTTTTCGGCAAATAACTCAGCAATGATGGGATAGATAATTGTTAACCCTTTCTTATTGTTATATTTGTCAAAACTGTTCTTTGCTTGATTAAAATGCTCGATTGCTTCCAGGTATCGTCCTTGGTGTAACCGTAATTCGAGGTAATAGGCATGCATATAGCCGAAGTGAGAGTAATTAATTGGCGTAATTAAAGGCTGTGCTTGATTTAGCCAACGCTCAGCTTCATCTAAACGATCTAGTTTAATGAGCGGAGCTGACATATCTACCGCCATTTCTGCTGCGTATAAGGGATTATTAGCAGTATTGGCCGCTGCATATATTTTTTCAAAGTAATCAAGAGACTCTTGATAATCGCCGTTATCTAGCTTGATGTAAGCTAATGACTGCTCGACGATAGCCAGTAAGTTAGGTTTATCATTTTTGGTGAAATGCTCTTCAACAATATTGTAGTAATAGAGGGCTTTTTTGTTATCGCCTAAGCGTCGATATGAACTTGCTAGAGAGATAATATTAATATTGGCTGTGTTCCAATACCCAAGTTGCTGATATAGCTCAAAAGACAATGACAAATTGTCAATTGCACCTATAAATTGCCCTTTGAATAAGCTTAACTGACCAATAGAGAAGTACGCATCAGCAGTTAATTTTGCATCTTGTAGTGTTTGTACTTGAGTTAACACATCTTGATTAATTTGAGCTGCTTGCTGCAAATCGCCTAAATACATAAAAGCTCTTGCGCGGCACAAATTTAATAACACAGGTGTAGAGGGGACCGAAAAGCTTCTTGATGCTAAGTCATCAGTTTCATTTACAAAATCTTGTAGCTGATCTGGCTCGCCGGAAGGAATATGCGGGCAGGTTAGTGTTTTATACTGCTGCCATCTTTGGTGGTCATCCTCAGCAATCAAGGCTTTAAGTTCTAGTAGTTTTTCATCAATATATAATGAGCTCGTCAGTTGATCACTTTCAAACTGACTAAACAATTCATCAGCTGCTTCATTTTCTAAAGTATTTGCATCGGCTTTAAATGGTAATTGGCCGACAAACATTAAAATAAATAAAACTAAACCGATGAGGTAGTGTGTATTTTTGCGACAACGAATAAGTTTCTGCAAGGTGATTTATACCGTCTTAACGCAGTTTCTACCTGCTGACTTTGCTTGGTAAAGTGCATTATCAACTCGCAATAATAATGCTTCCAATTTGTTCTCATTGTTAAACTGGCTGACACCAGCACTGATTGTTTGGTTAAGCTCTGGCGATATAGCATGCCAATTGGCATCAGCAATTTTATTGACTAATCTCTCGGCTATTTCTTTAGCCTGTTGTTCATTAGCACCAGGTAATAGAACCAAAAACTCTTCACCACCCACGCGGCCGACCGTATCAGATTTACGCATTAATTTTCGTGATACTTCTGCCATTAATACCAATACTTTATCACCAATATCATGACCTAAGCTATCGTTTACTTTCTTGAAATGATCAGCGTCAAATGAGATTAACGAAAAGTGAGTGTTATCTTTACGTGCTTGTTCTATATAGTCTTTTGCTAAGTTATATGTTTGACGACGATTAGCTAATTGTGTGAGCTCGTCAGTTAATGCGAGACTTTTAAATAATTGTTTTCTTTTAACTTGCTTAGCGGCATAAAAAGTCATAATGATTAAAATTATTGCTACAAGAAAGATAATCACTTGCTGTAATTCTTTATTTTTTTCCAATACTTTTAATTCTTGTTCTTTAACTCGCTGCAATGCTTGTAAAGTTTGATTCTCTGATTCTATTTTACCGGTGTTAAAGCGTGCTCGCATTTCGCTATTGCGATTACTTAAGCTTTTCTGATCAAGTTTAAGATGCAGTTGCAAATAATCTGACAAGGCTTCATGGGCTGACTGATAGTCTTCTAAAACCAGGTAGATTTTATTTCGTAGAGTATAAACTTGGCTTAAGCCACGTTCATTATTACTGACATCAAATGCGGTTTCAGCCTCTTGTGCAAAACTTAATGCTTGCTCGGGTTGATGTTTGAGTAATGCAGCTTGTGCTCTAAAGAGTTTCATAAAACTGAATAACCCATCGATTTCTTTAGTGATGATTTTTTCGGCATTATCTAAGGTTTCAATAGCGGCATCAACTTGACCTAGTTTTAATTGAACTCCCGCAATATCAACGCCAGCACCCGCAGTGAGGATAGGTTTGTCTTGTTTATTCCAGTAATGATAACTTTTTTCAAATCGTGCTAGCGCAAGTTCGTTTTTCCCAAGTTCTTCGTAGGAATAAGCAATCTGAGTATTGATGTCGATAGCATCCATTAGCTGATTGTTATCTAAATAGGCTTTTTCAAGTTTCTCCTGATAGGAAAGTGCCATTTGTGGATCGCCAAAGCGGCGGTAACTATTGGCGATTTCACTTAAGTTTACCCTGGCCCAATAGTTTAACTTGAGTTGCTCATACATTGACTGCGCAGGGATTAAATCTTCCAAAGCCCCTGTGTAATCACCTTCATAAGACAACATAGCACCTCGTAAACTCCTACCATCGGCGATTAAGCGCAGGTTTTCAATTTGATAGGCTTCTTGTATTGCTGCGTCGTAATCAAGTTTGGCTTGTTTTGGATTGCCTGAGTATTGGTAGTGAGATGCACGGCAAAGTAATAGTTCTGTATGCAGCGTTGACGGGTAGCTTTTTTGATGACGCAGCATCAAGTCTTCTGCATGCTTTATCGCTTGTTGAAATTCTTCAGAGGTTTCTGATGGGTGGTACCAGCAATGCAATGGAATGAGCTTTTCTTGTTGCTTGAGATCTTCTTGAGGAATTAGGGTTTCAAGCTCAATTATATAACCAGCTAGTTTTTCAAGATCACCTTCTTCACCCTCATCGAATATATCAAATAAATGATCAATTCTTTGCTGATTGTTAATGTCATTGGCATTAGCTGAAACAGTGTTAATTGCAAAACACAAGGATATAGCTAATACAAAGTGCAGCAGGGTTTTAATCGAATAGTTCTCATATAGGTTTCTATGCCTAGCATTATTATGACATATAATTTGGTTTGTACAATTAAAGCCACTCAATGGGTTATTTGTATCTAAATGATCGATAAATTAAGCCAAATTAGGGTCTTAATGTTATCAAAGTAACAATGCTTATTGATGCAAAGGTTAAAATCAGCTGAATGAAATGAGAACGACTAGTCAGGTGTGTACTCACTTTGATAGTCTCTTATTTCATGTTTACTTGTTGATATGTCATTTAGCAATGAAAGACATTTAATCCAACCTTTCTGAGAACACGTTCGTAAGAATGTAGTCTATGCACAATGGACTTAGATAAAGGTTAATCAAACCGTTATAAAGTCAATTTAACAGCCAATTCCGTATATTACTTAATTGTACTTCTTTGGATATATAATGGCGCTTTACTGAATGAGTTGAAGCCATTAAGGTATGCCGCCTTTGCAGGATATACATTTATAGCAAACATCTCAGTAGCATTTGAATTTCAGCGGCACTATTAATTAAGAGAGAAATATACAATGAGTCATGTGACAGAAGAATATAAAGCAACAGCAAAGCAGGTGTCTTTTAATGTAGCCAATAAAGTACTGCCAATGGATAAATTACCAGAGACATTACTTGAAGCTTACGAAGGCTTGTTTAAAGAGTTAATTGAAGATAATGCTGGCTTGTTTAATAAAAGTTGGCAAGCCATGCCGGCAAGTGCGCAAAAATTGATGCCACAAGCTGAGTTCCATGGTTTTTATATTGCGAATGCGTGGATGCAGTTAAGCCGAGTAGCTCAAGAGATTGCTGACGATGCAGATTCTGACGAAGCGATTGATGAAAAAGAATATGACGGTGTATTTGGTCGTTTAGCTGAGCAATCACTGAAAGAAAGTATTAGAAAGTTAAAAAAAGCCCGAACGGATCGTTCGATGTTGAATAGTTTTAAACAAGTTATGTCGGCATAACTTGTTATAGCAAATGTTTGGAAACCCAATGACATCAATATTAGCCCACCAAATCAGTTGGCCTTGTGAACTAAGCGAGCAAACCAAAGCTGAGATTTTAGATCTTGCTATTGAGCTTGAGGGCATTGAAAAATACGCCACTCTTTTAGACGGTGATCATCAGCGTGGCTTATTTTATTGTGCACAGGGGCTGGGAACATTTGCGACCACAAGTTTAGATAATCGCCCATTGGCCAGTTTCATATTTGGCAAACAAATGTGGGTTGGCGCTGTGGCGATTGAGATTTTCCCTAAAATCAATTTATACACTTGTGAGCTTGAACCTATTAGAAGTTTATTTTTCCCTAAAAAGGATTTAAATGAACTAGCAAAAACTAACAGTGAAATTTATAAACTGTTATATAGCATCATGCGCACGAATACCCCTAAGCTTGTTCAAGGCATGCATTTATCTTTTTATGGCATAGAAGAGCGCATAGCATTTTTCTTACTTGAACTCGCTCGCAGTAAAAAGAATACGGATTTACCTAGAATTGAAATTAAAATTACTCAGCAGCAATTAAGTGAAATTGCTAATGTCAGCCGACCTAGAGTCAATGAAGTGTTGAATAAGTTTTCTCAGCGAGAGCTTATTGAATTAGTCCGTGGCAAGATGATTATCAGTAACTACGCTGGTTTAAATAAAGCATTAGAAGATAAAGTCGTCATGTAATCGATGGTTTTACCTAAAAGAAAAGCCTAGCATTTGCTAGGCTTTTTCGTTTCGTAAGGTGCTGGTGTTAAGTAAAACCAAAACCTTAAACTTAAGTCATTTAGAAAGAGGTACGTCTATAACGACGGTACTCAGGCTCCCAAAAGTTACTATCAATTTTTTGTGTTAATAGTTCATCTGGACAAGGTAAAGCAAGCTCTTGTTCAATGGCTTTTTTCGCTACCGCAAAGGCAATGTATTTACTGACTTCTTGAATATCTTCAAGTGCCGGCAATAATGAGCCTGTACCATTTTTACCAAGTGGTGAGCACTCTGATAATGCAAGGCTCGATGCCATTAACATTTCGTCAGATACACGGGTTGCGCCACTCGCTAGTACACCTAACCCAATACCTGGGAAGATAAAGCTATTGTTGCACTGGGCAATTTCGAAGGTCTCACCGTCAATAACTACGGGTTCAAATGGACTGCCAGTAGCAACCAATGCTTGGCCAGATGTCCAGTGCAGCACATCTTTCGGTGTTGCTTCAACGCGGCTAGTAGGATTCGACAATGGGAATACTATTGGGCGCTCACAATGGCTGTGCATGGCGCGAATAATTTCTTCAGTGAATAATCCTGGCGCACCAGAAACACCGATCAATACCGTTGGTTTAGCGTTGTTGACTACATCAAGTAATGAAATATGATCGCTAAAGCCATCCCATTGCTCAATATTGATCGTCTTTTGCGCTAGTTTTTTCTGGAAATCCAGTAAGGTCGGCATGTTATCAAGCAATAAGCCCCAACGATCGACCATGAATACTTGTGAGCGAGCTTGCTCATCTGAAATGCCTTCTGCCACCATTTGCGCCACAATGGCTTCTGCAATTCCGCAACCTGCGCTCCCCGCGCCTAAGAAAGCAACCCGTTGCTTACATAACTGCGTATCAGCTGCCTTACATGCCGCCAATAACGAACCAACAGTTACCGCTGCAGTGCCTTGAATATCATCATTAAAAGTACAGAATCTGTCCTTATAACGTTCAAGCAATGGCATGGCATTTTTCTGAGCGAAATCTTCAAATTGAATAAGTGCTTCAGGCCAGCGGCGATTGACTGCTTGCATGAATTCTTCGATAAAGTCAGCGTACTCTTCGCCGCCAATACGTGGATGACGAGAGCCCATATACATAGGATCATCTAACAGATTAGGGTTATCAGTCCCCACATCTAACGTAATTGCGAGGCAATATGCAGGGCTGATCCCGCCACAGCTGGTGTATAAGGATAATTTCCCAATTGGGATCCCCATACCGCCAATCCCTTGGTCGCCTAAACCTAAGATACGTTCACCATCGGTGACCACAATCACTTTCACTTTGTGGCGTGTCGAGTTATTTAGAATATCGTCAATACGATCTTTGTTATCGTATGAGATAAACAAACCGCGGTTACGGCGATAATTCTTCGAGAAACGCTCACAGGCTAACCCCACGGTAGGGGTATAGATGATAGGCATCATCTCACTGATATGGTTTCGCACTAATCGATAAAATAGGGTTTCGTTAGTATCTTGGATATTACGCAGATAAATATGCTTATCGAGGTCATTACTGAAACTTTTATACTGTTCATAAGCACGTGATGCTTGTTCTTCAATTGTTTCAATAACCCAAGGAATAAGCCCTTCAAGGTTAAAGTAAATGCGCTCTTCTTCGCTAAAGGCGGTACCTTTGTTTAGCAGAGGAGACTCAAGAATGGCTGGACCTGCGAAAGGAAGATAGAGAGGGCGTTTATTATCGTCCATTGGAAACCTTATTATCAGTGTCGAATTACTGTTATTTATAGCTAGGATTAGACGGCGATGACTGTCTAATAGTAGACGTTTTTTGTTATCGGAGAAGGTTAACACAAGTTATATTTTTTGTGGTCTGTTAAGTGAGCTATTTCACACTTTTTTTCTATTTGAATGTGAGCCGTGAATATTGAAAACGTTTGCTGTGATTTGTTTGCGACTCAATGCTAATACCGATATTAACTGGATTGTAATAGGGATTGTGGCAGACAAGACTAGTGTGAGGGCAAATACGTCAATGAGTCATGACTCGTAACACTTTAGCTACTGACTAAAATTAGAAAGGGACTCGATATTGATTAAATTAGATGCCATGCTGATTATGTACACAATTTCTACACTGTGAGGTACAAATGGCTCTTCCTTTAATTTGGCTTGGTACAGCGGCGGTAGGTGCAATTTTACTTGCTGATGATCGTAAACAGCGCAAGTCACTACAACATGAACGCCGCATGGGCCGCTCCCCAAAAGTACCTAGTGAAAAGTCTGCGAGCCCGTTAACCCCAAGTATTTGGCATACCAGTGATGTATGTGTCGAAGCGGCACCTGGAGGCATTGTTTGTTGTTTTGTTTTTGGTGTGGTTGAGCATAGCGGTATTTGGGTGGGCGATAATCACTTGGTTGAACTTCATGGCAGCGGGTTAATAAGACCCGTATCAGCGCAGCGTTTTTTACAAGACCGGACAGGTAGACGCATATTTCAAGCATGTAATCACTTACATCAGCCTTTAATATCACCACAAGCACAGAAAAGAGCAGAGCAGGCAATATATCAATATCGCGAATATGATTTATTTAACAATAACTGTCATCGATTTGTATGGTCGTGTGTAAACGGAGAGGAAGTCGCAGTAAAGAGTTTCGAAAAACTGAATGCTTTATTAGCCGAAGAGTTTAAACAGGCCATTTATTGGGATGAAGTGACACTGAGCGAGCGATAAAATGACATAAAAAAGCACAGCCATTGCTGTGCATTTCAATGTTACATCAAACAGGGGAGTTACAGTTCAACACCACGGTGTTTGATTGATAGTCCATGTAAGAAGTTACGTAAAATCTGATCGCCACAAGTTTTGTAGTTCTTATGATCAGGGTTACGGAACAAGGCACCTAATTCTGACTTACCGATAACGAAATCAGCTAAACCACAAATTTCAATAATATCATCTTCACGAAGCTCTAAAGCAATACGCAATTTTTTGAAGATTAAGTTATTTGTTAGGTTTTTAACAGGCGCTGGAACTTCACTGCCTTCACGTAAACCACGTTTTTCGATAATTAGTCCGTCTAAGAACTGACACATGACTTTGTCATTACAGGCTTTATAACCTTCTTCAGCTTCTTTCTTCAGTAAGCTAATGATTTCATCTGTGCTGACTTCAACATTGGCTTGAGCAAAAACTTTAATCATCTTTGCGTTTGAATAATCGAATACAAAACGTAGACGGCGAATAATATCGTTGTTAATCATATAAGTCTCTGGGCGCGGCTGCGCAGTTTTTTAAGCTGAGGATTATTAAACCTAAGCTTAAATAAAAATTGGATGCGGATTATACCCATGATACTTCAAGATGCAAAGTCAGCAAGGCAAATAGTGCCAAGATGCTAGGCATAAAATTGAAGTATAGTTATTCTACATCGATATTTTATAACAACGCAGATTGGTGCTATTTGCCTTGCCCTATGGGGCGCAAGCTCGAAAACCACTGCTACGTTGTAAGCTTTGAAAAGTGAACAACAATTACCTCAGCTTACGCCTTGCATTGTTATCCGAGATTGCGCCTGACAAAGCATCTTGAAGTAACATGGGTATATACCTGAAAATGGAGTAATAGTTCAGATTATCTGCAATTCATCGTCATTAAGAGAAGCTATTTATTGTATCGCAAGCTTCCAGTAAATGAATACCGCCGAAAACCCAACCAGATACACCAAGCCAAACCATGCCAGTAGTTTCATTTTTATACCGTAACGGTGTTTTTCTGGTAAGGCTTCACTGGTCATTAAGCGTAGATTAAGCCACGCAAAAATCACTGTGGTTAGAAATGCCAATGTCATCACAAACTCAAGTAAAGGCAGCAGCGCTCCTTTAAAAAACAGAATAAGCCCTAGTCCTAATGCAGAAACAAGCAACATCACTCTCGTTAATCGCTTAGCGCAATCCTGTTGATTGTTGAGTAACTGCCAACCAATATCTAACGTTCGGCTATAACCGTCAATGACGGTCACCGTGGTACTAAAAATACATAAAAAAGCGACAGCAGCGATTAAAAATCGGCTTTGTTCACCCATGACATCGCTATACAAATCAATAAGCTGGCTTGCGAATTTAGCACCAGAATTAGAAAATACTTCGCCACTGCCATGCATCACTAATGCACCAAGGGCTAAAAAAACTACCGCTAAAATAGCGGTGACAATAAAGCCCAAGTTGAAGTCGAAAATGGCTTGCTTACTGGTCACCGTTTGGGTCTTTTTCTTCTCAATTAACCACAAAGAGTTCCAAGCACTGACTTCAATTGGCGCTGGCATCCAGCCCATCATAGCCACTAAAAAACCAACATAAGCCCATTGCCAAGGGCTCTCGGCCACCTCCGTTATAGCCGGTGCTTGGTAATGTTGCCAAGCAAGTGCGACTGCAATCAAGGTAGTTAAGGTTAAGGCCAGCATGATGACTTTGGTCATTTTATCCAGTAATTGGTAATGACCCAATATGAGAATTGCCAGTGAGCTCACTAGTACTAGGAATGCGAGTACATCAATCGGCAGAGGCACAAATTGGGTCAGCATAGCAGCAGTTAACATGCACACCCCCGCTGTACTGGCAATCGCTGCGATAGTGTTTAAGCAAGTAAACATCAGCAAATAGCCGCGTCCTTGCTTTAAATATCCATGGAGTAAACTTTCATCTGTGGCTGCGGTGTACCGAGCGCCAGCAGCAAAGAATGGGTATTTGAGTAAATTAACGAGTAATACCACCCACACCAATTGCCAGCCAAACTCAGCACCAGCTCGGGTAGAGGAAACTAAATGTGATGCGCCAATAGCGGCGGCGGCCATCAAAATTCCTGGGCCAAGGCTGGCAAAAAATGTGGCGGCTGAGTAATTACTGCTGGTGGCTTTTTGAGTCGTCGGCATTATGTTCTTATTGTTTGAGGTGAGATTACTATTCAGTTTCAAGATGATGTATGACTATGTCATATTTTGCTGAATGCGCAAAATAACAAATTGTTTACAAGATGTAAGTGATAAAGCGTTCTGTTACAACTGTTTAAAAACTAACCATTGACTTCTGATGTGGATTACTTATGTTAGAAAAACATGATGCGCTAATATAAGCGCGCATGAGATGAACCGAAATAGGATGATTTGTAAGTCATTCTTATTAGGAACATAAAGGCTTAAAAATGATGTTGAGCCTATTTAAAATAATAATTCATATTAGGGACAATTATGAAAAGACCTCAATTTTGGCAGAGCGCCTGCGCTGCTGCTGTATCACTCATCCTCACACCTACCGCTTTTGCTGCCGAGCCCGAAGTCGAACGCATTGAAGTGACAGGTACTCACATTAAACGCACGGATTTAGAAGGCGCTTCACCGATGACGGTGTTAAGTGCTGAAGATATTGCCCGCTCAGGCGCACAGGATATTTCGCAGTTACTGAGTAAGTTACCTGTTTCAGGGAGTGGCACTTTCTCAACCCAAGGTAATAACTCAGATGACACCGCTAATGGTGGCGCTGCTGTGTCATTACGTGGTTTAGGCGCAGATGCCACTTTAGTATTGTTGAACGGCCGCCGTATTGCGGTGTCATCTTTTGCTAAATCCATTGATACCGCGTTTGTGGATATTAACTCAATTCCTATTTCTGCAGTGAAACGTATCGATATCGTTAAAGATGGCGCCTCAGCAACCTACGGTTCTGATGCTATTGCGGGTGTGATAAACATCATCATGAAAAAGGATTTCGAAGGATTCGAAGTCAACGGTAAACTTGCTGAAACTGTCGAAGATGGCGGTGGTCAGCAAGCGGGTTCAATTTTGTGGGGTACAGAAGCCGCTGACGGTAAGTCGCATACCACCGTAATATTTGATTACTTTAAAGAACGTGAAACTCTCTTTGCCGACCGAGACTATTCAAGCTCTGCCGATCAAACACCAAATGGCGGTGATGATTTTCGTTCATCTGCAGGTAATCCTGGTTCATACATTCCTGCGACAATTGGCGCTGATGGCTCCATAACGCCAAAGTCTGATTTATTCAGCTGGACGCCAGATGTCAATTGCCCAGCGGACAGTGTAAAAGGAAATTATTGCCGCTATGACTACGCACCACTGATGACATCAGTGCCAGAATCGACTCGCATGGGGTTATCGGTATTTCAAGATTACGAGTTTAACGATGAGTTGAGTTTGTTTGCTGAAATGATGTATCAGCATAATGAAAGTGTGGTGAAAGGGGCGGCAAGTCCATCATTCGGTGAGTTTTATATGCTAAATGATAATCCACTGTTTACTAGCGGCGCTGCGACTAATCCTTTTCCTGGTGAAGACTTAACCATGCGCCGAAGACTCACTGAAACGGGACCTCGCCAAAAATCATCTGAATCAGATAGCGCTAGAATTGTATTAGGGTTAAATGGCATGTTATCGGATTGGGAGTGGGAACTGGCTTATACCTATTCTTATAATCGTAATCATGAATATGGTGAACAAGGTTTTGTGTGGACACCACGTTTACAAGAAGCCATTAACTCAGGCGCGTTTAATCCATTAGCAACAAGCCAGCAAGGCGATGTGATTGATGATATTAGCGTCAGTACCACCCGTAATGGTAAATCTACCACTAATGCGTTTGACGGAAAGATTGCTGGTGACTTGTTTGATATGCCAGCGGGCAGTGTCGCGATGGCGGTTGGGTTTGAATATCGTGAAGAAAAATTATCAGATAATCCTGATGAGCTGTTTAAGCGCGGCGAAATATTTGGTACCGAAGCGACTGAAGCCTATGGCGAGCGCGATCAAACCTCATTATTTATTGAGCTTGCTGTACCAGTATTTGAAAAACTCGAAGCACAATTAGCATTGCGATACGAAGACTATAGTGACTTTGGCGATACGACTAACCCTAAAATTGCTCTGCGATATACCCCATTAGATAATTTAACCTTCCGTGCAAGTTGGGGCGAAGCATTTAGAGCACCATCATTAGTGCAATTAGGCTTAGGCCCATCACAGGAATCTCCGGGATTAGTGGATGCGGTACGTTGTCCATTAACAGGGCTTGAAGAAGACTGTACCGCGCAAGAGCGCACGGTTATTTTTTCGGGTAACCCTGATTTACAACCTGAAGAGTCAACTTCTTATAACTTTGGCGGGATCTGGGAAATTACCGATGGCTTAAGTGTCGGGGTGGATTACTGGAATTATGATCAAGAAGGTTTGATTACTTCTGATACTCAATATTTGGTTAATACTCAAGGTGATGATCCAAGCGTTGTAAAACGTGAGCCTACCGATGCCAATGGCGTACCTGGACGTATTATCGAAATCTATGACCAGTTTGCTAACTTAGGTAGCCAGACGACTGATGGTGTTGACCTTGATGTGCAATACACCATGAATACGCAAAGTGCGGGTGAGTTTGGTTTTAATTATAACCTCACTTGGGTCAATAGTTTTGATCAAGTACGTGAAGACGGTTCGACCCGTGAACTTGCAGGTGAATACCAACACCCTGAATATCGCTGGACGGGTGGCATGGATTGGGGCTACACCAACTGGCAAACCAGTGCGCGCTTAAACTATATTGGTGAATATCAAGATAATATCGATGCGGGAGCTACAGGAACCATAGATTCAATGATGACTTTAGATTTAAATGTCACCTATATTGGTTTCGATCATTGGTCACTGACGTTAGGTGCTAATAATGTATTGAATGAAGAGCCTTCATTCAGCGCCGCTGATTTCATGGGTTACGATCAGGCAACCCATTCTGCCATCGGTGCATTATGGTACGGTAAAGTCAGTTATCAGTTTTAAATAACTGAACATATGTTAGGTTAACTCCTAGCTCAAGACAGAAGGCGAGCTTTAGGCTCGCCTTTTTATTGGTATCATTTTCGATGACACTCATTTTAAATCTGTTTGATTTTACGAAGTCTGGTTCAGTAGGTAATTAATCAAAGGAAAATAGAACATGGAAATAGAAGCAAGCACAGGTATTACCTTATATGGCACTCCGCGCAGCAGAGCGCTGCGGGTTTCATGGTTATTGGAAGAGCTCGGAGTTGATTGGCAGTTTTGCTTTCTTAACTTTGCCAAAGGCGATAACCGTTCTGAAGAATATTTAGCGCTGAACCCAAGCGGTAAAATGCCTGTAATTACTGATGGTGATTTTGCGCTAACTGAGTCAGCGGCTATTTTGCAGTACCTAGCGGAAAAGTATGGCAATGGTGCTTTTTTACCAGAACCTGGCACTGAGCAAGCGGGCTTGCATCACCAATGGGTTAGCTTTGTTATATGCGAATTAGAGCAACCTTTATGGAGCATGGGCAAACATCGTTTTGCGCTGCCAGAAGAGCAGCGTGTAGATGCCATGCTACCGGTAGCAAAATTTGAGTTTGATAAAGCGGCTAAGATAGCTGAACAATGGGTACCAGAAACAGGTTATGTTTGTGGTGATGAACTCACCATAGCTGATATCTTACTGACTCAAACGCTTTTGTGGGCGACAGTATTTGAGCAAACTATTCCACCAAAGTTGACGGCATATCGAGATAGAGTGAAACAACGACCTGCAATGACTAAGGCGTTAGAAAAGTCAGAAGCGATTGCGAAGGCTGCTCAAGAAGAGTAACGATCAAATCGTGAATTTTTGACATGAAAAAAGGAAGCGAATGCTTCCTTTTTTATTTATCTACTCAGCTTATTAAAGCTGAGTCGCAGCCCATTTAGCTCGGCTTTCGCGAGATTCACTCATGCCATTATCAGCGCGGAAACTTTTGTAAGCTTCAATTTCAAGTGGAATAAGGCTGACTTCTACTTCTAATACAATTTGGCATTCTTTTTTGATGCGCCATGCTGCAGTATTGTATAGCTCAGTAAAAGGCAATGAGCTTAAAAACTCAGGATTGTACTGAGTATAAATAGCCTGAGTTGGGTAGACCACAAAGGCTAAACGTCGCTTTGGTTCGGTTTTGAATAGCGCTTCAATACCGTCAGTGGTATTGAGTACTTGCATCTCAATGGTATCTTCAATTTCAAGTAACTTCTTTTGTGCAACTTCTGGCGCATCAGTTTCGCCAGCTTCCCAAGCAGTAACTGCTTCAGCAGTTGTTTTAGTTAGTTCGGCAATTTGCTCGACACTTAACCCTAATGATAAGCGTAAACACTGCATTTCGATTGCATTCAAGTTATTTGATTTAGCCATGGTTTTTCCTATTTAATCTTGTCGTGTTGTGGTGCAAAACATACGTGAATCAAATTAATTACTTACGTTTTAGCCAAATATCTTGAATCCAATCCCAGAGAGATTCCCACATGATGTCTGCCATGCGACCATTCTTGAAAAAGCGCACATTGGCTTCTTGGTCGATACAGTAAAAGTTATCCCCTTGCTGACAAATCGCAATGTACTCTCTTGGCATACCCACAGACCAAGCGTAGCTGGTCACTTCAGGTAAATAGGTATGAGAATATGGGTCAGATGCCGTAACCATTTCAATAGCACCGTAAATAACATCACTACCAAATAGCAGGTATTCTTTTAGGTCGTTGGGCAGTGAAATTAAAATTTGCTCTTCAACTTCTACCAGTTGCTCGAATGTCGGTAATTCAAGTGGTACAGGGACCGTTTCGCTTAAGTCTTGAAGCATTTCAATGATGTCATTCATCAGTGTTTCCAGTTATCGGCAATAATGGCGGGAGTATAGCTTGTATGGCGCTCTTAACCAATTTGAATTAATCGAAAAACCAACAAAACAGCAAAAAATAATAAAAAAAAGCACCTTAAATTAAGGTGCCAAAATGGAAGGGGGTTGAACGGAAATAGGCAAAGCTTAATGGGGTTAAGCTGCTTGGGTTTGGTCTCCTATGTGTGTGTTGTCAAATTGGGCAAGGCTTTGGCGTTTATAGCTAAGCCAAGCTTTGTGATAAAGCTTATGTGATGACTGACGCAGCTTAACAATTTGCATTAACTCTAAATCAGTTAGGGCGCGGTGTTGGGTTTGTGCGACAGCTTCAATATGCTGTATTTGTTCATAGACTTGATGTTCTGGGCCGCTTTTAATCTCAGCGATTTTGCTCAGATGTAATTGCACTTCTACAATCATTTTTGTTTGCGGTAATTTCACTAATAAATTTAAGTCGCGATAGCCTGATGCTTTGGGGTCTGCAAAGCGGTTTTTAACTTGCACAACCTCTGTGGTCTCAGCCAAGGCATCATAACTGCGCATTAATGTTTCAACGTCATCGGCAACCAACGTTGCTCTGGCAATATCGGTAATGAAACTGGCATCGCCATTGAATTTTCGTTCAATTTTTTGTTGCGCCCTTTGGTAACTTTTAATCTCAGGCATCAGTATATGAGTATGGCTTTCTTGACTGATGTTGTTGAGTAAATTACTCAGTTCTGTTTGCGCTAAAGGGGCGCGTTCAAATAACTGTTGTAAGCTATCAGTTTCTTGTTGCGGCGCAGTACCTGAAGTACTTGCTAGGTTTAATAGACTGTCTAAATCATCAACAAGGGTCTGGTTAACATCGTAAACGGGTTTAACAGGGCTAGTATCAACAGTAACAGCTATGGCATTTCGCGTAGTGAGTAATAATAAAAATATAAAAAAGGTACGAAAAATTCTGTTCATTTGCGTTACCACTGACTCTAAAGTTATGAAGGCATGAGTAATAAAGTATTCGTTATAACCCTTTTGGGATATGTGATTACTTTAACTGGTGGAAGCTGAATCAAAGCTGAATATTTTTTCGACTATGGACAGGTTTACCAATCTTTACAAAGTGATTATTAAGACTGTGATATTGAATATTGAGCAGGCTTTGATTTGCTAAATCTAGAATGTTAAAAAGCAATAAAAAGGACATCGAAATGATGTCCTTTTTAGTCGTTCTACCCTTTAAGAAATAAAGGGTAGCTCAAGTGAGTGACTACCAAATCTTTACGCGTTTAGCTGGTTCGATATACATTTTATCGCCTTCTTTCACGTCATAAGTTGTGTAGAACTCAGGCATGTTAGATAGGGCACCTAAAGCACGGAAATGGCCTGGTGAATGTGGATCAGTTGCAACACGGTTACGCAAAGCTTCTTCTTTCATTTTCACTCGCCAGATTTGAGTGAAGCCCATAAAGAAACGTTGATCGCCCGTTAAGCCGTCAATCACAGGTGCTTCTTTACCGTCTAATGACATTTTGTAAGCTTTATACGCAATAGTCACACCCGATAAATCACCGATGTTTTCGCCTAATGTAAGCTCGCCATTAACGTGTAGATCATCAAATACTTGGTAACCATCATATTGGGCAATTAACGCATTCCCTTTTTTGGTAAAGGCGGCTAAATCAGCTTCAGTCCACCAATCACGCATATTTCCTTCGCCATCGAATTTAGCACCTTGGTCATCAAAACCATGACCCATTTCGTGGCCGATTACTGCGCCGATGCCACCGTAGTTAACCGCATCATCTGCTTGCATGTTGAAAAACGGAGGTTGCAAAATTGCCGCTGGGAACACAATCTCGTTCATCGTTGGATTGTAGTAAGCGTTGACGGTTTGCGGCGTCATGTGCCACTCGCCTTTATCAATTGGGCCGCCAAGTTTAGCAATATCTTTATTGTGGCTTTCAACGCTTGCACGCTGCGCATTACCGACCAAGTCATCGCCTTTAATGGTTAGCTTGCTGTAATCTTTCCATTTATCAGGGTAACCAATCTTTGGATTAAATTTGGCTAATTTGTCTTTAGCGGCCACTTTAGTGTCAGCACTCATCCAATCTAACGAGTCGATGCTAGTGCCGTATGCGCCACGTAAGTTTTCAACTAATACACTCATGCGATCTTTGGCTGCAGAAGTGAAATGACGCTTAACGTACACCTTACCTACAACTTCACCTAAAGTGCCACTGACTGTGTTTACACCACGTTTCCAGCGAGACTCTTGCTCTTCTTGACCGTTTAAGGTTTTAGAGAAGAAAGCAAAGTTTTCTGCATCAATGGCTTCAGACAAGTTACTTGCTGCATGGGTTAATACGCTCCACGTCATGTAAGTTTTAAGGGTGTCTAAATCTGTTGCACCAATCACTTCACTCAAGCCGCTCACGTAACTAGGCTGGTTGATGATGATATCTTTTTGCTCTGCAACACCCATAGTTGTCAGGTATTGGTTCCAATCAATGTTCGGAGCAAGCTCTGCAAGCTCAGCTATTGTCATTTTATTGTAAGTTTTAGTGCTATCGCGGCTTTCAACCACATCCCAATGCTTTTCAGCAATGGCAGTTTCCAGGGCTAAAATAGACTCAGCAGCAGCCTTACCATCTGCAAGACCAGCTAAGTTAAACATTTTTTCAATGTGCTCAACGAAAGCTTTACGAATATTAACGAAACGTTCTTCTTCGTTAAAGTAATAGTCTTTTTCTGGCAGGCTTAGGCCATATTGCCAGATATGGGTGGCGTAACGGGTTGAGTCTTTTGCATCAACATTAACGTAAAAAGCCAGTGGGGTGCCGTAACCGTTAACTTGGCTATAGGCAAAAAAGTTAGTGAGGTCAGCTTTTGATGAAATAGCAGTGATTTTATCAAACTCAGCTTGGATAGGTGTGACACCTAATTTATTTAACGTTTCAACATCCATGAACGCGCGATAAAGATCGGCCACTTTTTGTTCATCAGTGCCAGCTGTCAGAGTAGGCATTGCTGCCACTTCTTCAATGATTGCTTTCACGTCTTCACGAGCATTTTCACGTAGGTCGTAAAAGGCGCCAATATTAGTACGATCGCCCGGGATTTCAGCTGTTTTTAGCCAAGTGCCGTTTACATATTCATAAAAATCATCTTGTGGACGTACTGATTTATCGATGTTTTGAAAATCGATACCTGATGTTAATGCAGTTTGAACTGCTTCAGCCGTTGCCGTTTTGGTGGTGTTCTGCACTTCATTATTACTACAAGCACTGAGACCTGCGATCAATGAGGCACAAAGTCCCCCAATAACAAACTTATTCATGTTGTTTCCTTTGCATTCTTGAAATCAAGTATTAATAAGCTCTTCAATGAGCTTTAGATGCTGATTTTTCATTTATTCTTTTAAACAGCAAAAGTGTAAATAGAAAATCAGTCTTTATTGTTGTGAACCCCATGTTAAGTGTTGAAAAGGGCATTTAACAAGGGGATAGGGCATTTTTGTTGATAAAATGTGAGCTTTTCAGTAACTGATATGTAACTAAAAATTACCGTTTTACTGCAGAAGCGGAATATTTGTTTTTCATTTGATGGTTCACGGCTCATAATAGCGGCTAATTAGACACTCAATTGGTTGTAGTAATGCGTTTAGATAAGTTTATCTGTGAAAGTACTGAGCTCACTCGTTCATTGGCAAAAAGAGTATTAAAGTCAGGTGAAGTTACCTGTGATGGCGTGGTGGTAAAAGATGCCAGTTATAAAGTCGCTGAAGATACTGAAGTGTGCATCGAGGGACGTCAGATAACCATTATCGGTGAACGTTACATCATGATGAATAAGCCGGTCGATACGATTTGCTCAACCATTGATGAAGAATATCAGTCGGTACTGAGTTTGATGGATATTGAAAAGGTCGATACGTTACATATTGCAGGGCGACTTGATGTGGATACCACCGGGTTAGTGCTCATTACCAGTGACGGTTTGTGGTCGCACAAAATCACTTCACCTAAGAAAGACTGCGGTAAACGGTATTGGGTTGAGGTGGCTGAGCCACTTGATGAAGCTTTGATTGAGACCTTTAAAGAAGGGGTTCAGTTACGTAGCGAAGATGGGTTAACCAAACCCGCTAAGCTTGAAATTCTAGATGACACTCATGCTCGTTTAACCATCAGTGAAGGCAAATACCATCAAGTAAAACGTATGTTTGCCGCTGTGGGCAATAAAGTGGTCAATCTTCATCGTGAAGCGGTCGGCAGTATTGAAATGGAAGATGAATTGCTTGAAGGTGAATGGCGATTTTTAACTGATGAAGAAGTAAAGTCAGTTAAATAGTTTACGACCCCCACGATTGATAATCGGCCATAAAAAAGGGCCTTCTTTACAGAAGGCCCAAACACTAGTTTTGGAACGCTATATTAGTGTAGTTTACGACGTCGCGCAGCGCCCAATAAACCGACCAAAATAAGACTAAAGACCCCCATGCTACTGCCTGAATCAGATTTCGCAGGTGTTTCTTCTGGCGCCTCTTCTGCTGGTGGTGCTGCATCGATATCATCAGAATTCACCATTAACATAAAGCTTGTGCTGGCTTGGTCATGTTGATTAGCCGAATCCATCATTGTCATTGTCATTGTCATTGTCATTGTCATTGTCATTGTCACAGTCACAGTCACAGTCACAGTCACTTTAGCTTCTGTTTACCATACCAATCAGTATCTGGAGTGATAGTAAAGCTCATTCCGTCTACTTAATCGACACGTTTTCACTGTGCATGTATTCCACTGTTAATTCTTCCATGACTTCATTTGCAGCCATTTTCTTACTCGGTATGCCGAAAGCGGTAATGTTGGTTAGGTTAAAGTAGCCAATACTACTTCAAGCTGTAAACCGATATTGAATATATAAAAGGAAGATAAATCCTTAAGAATATAATGTGAGCTGATTCTTCATTCATGTTGTAACTGTTGAAGTAAAGGTGAGGCGTTAAGCAAGGTCGAGTTAATTGTAAAAGAGTTAAAGAATCAACCTGACTCATCTAGTGTAGTGCTTGAGCAGCGCTTAAATAGTATTTGTATAAGACTAAGTAAAACCAAAATAGTCAATTACATCATAGGCTCTTAGCCATGATGTTCAATTATGCTAAGTCAATCAGCTTCTAGAATAATATGTTTTTGGCTATTTATAAGCATAAAAAAGGCCTTCATCTGAAGGCCTTTTGATTGATTATATTAATGAATTATTAGTGGTACTTTTTACGACGACTTGCGCCAAGTAATCCTAAGAAAACTAACCCTAATAAACTTAAACTTCCTCCATCGTCATTATCTGGAGTTGCTTCAGGTTCAATTGGATTCTCTGCTGCTGGTGGAGTTGGCTCCACACCATCAGAGTTAACCGTTAACATGAATGTTGTCGTGCTCATATCATTCGGGAACAAGTTATCAGACACTGTCACAGTGACCATGGTTTCACCCCAGAAATCAGCTGCTGGCGTAATATCAAAACTTGAACCTGATGTATGACCATTGACTACAGCAGTCACATTTTCGCCAGTGACTGTAATGGTGTTAGCAGACATGCCACCATCATTATCAGTATAGTGAACAGTAATGCCTTCAAGAGTCATGTTTTCTTCAACCATCTGGTCATCGATTGCTAACATGTTGATATTAGATGCAACGGTTATTGTTTGTGTTGCACTAGCATCAGCAATCCCATCAACTGTTCCTGTTACTGTCATTTCTTGATCCATACCTAAGGCAGCATCAATAACTTCAGCTTGGAATTCAATCGTGATACGACTAGATTGTGGGCCATCGATGTTATAACAAACCACTAAACCGTCTTTTAACTTATCGTTTAAATCGTTATAAGCAAATGATTCACCTTGGTGACCATTTAATGGCCACATGCCAGCACGCGGGCCATTGTAACCACGTACACCAATTGAACCGCTACCGTCTTGGCTGCCTACATCAACATTGTTATAAGCCATGATGTATTCATACTCACCGTCTACATGTCCTGTTCGCTCACGCATGAAGACTTGGAAATCATAACTATCATCACGTGGAGTGATAGTTTGTTGCCAGTTTTCATCGTAACCGAAGTCATGAGTTGACGCTTTATCCCACTCTACTAATGTGTAACCTTCAAAGTAAGCAACGGTAACCCCTTTCTGTAATGCAGGATCCCAACTTGGTTCATACATAGAAAGAGTGGTTTTTTGGTTCCAGTTTTCATCTTGCGAAGCATTCCATAACGGCGCTACGATGAAATCCGCAGGTGTAGTATATTCAGTCGCAGGTAGTTCCAAATGAACTTCCTGCGGCATGATGTCCCACGGGTTGTACTGAACATAATCAAGTTGTAACCAACCACGAGAACTTAGTACCACTTGGTCTGTCACGAAGTATTCTTCATTATCGAAAGGTGCCATAGCATTATCGATAGTAGGAATTATGATTTCATGAGTCCAAGTACCCCAGCCCCATTCATTGACTTCATAGAATGAGCCCCAAGAAGGTGCCATACCAAATCGTGCAAGGTCAACATACTCGCCGTCTATTGAGCTACCATCGAGGTACTCAATGTTCCAAGGTGTACGACACATTGCATCAGTTTCATTGGTTGTAACGATATAGTCAGTCTGTTTATCTGCAGTGTTTAACTGCTCAACTTGGACTGTAAAGCCATTATCGGTAGCAACGACTCCTGCAATACTTTCACTTAGTGAGCCATCAATAATACGTAAGCCGTCAGATAAGCTTGCTGCGATGTCAACTAAACGGTTCTCGCCGCTTTGGTTTGCCTGAACAGTTAAACGCATATCGATAATATCACCAACTCGAGCAGCATCTTGTGTGCTATCAATTGACACTGTGTTTTTACCACGAGTCATTTGCATAGGCACTAAGGTCAATGAACCTTCTTCATTAGCACCTGCATGAATAGCTGCTGCTGAGTAGTAGGTTTTGCCTTCTTCCATCATCATATCCCACTCAATGTTCAACGAAGAATTAAGTTCTTCAGAGTCAGAGAATGATAAATGAATGTCAGAAGTAACATCTTTTGCGACAACAGCATAAGACATCTCATAGGTATCAACACTTTCCCATGGGTACATAAGATAGTTTTGCACCATGATGACGTACTCGCCAGCTTCAGGATTTTCTAGTGAACAGTATTCCCCAATGCTAGTTTGTGGCAGTTGCGAACCACAAATCGCTTCAGAATAGTGGTACATGCCATCGCCATTGAAATCACGGAAAATCATGATGTCAGCATCGGCAAATATATCGTATTCCGTATTCATTGAAGACTTAATACGGTCAGTGATTTCAGCTCTAAATACTGCAGAGTTTTCAGGGACAGTGACTGGGAAAGTGGTAACACTTGCCAAATCGGTATTCCAAAAACCCTGATCATCAACAAATTGTTCACCGAACTGAAGACGTGCCGAATCAAATTCGATTGTTGTTGCTTCAACAGGGGTATAAACAACTCCTGATAACGTGTTTGCTGGCACACCAAATGGTACGTTTTCAATCATGTGGCTAGCAGTGTCATCATGGGCTTTAACATTGATAGTGTTAGGCAATGTTGTACCAATGAATGTAGCTGAATACGGCCAGTGAGATGCAGGAATAGTTTCATCAGTAGCGATGAAATGAATTTCACCTTGAGCATTGGCAATGGTGCCATCATGCCAAGCCATATCTGACTCTTGGAACGAGCCGTTAATGGTTAAGGTAATTGATTCACCTTTCTTTAAGCTAAATTGCGACGGCGTTACGCTGACGTTAGCGCTAGGGTCTAATGAGTAATCCCAGTAAGGTTGGCCTTCACTTGCACGAGCCACGCTCACATCCCAAGTGCCATCTTGTGTTGCTGTAACCGTTCTTAACCACGAGCAATCACGACCACAATCGTTATTAATTAACTGTGGTAAGTTCAAGTCTCGGACTAAACCGCCATTTTGTGGGTTAGCACGGCGGAAGTTATCAGCTGTTTCATCCATGATCAAACCAGCATTAATTGCACGCTCGACATTGGCTAAGCCATGTCCTGCACGATAGACGCCAGCGACTTTTGTTTCGCCAGTATTAGGGTGCAGTGTTTTGATAGCCATGCTATCAGCAGTCATTTGCAGGGCAGACTGTACTTGGCTTGCTGTCCATGTTGGGTTAGCTTGGCGGATCAACGCCATCATACCTGCAACATGTGGAGATGCCATTGAGGTACCACTGATAGCGTTATAATTACGGGTATCAGCTTGCGAATTGAATGGGTTTTCATCATTCCATGCGGCAAAGATATCTACACCTGGAGCTGCGATACCTGGACTAAATAATTCTTCAACTGTGCTAGAAGGACCACGAGAAGAGAACGTTGCTAACCAATCAGCATCGTCTGGGTTTATATCGCGTGTTGCACGAGATGCAGTAATGGTACCTGTTAATGTTTCGCCTTCAGCTGACATTAACCAAGGCTGTAAGCCTTTCACATTCCAGCTACCGAAATATTGAGTAGCGGTTAAATGAATACCTGGGATCACATAAGCATCGTCAAATACATCATCACCTTCATCCCAAGTGTTATAAAGTACAAAACCACCTGCGCCACCAGCTTGAACATTTATTGCTTTTTCAACACGGGCAATATCGCCGCGCTCACAAACAACAATATCAGTTTCTTGGAATGTATCTGCAGCAAAAGGCGTATTACAACGAGCATCACCATGATCGCCAGCAATAACAAAGTTGCCACTAAATTCACCAGAAACGCCAGCGCCATCAAGTTGCTCAGGGGTTAAAGTCGTGTCGCCACCAGCAAAAGCATTTAGGGCTTTATCATGAATATTGATTGAACGTGAATGCGTTGTCGCTGCAACGTTTAATACCCAAGGCGAAGTGTGGTCGACAGTGTATAGACTATCAGTACCATAAGCCGCACCAGAGTTACCTGCTGACAATGCAACGGCAATGCCTGCTTCACGGGCTGATAAAAATGCCATTTCAAATGCGTCATTCCATGGGAAGCTTTCGCCGCCACCAATAGACATGTTAATCGCATCGACACCATCAAGGATTGCTTGTTCAATACCAAATAATATCGCATCACCAGGACAACCATCATCAGTACATACTTGATAAGAAATGATGTTGGCATGTGGAGCGACACCAGAAATCATTGGCATTTGCACACCAATTGAGTTACCTGGCCCGCCACCTAAAGATGTAGTTACAACATCGACATCATACAAGATGTTACCAGCAACGGTGCTGGCTACATGGCTTCCGTGTCCGTTGTAATCTTCACCAAATTGCAGTGACTCAGGGTACTGGCCGGTAATCGATTCATGGGTGTAAACACCGATTAATTTATCATTACATTTATCGGCAAAATCAGCTTCAGCACAACCGCCAAAATAATTACCTGCACCTAATGGGTTAGTATGAACGTAGCCATCGCCGCCAACAGCAGCAAAAGAAGGGTGGTCAGTATTCACACCAGTATCGATAATACCAACGACCATACCTTCACCTTGGTACTTTTGACCGTCAGGTGTTTGGCTGCCGTCCCAAATTCCGCTAGCGCCTACATGTTCAGGGCCTACATCTGTGTGCAGTTGTAGTTTGGTAGAACGTTGAATATAAGCAACTTCCGACTGCTCAGCCATGCGCATAGCATCTTGCTGTGTCATTTTGACTGTAAATGCGTTAATTGCGGCTGTGAATTGTTGATTCGGGGTCACGCCAGTGGCGGAAATAACTTGCTGCTGTTTAGATAAAAGGTGTGATTTATACGTAGCAATAGATTGCTGATCCATTGAAGCGGAATTTGTACTATTTTGCTGAGTGCTTTGACGCAAAGCTTGTTTGGTCGAAGGAAGACCAGGAATAGTCCCGTTATAAGTTGCAATGGGCTTGTCGTGTAATCGAACAATGTAAGTGTGTTCGCCAGTAATACCTTCTTCAATATTAATCTTATCAACTGCAGATTTAGGTTGATAATGGATATTACTTAAACTACCACGGCGTAATGGGGTTGTTCCCATTTCAGTTTTATACTGAGTTGCTTGTTGTTTTTGTTTATGAAGCTCCATCATATTAATACTTGTTGGTATTTGCGGTGGAGTATCCAATGTAGAGTGCTGTCCATTATCAGCGACTACATTGCCGACACCACCTGCATATATCGCAGCCAATGTCATCAATGTCAATTTTTTAATTCTCATGATGAGTTCCTATTAATTATTATTTTAATGACCACGAATAAAAAAGTGGTTAATCAGATATTGCAAAATTGTTACCAGATAATCCAATGCGAAATTAAGCATTAAATAATGCATAAAAGCTATTAATAGGAATTGGTTGTTTAATCTTAATTGATGCAATTTTTGTATCAGATTAATGCGCAGTTGTAATTAATTAATTGAATATTAAGTGATACGTTTTGATACATTTGCGTGTTTATATAAACCCTTTATTTACAGTGGTTTATGGTTTTAGCTTGAGGTTTTGCATCAATTTTAATTATGGTTGAACTAAGAAATTAATTCTGTTTTAATATTGATGTTTTATCACTTTTATTAAAATTTGAAATGTTTTTTTATAATGAGTAAGTTGACGTAATTGCTATTAATACTTCGGGTTTTCTGCTTTTTTTTATAATTGGGTATGTTAATGGAATTACGTCATTTAAAACATTTTCTTGTTGTTGCGGATTTAAAACATTTCCATAGAGCTGCACTCGAATTAAATTTGGCACAACCATCTTTGTCTAGAAGTATTCAAAAAATGGAAGATTTATTAGGAGCTAAATTATTAGAACGGACTTCACGCTCGGTGACATTAACCCCATTTGGCGAAGTAGTTGTTGAACATGGTAGCCGTATCGTACGAGATGTTGAGTATCTAAAAAGAGAAATCAAAGCGATTCAAGGATTAGAAACCGGGGAGTTAATGGTAGGGGCGAGCGCAATACCATTAAATAGCATTGTAGGCCCGAGTATTGGCCAATTTATCAATACATTCCCCAACGTCAATGTTGAATTAAAAGTAGGTAATTGGCTGAGCTTGTATCAAAAACTGTGTAAAGCTGAAGTGTCATTATTTATCGCTGAAACCAAAGCGACGGAACTGGATTTAAGAGATGACATTGAGGTGATTCCATTACCCAGTTTTCAAGCGGTATTTTGCTGCCGTGCAGGGCACCCTTTAACTGATAAACCTCAAGTTACACTTGATGATATTAAGCAGTATCCGATTGCGATTCCATCAGCCTTACCCAAACCGTTATTTGATCAATTTGGCGATCTATTTTCTAAGTATCGCGATGACTTTTCAGGATTAGTGAAATTTGAACAATTTCAGGCGATTAAGGAGTCGTTGACTGAATGTGACTTAGTGGCATTAGCGCCAGATATCTCCATCGTGCGAGAGGTAGAATCCCAGTCTTTAGTGGAGCTACCTGTGATGGATATTCCTGACATAAAAGCATCTTTTAGTATTGTTTATCTTAAAAATCGACGCTTAACGCCTGCGGCCAAAGCTTTTATCGACTTTATTAACCCTGAACCTTTAGCGATTTCAGTAAACTAATTAACGACTTCTTTCTGCTTTATTTTGCTCAGTAATAATCTGATTAATGGTGTTATATAGCCACTGAAAAAGCGGCTTGTTTCTGTGTCGATAATGATGGCAGAAATAGCTATTTAATTCGACAGGTTTACCATCGATATGTATCACCTTACTGGTGACTTTTTCTGTGCTTATACCATGATATTGTGTGCCGACAGCATGCATTAACTGGGTTTGTGCAACCACACTGAGCACTGAACTTGGATGAGGGTTACGATAAGCAATAGTTGGGCTTAAACCACGGCGTTTAAGATACTTTTCCACATAGGTTATATTCTCGTTCCAACCTGGCACATGTAACACCGCTAATGGGTACTGAGTAAAAGCCTGTTCATCGATAGTTTTATCTATCAACGGGTGCTGTTTGTTTAAATAAACCCTCGCAAACAAACTCGGCAGTGTTTTTATGCTCATTTCTTTGGAGAAGTCTGGTTCCATCATCGTAATGGCAAAGTCTTGTTTACCTAATAATAAATCCTGCTCCGTTGCGCTATTCCATACCGATACGACTAATTCTACTTGCGGAGCAGTCTGATGCAGAGCGAGAAATAACTTATCGCTGATCAAACCTATCAAAGCTGGGTGAATCGTGACGCAGAGTTTACCGGTTAGTTTTTTGAACTCAAATTCGTCGACATGATTAATGATATCAGCCAACTCTTGCCACGTATTTGGCAGCCTTTGGGCTAAAAAGTGGGCTTTATCTGTTGCCGATAATCCGTGTCTAGTCTTAACAAAAATAGGATCGTTAAAGGCATCACGAAGTTTTTGTAGTGTTCGACTGACTGCTGGTTGACTCATGTGCAGTCTTTCAGCTGCTTTATGGGTGTTGAGCTCTTCGTACAAGATGAAAAAAACTTTGATTAAATTCAGATCGAGTGACTCAAATGGGGTTTTATTCATTGTGTTTGAAGGCAAGTAAGACAATGGGTATAGACAGTGTATTGCGGATTAGACGAAATGTCGAAATAGTGCTAATGAACATACCAATTAACGCTTGAATAACTATACAAAAAAGCCCCTAACAATCATCATTATTAAGGGCTTACTGAGTGTTGAATTATTTCATTAAACTTAGGTTAAGTTATTTCTCTAAACTGACTTTTCCGCTGATGGTGCTGGCATTAAAGCTACCATCACCTTGCTGAGTTTTAAATTGAATAGACTGACGTGATGAATACTTGGTTTTCATTGGTTTATCGTCAGTTAAACGATTTTCAATTCTTCCACCTGGACCACCATCAATCTCGAATGCTAAATTTGGCATATTGGTAAACTTAACTTCAATGTCACCGCTGACAGTATCGAATAATACTTTAGTGATGGCGTCACTCAGTTTAACTTCAATATCGCCGCTAACAGTAACCACTTTAACTTTTTCCGCAGCAGTAAAACTGCCTTCAACGTCACCAGAAACTTGGTCAATGCTTAAGTCTGTGACTAAGTTATTTTCAGATTCTAACTCACCACTGACCAGGCGATATTTTGCTTTACCTTGCACATCTTTGTCTTTGATATCTCCTGACACCGTTTCTAATTCAATTTTACCGTTAAGCTTTTCAGCTTTGATGTCGCCTGAAACAGTGTTTAAGCTGATTTTACCTTCAATATCTTCAACTTCCATACTGCCACTGACTAAAGATAATTGAACTTTACCAACTAGTTTTTCAACTTCGTAGTCAGCAGAAACCCCTTCGGCTTCCAGTGCTAAATTTGATGGAATACGAATAACTAAGTTTGAACCTTGATCATTGTTACCGCGGTAGCTGCTTGGTAGCTTATCCTCTATGATAATATCGCCGCCTTTTTTTTCAAAAACAAAGCCCTCTGATAGTTCATCAAGCTGACCCTTTACGCTAATAATATCCTTATCCCAACCAATAATTTCGACCTTGCCACGTTGTACTTTTAACTCAATATTAGGGTTGGCAGAAACGGTCATTTCACGCTCTATCTGTTCGACTGCTTGCGCCATCAGTGGAGTCATTAACAGACTGCAGCCGAATATCGTTCGACTGACTAGCTGGTTAAGGGTGATATTCATATTTGATTTCCTTGAGTTGATGGAGCTGTATTCATTGGTGTGCGTTGCTGTTGTTGTAACAATTCTATTTCGCGTTTCATAATCCAAAGCCATAAATCCCAAACTTGTTTATTATTAGGGTCATTCTTTAAGGCTTGCTGAATCTCTTTTGAGGCAAGTTCTAGTTCTGAAAACCCTTTATTGAACGGGTTAGTTTGATTATCAAGCTGCATACCTACGGTGTATTTGTTGTCTTCAAATGAGGAAATTTGTTGCTGATGCGTCTGGGCAATTTGATCGACCAGTGCAATTAAATCTTCGGTGGACTGGTTTGATAATGCGTTATTGACCGTTAGGGTTTCAGTGGAGCTGATGTTTGGCGTCGACAGTTTCCAGCCTAATACCATCACAAATGCAAGGCTTGCGGCCATTGCAATCATTTTCCAATGTGAATCCCCTTTGACCATGCTTTTTTGTGTCATATTGCTGTTGGTTTTAGCACTAATTTGGTCATCAATGTCTTGCCAAAGATCGGCCTTAGGACTGATTTCTTTGGGTAAACTGGCTATCAAATCGTCAAGGTTCTCTTGTTGTGGTTGGTTTTTTTTCATGACAGCATTTCCTGTAACATCTGTTTTGCTCTGTGGTACTGGGTTTTGCTCGTTCCCACTGCAATATTCAATATTTCTGCAATTTCCTGATGCTGATAACCTTCAATGGCGCTTAATACAAATACCACTCTGGTTCTTTCTGGTAACTTCATTATTAACTTGTCTAAACGGTGATATTCATAATGCCGACTTGCTTCTTGTTCGTTTTCATCGGTGATACTGCTATCAGGTAAAAAGCGGTGCCAAAAACGCTGTTTGGCTTTCATGCTGTTAATGGCTTGATGAACCGATAATTTATGCAACCAAGTGGTGAACTGACTTTGACCATTAAACTGTTCTAATTTTTGCCACAATCTAACAAAACAGTCCTGACAGATTTCATCGGCATGATCATGACTACCACTAAGGCGAAAACAAATGGCATACACTCGTCCCTGGTGACGCAAATATAACTGCTTAAATGCAGCTTTATTACCTGACCTGGCTAGATTCACTAATGTCTCGTCAGGCGTAAGCCCATCGATTTGATCGTGATTAGCCTGATTTTGATCTGTTTCAGCGTTTTTACTTGGCTGCTGAAACTGGCAATCAATGTCAGTAATGTTGTTGGAGTTCAGGGTCACCGTTTTATCCGTTTGGGTGCGAGTTACTAGATTAGACATTAGCAAGTTAGTAAAAGGTTTACTCGTATATAAAAAATAATATCTAGAAAACCAACTTTTGGTCGATAAAGATACAGTCAGTATCCTGAAAGCTAATACATTATTAGCTTATACAGGCTATAAAAATTAGTTTGCTTAAAAGTTGTCTAATAGGTAATTAAGCATCTATATTTTTAATGTACCTTAAGGTTATTAGGGATTTATATGCTAATTCGTACCAAGTTAATATTGAGTGTTGTGGTGTCACTAGTCGCATTTGTCGCGATGTTTTTATTGCAACTCTATACCAGTGATGTGAAATCGACTTTGGCAGGCGCTGCCAACAATATTACTGAAATTGAGCGAGAAGTTTTACAACTTCGAGTGACGGAAAAAGATTTTTTTGCCCGGTTAGACAGTAAATATATTGATGAACATGACAATATTTATGTCGATATTAATAATACGATAGCTGCGCTTAATGAGGCATTAACCGATCGTGGTTTATCCACTCAAAGCTTATCGAGTTTTAACCAAAGTCTGGACACCTATAAAACCATGTTTGCTGAGTTAGTGACTTTACAAACAGAAATAGGCTTAACACCGAAGACGGGTTTATATGGGGATTTACGCAAGTCAGTTCATAATGTTGAAACCATTTTAAAAGAGCAAGGACAAGCGGAGTTATCAGTCACCATGTTACAGCTGCGCCGTAACGAGAAAGACTTTATGTTACGCCGGACCCAAAGCTACCTAGATAAATTCGAAAAGAATTTAGATTTATTCCAATCCCAACTTCAGTCTTCATCTCTCAATTCATCAACCAAGAATCAACTATCAGGATTGGCTGATGCTTATCAAAAAAGTTTTATCTTATTAACTGATAAAGAAAAGCTATTTGGTTTAACCGCTTATGATGGTGACATGCTGAAACTAAGAGAAGCCATTAAAAGGACGGATACCGATCTTATTCATCTGCATGAGCAAACTAATGCTCAAATTGCAGGAGCTGAAACTAATGCGCTGATTTTGGGGGTAAGTATTTTTGTGCTTATCTCCGTGATCTTATCTATTTCTGCTTATCTTATTTTACGCAGTATTGTGGTGCCGATTAATGATATCAATCGGGTGATCTCAGAAGTTGAAAAGAATAAAGATTTAACGCTTCGTTGTGATGAAAGCAAAAACGATGAACTTGCAAGAATTGCAAAACACTTTAATGCCATGGTGCTAAGTTTTCAGCATTTGATTGAGCAAGTGAACGAATCAGTAGATGCGATGAATATCTCCTGTGAAGAGCTGACTCAAAATGCAGTTACGGCATCTGAAGGCGTTTCAAAACAATTAAGTGAAACGGACATGGTCGCAACAGCCATTACTGAAATGGGGGCGACCATTGATGAGATTGCCAGTAATACTGAGCAAGCAGCACTTAAAGCCAATGAAACCAATGACAATGCTCAGCAAGGTCTAGTCAGTGTTGAACAGACCATTGAGAAAATACAAAGCTTAGCAAGTCAGCTGAGTGATTCTTCAAACGTCGTCGCAGACTTAGAACGTGACAGTGAAACCATAGGAAGCGTGTTAGATGTTATTAGAGGCATTGCTGAGCAAACTAATTTACTGGCATTAAATGCTGCTATTGAGGCTGCTAGAGCCGGTGAGCAGGGCAGAGGATTCGCGGTAGTGGCAGATGAGGTCAGAAACCTTGCCATGCGCACCCAAGAGTCCACCGAAGAAATTTCGAAAATTATTTCAACTTTGCAAAGCCGTACTCATTCGATTGTGCAGTTAATGGATGCCAGTCAGCAGCAGGGTTCAGAAAGCGTCGAGCAAGCTGGTGGAGCAGGGGACTTACTCAACTCAATCACCCAAGATGTGCAAACCATATCAGACATGAGTACCCAAATTGCGACCGCCATTGAAGAGCAAAGTATGGTGGCTGCAGAAGTCGGTAAAAATGTAGTGGTGATCCGTGATATCGCCGATGAAACAGCCAATGCAACTGAAGAGAATGCGGCGGCAACACAAGATGTTAGACAGCGAGCAGAGTCATTACATGAAGCGGTGAGTTTATTTAAAGTGAGTTAAATCTAAAAGCCATTTATTAGGCTCTAATATGCAATTGGCTTTAAAATCAGTATTAACTATTTACAGGAATAGTCCACATTATTGAGTTCCAATCAGTGAAGTGTTTTTGTATAAGGTTTATATTAAATTCAAGTGGATATTAAATAAAAAGAATAATTGGGATAGCGATGTTTGTTTTAAGAAAGAGTCATACACAACTACAACAAGAAAATGATGCGTTAAAAGAGAAAATTAATCAGTTATCTAATGAAAATGCTCAATTAGCTGATAACAATGCGCATCTAAATGAACAATTCAATGCTATTCAAGAAAATTCAGATACAAAATTTAGAGGAATGCTCCTAGATTGTGCGATTCAATCCTTAGGACATATTGAAGGAGTTAGAGGCACTGTCCTTCAAGCTCATATTGATATTAATAATGAGAAAGAAGCAAGTGAACAAATTAACGACTCGCTAGATGCTTCAAATCAATCACTTGAAAGCATGGTTGAGGGCATAGAGACAATCACTCAAAAAATGACTGGCTTAACGACTAATATATCTGGTTTATCTTCAATGGCAGATAACATCAATTCGTTTGTTGCGACTATTTCAAAAATTTCTGACCAAACTAATTTGTTAGCTTTGAATGCTGCAATTGAGGCAGCTCGTGCTGGAGATGCTGGTCGAGGTTTTAGTGTCGTTGCTGATGAGGTGAGGGCCTTAGCAAGCAATACCAATGGTTCTGCTAAAGAAGTTGCTGAGTTAGTGCAACAAATTATTCAATCGACCAATGAAACTGTTTTTTCAGTTGAAGATATTCAAGGTAGTAATGCAGAGTTAGCGGGTGGGATGTCATCTCTTAATGAGGATTATGATTCTATTATTTCATTCTGCACCTCTATGAAAGATGCAATTGGTCATGCTTCATTACGTACCTTCATTCAAACAGTAAAGTTGGATCATATTGTATGGAAGGGCGATGTTTATGCTGTCGCTTCTGGAGCGAGTCAAAAAGATATTGGAACATTTTCAGATCATACTATGTGTCGATTAGGTAAATGGTACCAAACAACAGGCAAGGAAAGTTATGCCAATTTATCTGCCTTTAAAAGGCTAGATGAGCCACATAAACTTGTGCACCGTAATGGGGTTGAAGCGCTTTCTTTAATTAATGCTGGCGAGAAAGAAAATGCATTGAAATACCTAGAAGCGATGGAGTTAGCCAGTGAGAAAGTGATGGCTTGTTTAGATGAGATTGCACAAAGCAGCTAAGGTAATTAGCAGACATTAATTTAATTGTAATAAATTCAAGCCAACAAAAAGCCCAATCACTGATTGGGCTTTTTAGTGTTTAATGAACCATTTATGCAAACTGTTTGGTTTCAGACTGCTTATGCTGGCAAAATAGTGTTTACACCATCTGGTGAGCCAACCAATAATACGTCTGCACCGCGATTAGCGAATAAGCCGTTAGTGACAACACCAACAATGGCGTTAAGCTGAGTTTCGAGTGCTTTAGGGTCAAGGATTTTATAGTTGTACATATCTAAAATAACGTTACCGTTATCCGTTACAACACCTTCACGATAAACAGGATCTCCGCCAAGTTTAACTAATTCACGTGCCACATATGAACGCGCCATCGGAATAACTTCGATTGGTAGTGGGAATTCACCTAACACATCAACTTGCTTAGTGTTATCTACAATACAGACGAATTTCTTTGCTACTGCAGCAACAATTTTTTCGCGTGTTAATGCAGCGCCGCCGCCTTTGATCATATCCATGTGAGCATTGATTTCATCAGCACCATCGACATAAACAGATAAATCAGCAACGCTATTCATATCAAATACTTCAATACCTAATTGCTTCAATTTTTCTGTTGAAGCTTCAGAGCTAGAAACTGCCCCTTGAATGTCGTGCTTCATTGTCGCTAACGCATCAATAAAGTGATTTACCGTTGAACCAGTTCCTACACCAACAATACTGTTTTCTTCGACGTATTTTAGTGCAGCCCAGCCGGCAGCTTTTTTCATTTCATCTTGGGTCATATCAACATCCTAAGGTGGCTATTTAGCTATGGTAAGTATTAATGTGGGCAAGAGTATAGCAAATGCTTGCCTGTTCAAGATATGACAAGGATTTAATTAATTGCATCAATGGTCTCAGAAGTTGACACAGAATAAAATTCTGCTTGTTTAAAGGCATTAAGCACTCGAAAATTTATGTCGCTAGCAAATTTACGCTCTAATCGAATATCCATCACATAGGCTTTTACCGTTAAGGTAATCAGATGCTCACCATATTGATAATCAGTGGCAATATTGACCGTAATGGGCTTATCTAAAAAAGTGTAAGGCGAACATTGAGTGGCTTCTTTTGCCAGTTGAATCGCGTGCAGATGATCAACGTTAATGGGTAGCTTAAATGTCACCACTACCATTTCATCTAATGCGCCACTGTTAGCATTCGACACCGCCGTTTTTAATGCCTCAGCGTTGGGCACCATGACAGTATTGTCATCAAAAGTGCGTAGCCAAGTGACACTCCAATCAAGTTGAATCACCTCACCATAATGACCTGAAAGCGTGACCATATCACCCACTCGATAAGGCGGGGTGATCATAATAATCAGTCCAGCAATCATATTTTTAGCGGGCTCTTGTGTCGCTAAACCTAATACAATCCCGATGGAACCAATAACGGCTAATATCAAATTCTCGTGAGGGTCGATGATTTCAGTGATGGTGTAAATCATCACGGTAGCCCAAACAAATAAGCGCGCAAAAGGGTATAAACGACTCCAGAGTAAACGGTATTTTGGCAGTTTGATGGTGAGCTGTTTCAACACAAATTGCACGATAACCATAAGCAGCCAAGCAAATAAACATACGGTGGCAAAAGCTAATAATTTATCAAAAGAAATAATGTCGAGTATGGCTTGTAGTGCTTTACGTGAATCATCCATGCTTATTGCTCCTACAAGTAAAGTTTATTGTGATTAACTAAATGACTGGCGATAAGCCGGGTTAATGTTGGGGGAATGACGTAGTAATGCTGAGCAAAGTCCAGCTTTGAGTAATGAGGTTTAAGTAAGCCCTGGCGTGAAAGGTATTCTAATTTTAATGAGCTTTGTTCTATGCTGGTGGCAAATATTTCAGCATGCTGAAATATGCGTAAGCCGCCATGAACATAGATCTCAGCCAAGCTAAATAAATCTTCATCAGTACATTGTTTAAGTGTTGCTAAGTCCGGTGTGCATATTGGTTTTATACTTAAAGGGTGGTTAGGGTCTTCGGTTAACGCATTAAATAGTAAAACACAAGCGAGCTTGCTGTGACCGCCACTGACTTGGTGCAATTGCTTTGTTAGCTGTTCAAATGCGGCTTTCTCTGTTTCTTCATTGCCATCACTTGTTAAAGTCAGGCTAATATTAGCGGTTTTAGCTTGGATGACATCTCGAAACTCTAATAAAGAAAAGTATTCTAATCTAACGATAATTTTGACGAAGTTTGTGATGGAGTATTGTGACGATAAGCGATGCCATACATAGGTTTCACAGCCTAGGATCCAGCAATGCTGTTGGCGTGTTTCCATGATAACTGTCGCGAAGGTCACTAAAGCTTGATAGTTGCCCATCATTCTCAACATCAGTTTATGTAAGTCATCAATGATAATGATGTGTGAGTCTTGTTGATTAATAAGTGCAATTGCTTCAGTGATGGATTTGGGCTCATCGGTAATATTGAAGCAATAACACAAGTTAGCGATGGCTTCTTTGGTCGTGAGCGCTGCGTGGTAAAAGCTGACGTAAGTGACTGGCACTTGTTGATGATATTGATGATGAAATTGATTCAAAAAAGAGCTAACGCCAGAACCAAACGGGCCTATCACCGCAGTTAACTCGCCTTTATTTTTTTGCCAACGAGAGATCGCATCACTGACCTTTTTCTGCTGAACATCTCGGCCAATAAACTGACTATTTTCCGCTTGGAGAGGCGTTTCAATTTGCTGCTGATTTGACTGCTGAATTAGCTGAACATCTTGAGTATCAAGGGTGACTGACTCAGCAAATTTATTTGCTAAAGGCTGTAAGTCAGTTCTTATTGGATGATAAAGCAGACACTTTTCTACTTCAGAAAGTATGGTTGTGTCACGGGGATAAAGTTGGCTTATTTCCTTAAGCGAAAGTTTGCCTTCAATGCTGTCGCCATCATGACTGCTAGTCGATTGTCCTGATATTAGGTTTTTTATTGATTGCCATGCTTTTGAAACGCGTGGGAGTTGAACATCCATTTAATCGCTACCTTCATTGTCGACACATGCAAGCTCTTGGCTTAATTCCATTGATTTTACTTAGCTAAAGTTAACTTTAGCATACTTAATTGAACGAACACTTATTCAATAGCTTGAATAATAAATTGGGATTTCGACTCAACCTAAAGGCTAAAAAATCGGAAATTGACAGTACATGAAGGTGAAACTGTAAAAATGTCTAATCTAAAAGTGTCATTTTAAAGCTGAAATAACATCAACGGTGATGGTTTTTCGCTCTTTGGGGTGTGATCTATCTCGGTTGTAACCGGTATTTTGAATGCACAGTTTAGCTGTAAACTAATTAATTGATAACCTACCTTATTTGTAATAATAAACAGTGATTTAGGTCGCGTTTTTATCATCAAAATACACGATAGACCCAATCGAATTTTGTCGTTTTAACTCATAAAAAGTGGCGTATATGATGGCTTCAAATAAACCACATACCTTATAAGGTTATTAGTTATGACGAAGCTAACCTCAGTTGCAATTTTGATTGCATCAATTTTTTCAATCTCTACCTCACAGGCCAGTGAGCCAATCGAAGTGATCAAGCCTGCTGTGATCACCGAACCTGAAAAAGTTGAACTAGGCAAAATGCTATTCTTTGAACCACGTTTGTCAATGTCTGGGTTTATCTCTTGTAACTCTTGTCATAACCTATCTTTAGGTGGTGTTGATGCCCTGCCAACCTCGATTGGCCATGAGTGGCAAGAAGGTCCAATTAACTCACCAACAGTATTAAACGCTGAGTACATGCTAGCGCAATTTTGGGATGGTCGAGCGGCTGACTTAAAAGAGCAAGCTGCAGGCCCTATCGATAATCCAAAAGAAATGGGTTACACCCATGAATTGGCTGTCGGAACTATTGCTTCAATGCCTAGATATGTAGAACGCTTTAAAGCAATCTACGGTTCAGATGAAGTGAATATCGACAGAATTACCGATGCAATTGCCGTATTTGAAAAAACCTTAGTAACCCCAAATAGCCCGTTTGATCAGTATTTAGAAGGCGATAAAAAAGCGATTACTGCTGATGCGAAAGCGGGTTATCAATTGTTTAAAGATAAAGGTTGTGTAGCCTGTCATAGCGGCCCTGCTGTTGGTGGCACCATGTACATGAAAATGGGCCTAGTTAAGCCGTTTCATACTGACAACCCTGCGGTAGGGCGTAAAGGCGTAACGGGTAAAGATGCGGATAAATTCGTCTTTAAAGTACCAACCTTACGTAATATCGAACTAACTTATCCCTACTTCCACGATGGTAGCGTTTGGACATTAGAAGAAGCCGTTAACACTATGGCAGACATTCAGCTAGGTCAGACTATGACCGAAGTTGAAACCAAGCAAATGGTAGACTTCTTGAAGAGCTTAACTGGTGACCAACCACAAATTATGTTACCAATTTTGCCACCTTCAAATGAGAACACACCACGTCCGGTGCCATTTAAGAAGTAACTAGCAGCCCTCAATTTAGCTGAAAAAAGCCTACTCAATTTTTTGAGTAGGCTTTTTTATGTCTAATAATCAATAAATAGGACCTAAAAGTACCTACTACTCCAAATTGTGCCTGCTTTTTATTCATCACCAATAAGCCTATGATAACCGCATAGATTGAGTGGAGAAAAAGAATATGAATACCGCTAACAATACCAGCAAGACTGATTCACTAAATATGGATTTTAGCCAACGAATTGTTATTAATACTCATATGCTTGAGTGGGATAAAAGTCCTGCCAAAGGTGTATGGCGTAAACGTTTAGCCAGAGAAGAAGCGGAACGTGGCCATGCGACTAGTATTGTTAAGTATGATGCCGGTGCAAGCTTTACGTCACATCCGCATCCTTTAGGTGAAGAGATTTTAGTTTTATCAGGAGTCTTTTCTGATGAAACCGGAGATTACCCTGCGGGCACCTATATCCGTAACCCTGAAGGTTTCAGCCACGCACCATTCAGTGAGCAAGGTTGCGAGTTACTGGTTAAGTTACATCAGTTTCAAGCCACTGACATTGAACAAGTCAGGGTAGATACTCATCATATCGATTGGCTACCAGGGCAAGGGGACTTGCAAGTGATGCCGCTGCATCAGCATTTAACCGAGTCGACAGCATTAGTGTTTTGGCCAGCAGGCTGTCAATTTCAGCCTCACCGTCATTTTGGCGGCGAAGAGATATACGTTATCAGTGGCGAATTCATTGACGAGTTTGGGCGTTATCCTGCAGGTACTTGGATCCGCAGTCCACACCTAAGCCAGCATAATCCCTTTGTTGAACAAGATACGGTGATTCTGGTTAAGGTGGGGCATTTGATATTGGATTAATGAGCCTCCTCCGTTAATACTAATGTGCCATTTTAGAACTTTAGGACCTGGCTTATGAGTATTGTATATCTAAAACTTGGTAACGCTCTTAACTAGCTATTAGTGAAAATAACTCACTCGTAACGAGCGACTTTTATAGAGACAATTAGGCATATTTTTACATCAACATAGGATTATCATGACTGACATTAACGCCACACAAGCTGATATTGAAAACTTTATCGAAAAATTAACTCAACAAACTGAAACCAATAAGGAAGAGGGCTGTATACGCTTTGAAGATAGTATGGCGCTGATAGAAGCTCATTATGAATTTACACCGAGCGCCTTTACTAATGGCAAGCAAGTCAATGCTGCGGGTGAAAATTCAGGTTCATGTAAATTATTTTCATTTGCACAAATTCATCAGTTAACTCAGTCTCAATCGTTACGGTTGTTTGGCCAATACTACTTTGATGTATTGGATACTCCAGATGGTAGTGATCATCAAAATATTCGCCAGTTCATCATTAATGGTTGGCCTGGAATATGTTTTCCTCAATTGGCATTAGCTTCAAAATAACTTTGAAAGGTGATGAAAAAGCGGAAAAGGAAATAGAAAGCTTAAATCTTTTCAACGTTAACCTCTTTTAATTCTGTTATCGATAAAATACTTAACCAAGAACTGCTTATGTTTCGGTAATATTCATATTTCAGTAAGTTTTGCGTTTATCTTAACTTACTGTCCTAACAGTAAACTTTTACTAATCTGTGTGTCTAACTATCTATTTTTGAGCCATAACACCCTTTAATAATAGGGGTGTTATTAAAGGGCTTGATAATTGTTACTTCTTTGTTAAGGTCTCAATGTTATTAACTCTTCCCTCTCTTAATCGTCGTTCACTTATTCGGCATCATTGATTTTAAGGTTTAGCAATGCACAGCGATGTTTCTTTCGCGAGGCTTAAACAGTTTCCATTATTAATGTGGATTTTATTATTTGGCTCGTTTATTACCCGTGGCAGCTATTACATGGTGTGGCCATTTTTAGCTGTGATTCTTTATGATCGCTTTGGGTTAAGCGCCACTGAAGTGGGCTTAGTGATGTCGAGTGCTGCACTGGTATCTGTATTTACTAGCTTTATTGGCAGTGCACTGTCTGATCGAATTGGTCGGCATCAATTAATGTATATAACAGGCGTGTTATATATCATCTCATTCTCATTGTTAGCTGAAGTCGATACCGTAAGTGGTTATGTTGTAGTGATGACCTTGTGCTCAATCGCCACTTCATTGTGGCGCCCGTTAACATCGGCAGTGATTGGCGACATTATCCATGATAAGCAAACCCGAGAGTTAGCAATGCAGTCACTCTATTTTGTCGTTAATGTCGGTTGCGCAGTTGGGCCTATGTTAGGGGTGTGGTTGGGGCTGACAGGTGAACAATCCAGCTTTTATATCACAGCAAGTGCTTTTGCTGTGCTGCTCGTTATGCTCTTCTGGGGTTTTAGGCATCAGTCTAAAATTGATTTAACCAAAAAAGCATCTGATGAAGAGGCTTATTCGGGTGTAACAAAGCCTGTTGCAAAAGAGACTCGCCAGCAAATTTTTGCCATTTTAAAACAAGATAAGTTGTTTCAATGTCTAATTTTGGCAAACACTTTATGCATGTTCATCTACTCACAAATGGACAGTTCGTTGATTCAATACTTAACTCGCGCTGGGGCACCTGATTTATTGGCTTTGATATCGAGTATGATTTTTACCAATGCATTAGTGATCATTTCTACGCAGTTTATCTTATTAAAACTGATGGCCAAATATAGCTTAATTCAGCGAATTCAATCTGGGTTAGTCCTATTGATGTGCTCACAAGTTTGGCTGGCTTTAAATCCAGTAGACCTATTCTGGGGTTGGATAGGAGCAGTTGTTGTCATGAGTTTAGCTGAGACCATTCTATTTCCGACGATGAATGTACATATTGACCGATTAGCACCGCAACACCTAAGAGGTGCCTACTTTGGGGCAGCTTCATTTAGTGAAATTGGTTTTGCTATAGCGCCGTTGGGCGGCGGTATTATTCTTGATCTGCTCGGAGGGCCATGGCTATTTATTATTGGAGCATTGCTATGTGTTGTTGTTATGTATCTTTACCACATACTCATCGGACTATCTCGGCCTAACATTATTGAAGCGAATCCGAGTTAAATTACCTTATAACTGTCTTTGAATTTATTGATACGACATATTGATTATTATTTATTGTTAACAATATATTAATGTGTAATGATATTGATTGTTTTTAAAGCAACCAATATCAAATGATTTTATGCTCAGGGGTATAAAGTCATTATTTATATCAAGGATGGTTTTGATGTGTAAAAAGGCAAGTATTGCGTTTAGTGTTATTTTTTTTAACTTTCTCCAAGTTGTAAATGTTGCTTATGCCGCCAATGAAAGCATTACTTTGAAAGCACAAACACAACCCAACATTTTACTGATTATTGCCGATGATGCTGGATATCAAGATTTTGGTTTTCAAGGCAGTAAAGTGATGAAAACCCCTGAACTCGATAAGCTTGCTGAGCAAAGCGTTCAGTTTTCACAAGCCTATGTTTCTGCAGCTGTTTGCGGCCCATCTCGAGCGGGGTTGTTTACTGGTAAATATCAACAACGTTTTGGCTTTGAAGAGAACAATGTTCCAGGATATATGAGCTCTGCAGGACTGCTAGCTGATGATATGGGCTTGCCTGTCGATCAATTAACCATGGCAGATCATTTAAAGTCACTAGGTTATCAAACGGCGTTAATAGGTAAATGGCACCAAGGCAGTGCTGACAGGTTTCATCCGTTAAAACGGGGTTTTGATAGCTTCTATGGTTTCAGAAGTGGTGCTCGGAGCTATTTTTCTTATGATAATCAAGGGATCGAATATAGTAAGCATGATCGATTAGAACGAAACTTCGCCGAGTTTGAAGAACCTAAAAAGTACCTCACTGATCTATTCGCTGATGAAACCTCAGCGGTTATTGAACTGCAGGCTAAGCAGTCAGCCCCCTTTTTTACTGTACTATCATTTTCAGCCGTGCACACGCCAATGGAAGCCAAGTCAGAAGACTTAGCCATGTTTGATCATTTATCCGCTAGAAGAAAATCACTCGCAGCAATGAATTTTGCCATGGATAGAGCTGTTGGGCAGGTATTGGATAAACTTAACCAACTTAAGATTGCAGATAAGACCTTAGTGGTTTTTATGAATGATAATGGCGGACCTACGGATTTAAGTAGCGCAAATAATCATCCGCTAAGTGGCACTAAAGCCAGCCATTTTGAAGGCGGAATTCGGATTCCATTTTTAATGCGATGGCCAGATAAGTTAACGGCGTTGAGCCATTATCAACAGCCTATTTCCACATTAGACTTATTGCCAACATTTTATCAAGCTGCTGGTGGTAAGCTGGCTACCTTAGAAGAAATTGATGGTGTCGATTTATTGCCTTTTTTGACAGCAAAGACTCAGGTTTCGGCAACAGATAATCAGAGTTCAACTCATATTAAAATTCAAACTAGGCCACACCAAAACCTATATTGGAAAAAAGAAAATCGCGGTGCAATTAGAAGTGGAGATTGGAAGCTGATGCGCTTTCCTGATCGCCCCGCAGAGCTGTTTAACTTGGCTAATGATCCTTCTGAATTGAACAACTTAGCGAGTCAGCAACCAGATAAAGTGAAGCTGTTATATAAAGCACTATTTCAATGGGAACTCGGGCTTGAGCGACCAAGTTGGCAACTGAAACGTAAGTTTGAAGGTGCGGCCATGGAGCGGATGGATAAATTTCGAATTCACCAAGCGCAGTAATATTTTATGATGCCCATTAAGTATCGTCGATACATTGTCGCTTTGCTTGTTTTCAATGTCCTCAAAAAAGCTTTCAATCATGATTTTAGTGGTTTGATAAGCAATATGGTTAGATAATTATATTGCTCTTTATGCCCAAGGTGGAGATGCGTTGTATAATATTCCCGAGATTAAACAACGCATCTTCGCTAATGAATTTTACCAGCCTTCTACGCCAGCCATATCAGGTAATTGATGTGCAATACCTTTGTGACAATCAATACAAGTTTGTTCCCCATTAGCCAGAAAAGTAGAGTGCATTTTCACTGCTCGTTCAGATTGACGGGTGAAGTCCATATAGTCGAATTCATGGCAATTTCGGCACTCTAAAGAATTGTTGGCTTTAAGGCGTCGCCATTCGTGTTCGGCTAATTGGCGGCGTTTAGCTTCGAACTTTTCAGGGGTGTTGATCGAGCCCACTAAATGCGCCCAAATCTCTTTTGAAGCCTGCATTTTTCGCGCTATTTTATCGGTCCATTTATGGGGCACATGACAATCGTGACAGGTGGCTCGTACACCGCTACGGTTGGTGTAATGAATTGTAGGTTTCATTTCTTGATAAACATTTTGATGACAACTACTGCAAAACTCCTCGGTACTCGACATTTCTAATGCAGTATTAAATGCACCCCAAAAAATGATCCCAGCAATAAAGCCGCCTATTACCAGAAAGCCTAAGCTGTAATGGACACTCGGCTTTTTCATCACTTGCCAAACAGTATTCAGTAACGCGATTAATTTTTTCATATTTCACTCATAAATGAATAGAAAAGGAGTTGTAATTGACTCTTTAAACGACTCTTTAAACGACTCTTTAAACGACTCTTTAAACGACTCTTTAAACGACTCTTTACACGATTAGGTAATGGATGACAGCTGGCCGCAGTAATATAAAAAATAAACCCGACTCAATCAGTATAAGCGGTGTCAGATTATCTGCGCTGTTTGTTGGATAAACATATAGTACGGATGCTAAAAGAAGCTAACTTAAAGGCGTTGGCGAACATACTGTCATCAGTGTAATAGTGTTTTTAGTGATAAATGGATCATTTTTAATGACATTAGAAAGAGGAGGGAACAAGCAAACAAGCAAGGGAAACCTCCCTTGCTATGTATTTTTATTTTGGTTAAATCGCTAATGCAGAAAGTTTAATCTGGTACAAGTTACCTTTGCCATTTTCAATACGGGTAAAGAACAAATACTCGCCGTTAGGTGAGATAATTGGAGTGAACTCATGGTCTGCTGTATTCACTTTACTGCCTAGACTTTTTGCTACTGTCCATTCGCCATCGATTAACTTAGACAGATATAAATCGCCTTTTCCGAGGCTATCATCGCGATCCTTGATACTAAAAACGATCGTCTTGCCGTCTCGAGACACCGCCGAATCACCAATGTTACCTTTCATACCATAAATATGGCTTGGCAATGGTCTTGGAGTGTCAAAGCCATCTCCTTTAGGCTGAGCAACATACATATGGCGACCGTTGTCCCTAAATGAAGGAAAGTATAACTCGCCTTTGTCAGTGAGTGACGGGTATAAGTCTGCTGCGGCAGAGTTAACATCAGTTAAGTATTCAGGTGTTTGCCATTGGCCTTCAGCCCAAGTCGTTCGCCACAAATTGACCTCAGGTGCTTCATCCTCACCCTCTGAAATGGGTCTTTTAGAGACAAAATATAGCTGAGAGTAATCGGCACTGTAATAAGGATCTGCATCGAGGTAATCACCAGAAATAGATAAGGCTGACGGTGCTTGCCACTGGCCATTGCTAAAGTCTGATTGCATCATAGTGCAGTGACTAAAATCGTCAGCACAACGGGCAAAAATGACCTTATCTCCTGCTTTGTTAAACACAGTATTAATTTCAAAATGATCGGCTGTAGAAATAATCCCAGGAGCGAATTCAACAGTTTTGTTGGCCGCTCCAGGGTTATGGTAAGCAGGAGTCGATGCAAAAGTGTGGAGTGACATCATGCATAAGCTGATTGTTATTATGGTTTTTTTCATGAAATGCCTATTGGTGATTTCTTTTGCTTTAGTAAAGCAGGTTTGATGAATTTGAACGGAGGATACAAGGGTTTGTTTTATAAATCCACACTTATGTGAACTCATATTCGCTTTTAGTGAAAGCGAAAACCTCGGTGTTTTATGTTGCTGACCCTTTAAGTTGGAAATTAGATCTAGATAGAAAATTGTACAGTGGATACTTAATAACTGGGGAGGATAATTCTAGAGGTTGGGATGTTAACAGTGGCTTGGTCTACATCATTAAAATAACGTTTATGAGAAAAGTTCGCATAAACGTTATCTAACAATTTGCTTATTTTGAATCTCTTAGATGAGTTTTTCGATGAGAAAACTGCTGGTTTAGCTGACTAACATCCGCTTTGGTAGGATCTAGCACTTGAGTTTTTCCGTCTTCAGTGACTTGATACTTGTCGACAGTTTTGTTGACAAAATCGACGACAAATACTGGGCCAGACACTTGATTGTTAATTGAAGATAGTCGTTGCTCTGGGCTGCAATCATTACATTCGATGATCATAGCAGACGCATTAGCAGCCATTAAAACTGACGCTGCTAGGATTGATACTTTGTAAGATAACGATTTCATAAAAACTCCTGTAATTCATTTCTCTAAACTGCATTAGTAGAAAGGTGATCTTCGTCACACTTTTATCTTATTGAATAATAAATGAACTGTCTAGCGCAGATAATTATCTTTGGAGCTTTAAGATTAGAATCCTAATCCCTTGAAACGAATAATGTGTATGTTTGTGCAGGGGCAAACGAGTGGGAATTCAGGCAGGCAATGAACCTCATGTATTCGATTCCAGCCTATTGGCATTGAGTGACCTTATACCTCATGAACCCTAAAAAATTGAGGTATTAAATTAGTGCTTATTACTATGTAGCACTTACAGTGACAATTAATTCATGGACTAGCTTTGACGATTTAAATGATATGTTGTAACATCGCGCTTCAAATCAACCCCTCACAGAGAAAAGCACGTGAAAAAACAGCTTTTATGTTCACTAATTGTCATTTCTAATGGCGCGATAGCACAGGATAATATTAACCAAACGTCAGAAATGAATGATGATATTGAACGTATTGAGGTGAGAAGACATTGGCAGCCATATCGCGGTAATGTGCCATTGATTGATACACCACAAGCTGTCGATAGAATTAATGCTGACACGATAAAAAACGAGGGTATTACTCGTTTTATGGATGCCTTAGATTTTTCTCCAAGTATCGTAAGACAAAACAATTCTGGTGGCATGTTTGATAGCTTTGCTATTCGCGGTTTTTCTGGGGATGAAAACAATCCAACAGGTTACTTAGTGAATGGTTTTAATTCACGGGGTTATAACGGTAATAGAAACACCGCCAATATTGAAACCATTGAAGTAATGAAAGGACCAGGTTCGGCATTGTACGGTCAAGGTGAGCCAGGTGGTACCGTCAATATCGTTACTAAAAAGCCTCAGTTTGAAGAACAAGGCTATATTCAAGGGACTTTAGGTAACTACGATACTAAGCAAGTTGAGTTTGACCACACTAAAGGCATTAGTGATGATGTCGCTTACCGTATCAATGGTTTTTATGAAGATTCAGATACCTATCGCGATCATGTTGATGTTCAAAGCTTAAACTTAAGTCCGTCTCTTTTGTGGAATATTTCAGATGCCACTAGCTTAAGCTATGAAATGGAAATTCTCGATCAACGTAAGCCGTTAGAACGTGGTGTATACGTTTTAGATAATGACTTTGATGCTGTTGATACTTCGGCTTTTTATGGTGACACCAGAGATGGCGACCATACAGTTAAGGCACTAGGTCACCAATTATTATTAAATCATCAGCTTAATAATAATTGGCACTTATTAACCGGCTTAGCTTATCGAGATTCATCGTTTAAAGGACAGTCTTCAGATGCAGAGCTTTCTGACGGTCGCCAGTTGATTTATACCGATCCAAATACGCTATCAAGACAACGAAGAGAGCGTGACTATCAAGCGCAAGATTTGTCAGCGCGCTTCGAGATCAGTGGTGACGTAGAATTAGGAGGGTTTAAGAATAACCTTTTAGTTGGATTAGATTATTATAACTTCCAGTTAGACACTGATTACCGAGTATGGCGCACGGCTTGGGGCTCAGGTGACGATACTTATTCGATTGACCCGAACAACCCTGATTACACTATGTTTCAACCTGAAACATCACCAACGACACTGACATCAGAAGAGCAAACAGGTGTTGGTTTTTATGCGCAAGATTTGATTGAGTTAACCGATAAAGCAAAATTATTGTTGGGCTTCAGGGTTGATCGATTTAATCAGCAAATTTTGAACAAACTGGATAACGAAGAACACGAACAAGACCAAACTGAAGTGTCTTCGCGTTTTGGGTTTGTTTATGAATTAGGTGACAATATCAATGTGTACACCAGCTATGCAGAAGGGTTCAGACCGAACTCTGGTCTAGATTCAGACAGAAATGCCTTTGAACCTGAACAAACTAAGTCGTTTGAAGTGGGCCTTAAGTGGCAAAATGTCGCCGATAGATTTTCAGGTAGCCTCGCACTTTATGACGCAAGCAAAACCAATATGCTAACAGCGGAGCCTGATACTGGTTTATCTGCCACATTAGGTGAAGTAGAAAGTCAGGGCGTTGAATTTCAGCTGAGCACATTACTGACCGATGATACCAGTCTTGAACTCGCTTATGCTTATACGGATGCGAGAACTGCGAAAGACTTGATTGATAACGACTGGGGTGTGCCAATTCCTAAAGGCTCACGCTTAATCAACGTTGCAGAGCATGTCGGTCATGTTGCATTAAGACATTACACTGACATTATGGGTAAAGAAGCTTACTTTGGCGCCACGGTAAATTACGTTGGTGACCGTTTAGGTGAGACAACCGACCCTGACTATATTCTACCTGCATACACCTTAGTTAACTTATCTGCGGCGGTAGATTTAACCAGCAGATTTAGTCTGATGATTGATGTAAATAACTTATTTAATCAGCAGTATTTTGAAAGCTCGTACCATAAGTTATGGACTATGCCGGGTGAGCCGATTAATTTCACCGCGAGTGTTAAGTATCAGTTTTAATCGCTGCTTAGACTTGCTACTGCGTTGTTGAACTTCGGCAGTAGTCTTCATTGACAACAGTTAACATTAAAAAGCGACCCTAGGTCGCTTTTTTGTTGTCTTTAAAACGGACGGGGATATGTCATCATGACATTATTCATTCAATGTTATATCTAATTCCCTCCTACCTCTCAGCTAATTCTTTTCTCACTTTTCATCACACTATCATTAATGTATTGATGTATTGATGTATTGATGTATTGATGTATTGATGTTCATAGGCGGGTAACTAGAAGCGCTTTGTAAAGCTATGCAAAGTTATTGTTTGGCTATTTTCTTTAAAATGTGAACTATTTAGAATCAATTGCGTAACATCTAAATAATAATGAATTGCATAATAATAACGAAAATGGATTTCCAATTGATGAAAAGACATTTCACTAAAGTGGCTTTAGCAACTTCGCTGGTCATTTTGTCTGCTTGCACCAGCTCATCCTATGTCGATGAGCCTTTGGTTAAGCCGCAACTTCCTCCTTCTTGGCATACCGATGCTGAGTCGTTAAAAGACAATCAAAGTTGGGTAACACCAATAGCGACAGATCAGTTATTAGAATTTATCAGCATTGGCTTAAACACCAACCAAGCACTCATACAGCTAGCATTAGAAGTTGAGGTCAAAAAGCAGCAGCTCAATGTGAGCGATTCAAGCTTTTGGCCTGAGCTAAACCTTGGTGCGAATAGCTCCCGAAGTGGCGATAGTGATGCGTCTTCTAGTGCTAATAGCCTGAGTCTAAACTTAAGTTATGAACTCGATATCTGGGGTAAGTTATCTGATAACGCCAGAGCCTCAAAACTGAATTTATTAACCGCTGAAGCTAACTATCAGCAAGCAAGAGATGCTTTGGTGGCAGATTTGGTCATTGCCTATTATAAGGTAGTGACATCAAATGAATTAGTGAAGTTGTTTGAGCGCCGCACTGAAAATGCTCGCCTGAATTTTGAGATTATTGAATCAGGTTATCTGCAAGGCTTAAATGCCGCATTAGATGTCTACCTAACACAAAATGAATTTTATACTGAAAACTCCAATCTGCTATCCCAGCGCAGTCAGCGAAATCAAGATGTCAGAACCCTAGAGCGACTGTTAGGTGGCTATCCTGCGGGCAAATTATTGATTGATGAAAAACTACCATTGCTGCCACAAGGGATAAAAATTGGCGTGCCCAGTGAGTTAGTAAAACGCAAACCTGAGTTAAAAGCCGCTTGGTACCAACTGCTGTCGCAAGATGCGTTAGTGGCTTATACCCAAAAACAGCGATACCCATCATTGAGTTTAGGGGCCGATATTGGCACTGCCAGCAGTGACATTGCCAACTTATTAAGTGGTGACTACAGCTCATGGTCTGTGTTTGCAGGTATTACCGCACCTATTTTTAATGCGGGCCGATTAGCATCGCTCACAGAACAACAGAAATTAAAGCTGAAGCAGCAAGAGCAACAGTATCTCAGTACCTTGTTTAACGCTTTTGAACGGGTTGAGAACAACCTAGATTTAGATGCCAGTCTGCAGCAACAATATCACGCGACTTTAAAAGCTCAAGAAAATGCTATTCAAGCTGAAACGTTATCATTTGAGCAATACCAAGTGGGTCTAGTCAGCTATACCACTGTGTTGGATGCTCAAACGCGCGCCTTTGTTGCCCAAAGCTCAGTCATTAGCTTAAAAAACCAAATTATTGCCAACCGTATCGGACTGCACCTAGCTTTAGGTGGCGATCTGGATGCGAGTGTTACAGAAGAAGAATAATATGATGAATAAGAAATACCTTATCCCCGCAGGCATTATTGCGATTGCTATCGTCAGTATCATAGTGATTACTTCAAATCCACCAAGTAGCAAACGTGGTAAACCAATGGCTGTGGCAGCAATGTCGGTAGAAACACTGATAGTTAAACCGCAGGATTATCAGATTCAGGTGAGCAGCTTTGGCGTGGTAAAACCGCGTACCCAAAGTGTGTTAGTCACGCAAGCATCAGGGCAAATCTTATCTATTAGCCCTAACTTCCGTGAAGGTGGCTTTTTTGAAAAAGGGGAAGTGTTAGTCCAGCTTGATGACCGAGATTATCAAGCAGAAGTAAAAATTGCCGAATCTGGATTAATGCTGGCGAGACAACAATTGTTAGAAGAACAAGCCCGCACCAATCAGGCACTTGCAGATTGGCAGCGTCTTAGTAATGGCCGTGAGCCAACCTCATTAGTATTACGTGAGCCACAATTAGCCGCAGCGCGAGCGGCAATGTTATCTAATCAAGCGTCATTAGAGAAAGCCAATTTAGCACTAGAGCGAACTCATGTGGTCGCACCATTTTCAGGACGAATACTCGAAAAGCATGTTGATGTCGGCCGCGTAGTGTCAACCAATGGCCAGTTAGCCACTATTTACGCAACCGATTATGTTGAAATTCGCTTACCGATTAACAACAGCGATTTAGGTTTAGTTGAGCTCCCTGAGCAAGGTAAGAAAAGCGTTGCCAAAGTAAGTTTTGAGTCGGATTTAATTGGCTTGCAAAAGTGGGAAGGAGAACTTATTCGCACTGAAGGGGCCATCGACAGTAACTCGCAGCAGCTTTACGTTGTCGCGCAAATTGACGACCCATTTGTGTATCAAGCAAGTCAGCAAATGCCGCTTAAAATTGGACAATACTTGACAGCTAATATTGCCGGTAAAAAACTTAAGCAAGCGTTAGTTATTCCAACTAAAGCTATTTATCAAGGCGCTTATGTCTATGTGGTAAATGACGGCGTATTACTGCGCAGAGAAATCACCACAAGATGGCAAAACAGCCAAGACTCAGTAATTAGAGCAGGCTTGCAAAGTGGCGATGAATTGGTCACGACTTCCCTTGGTCAAGTGAGTTCTGGCACGCCAGTCTCAATCGTGGGCCAAACGAGTAAAGCCGCTCAGTCTGATAAAGGTGAACCTGGTCCGCGTCGAGGTGATAAGCCGCCTAAAGCTAAGCTAGTCGCAGAAAAGGCAGCAGATAAAGCGACCAAAGAGGAGCAACGACCATGATTGCTTGGTTTGCTAAAAACCATGTCGCAGCCAATTTGTTGATGCTGTTGCTACTGGTATTAGGTTTAGGTTCATTGTCTACGCAGATCCCGCTAGAGGTATTTCCAACGGTTGAATCTGAACGAATATCAGTAAGTGTTTCGCTGCGTGGAGCTACCCCTGAAGATGTCGAAAAAGGGGTGACAATTCGCATTGAAGAAGCGGTGCAAGATTTAGAAGGGATTGAAAAAATCACGTCGAGTTCATCTGAGTCATCCTCTCGGGTGACGATTGAGGTTGATAGTGGCTACGACCCTCGTGACATGTTGGCCGATATTAAAAGTAGAGTCGATGCGATTAATACCTTTCCTGCTGATGCTGAAAAACCTGTAATAGCGCTTGCCCAGCGAAAGCGTGAAGTGATTGCAGTGACGGTAACAGGTAAATACAGCGAAAAAGAAACCATTGAGTTTGCTGAAGTCGTGCGTGATGAATTACTGCGACTTGATGGCGTGACCCAAATGGATTTAAGCGGGGTGCGTAACTATGAGGTGTCGTTAGCATTATCGCAAAACAAGTTACGCCAATATAATTTAACCCTTAGTGAAGTGTCGCGGGCAATTAATGCCTCCAGTACCGATATCTCAGCGGGTAACTTAAAAACCCAAGGCGGCGATATTTTACTGCGCTCAAAAGGCCAAGCTTATTACAAAGATGAGTTTTCCAATATCGCGATTAAATCTGCTGCAGATGGCACCATTATTCGCTTAGGTGATATTGCTAATGTCGAAGATGGTTTTGAAGAAACCCCAGTAAGAACCCGTTTTAATGGCCAGCAGGCTGCCTTTATTGATGTCTATCGTATTGGCCAACAAAGTGCGATTGATGTTGCTGATCAGGTCAAAGGCTATATTGATTCACGTCAGGCAACACTGCCTGAAGGTTATGGCCTTAGCTACTGGGATGATGATTCTGAAATCGTTAAAAACCGTATTGCCACGTTAACAGGCAGTGCACTGCAGGGCGGTATTTTGGTTCTGCTATTGCTGACACTGTTTTTACGTCCTTCCATTGCGATTTGGGTGTTTATTGGTATTCCAGTGTCTTTTATGGGCGCCTTTATCTTTATGCCGTTTTTTGGTGTTTCATTAAACGTCATCAGTTTATTTGGTTTTATTCTGGTACTGGGTATTGTGGTCGATGATGCGATTGTGACCGGCGAGAATATTTATACTCATCTCAAGACTTCTCCCAATGGCGAACATGCGGCGATTTTGGGTACGCAAGAAGTGGCTGCGCCCGTGACCTTTGGTATTCTTACAACGATTACTGCCTTTTTACCTATGTTGTTTATCGAGGGGAATCGAGGGGCAATATTTGGCCAGATTGCGATTGTAGTTATCCCAGTTTTATTGTTCTCATTAATCGAGTCTAAGTTTGTTCTGCCTGCTCACCTAAAGTACATTAAACTGCGTAACGATAAGGACCAATACAATAAGTTTGAGGTGTTTCAGCAAAAATTCGCAGATGGGTTTGAACATGCAATTATTAAGTTTTATCAACCATTCTTGCGCATAGCGCTAAAGCATAAAACTGCTACGTTAAGTTTATTCCTGAGTATTTTGCTGATTATTGCAGCGTTACTGGCTACGGGCTGGACCAAGTTTACCTTCTTCCCGCGCATTCCCAGTGAAACGGTACGTCTTAACTTGACCATGCCAGCAGGCACCCCATTTGAGGTGACTAACGCACATATTATTGCTATTGCCGCTAAAGCTGAGGCGCTGCAAGAAAAGTATCGAGACGAAGATACGGGCGAGAGTGTGATCATTAATATTCTAGCGACCACAGGTGGCCGCGGTGGCACATCAAATGCGGGGGGCGTTCGTTTTGAAATCACCCCTGCAGAAAAGCGTGAGTCAGATATTACTTCACGGCAGTTACTAACTGAGTGGCGCCGTAGTGTCGGTGATATTCCGGGGGCGGAGTCTGTGACCTATCGCGCTGAAATCGGCCGAAGCTCTGATCCAATTGATGTGCAGTTAAGTGCGAATTCCCTTGAGACATTGCGAGAAATTGCCGACCAAGTGAAACAACACTTGAAAACCTATCCGACCGTATTTGATATTGCCGACAGTTTATCTAACGGTAAAGAAGAGCTGTTAATTGAGTTAACCGAGCAAGGTAAAGCCTTAGGCTTAACCCGTCAGGAAGTGTCAAGCCAAGTCAGAAGTTTCTATTTTGGCGCCGAAGTGCAACGTATACAACGTGGCCGTGATGATGTGCGGGTAATGTTACGTTTGCCATTGGATGAACGTCAGTCATTGGATGACCTTAAAAAGGTATTGATTACCACCAGTCAAGGCACACAAGTGCCGCTTGGCCATGTGGCGAAAATGACCTCAGGTAAAAGCCCATCTAGTATTCGAAGAATCGATCGCTATCGAGTGTTAAATGTCACTGCGGATGTGGATAAAGACAACACCAATATGACAGTGCTTCAAGCCGATCTTAAGGTCTATCTTGATGGTTTAGTGCAGCAATATCCTGGTGTGCGCCATTCGCTTGAAGGAGAAGCGCGTGAGCAACGAGACAGCTTTGGTTCATTGCAGTGGGGCTTAGTGTTTGTGTTGTTTATGATTTATAGCCTATTGGCGATACCGTTCAAATCATACATTCAGCCGCTAATTGTGATGAGTGTGATCCCCTTTGGTTTAATTGGTGCAGTACTCGGTCACTGGTTTATGGGATCGCCACTCACCATTTTCAGTATTTTAGGGATGCTTGCACTGGTAGGGGTTGTGGTTAATGACTCGTTAGTGCTGGTGGATTTTATCAATAAAAAACGTATTGAAGGTATGCCATTAGCCGAGGCGGTATTAACCGCAGGCACAAAACGATTTAGACCGGTTATGTTGACCAGTTTAACTACCTTTATTGGTCTGATGCCCTTGCTACTCGAAAAGTCTACCCAAGCGCAGTTCTTAATTCCAATGGCGATTTCACTAGGCTTCGGGATTATCTTTGCCACCTTTATCACCTTGATTTTGGTGCCAGTTAATTACCTTGTGGTTGAGCGATTAAAGGGTAATAAAGTGGATCACGCAAGTTTAGACCAGACGTTTGATGATGCTTTTGGTGTGGCTAAATCTTAGTTCTGCATATCGTATATATTGTACGTCGTATATCGCATAGGGCTAAATTAGTCTGAATGCCTATATTGGCGAAGACCCAAAAGGGGAACAGAGATTGTTCCCCTTTTTTGATCGTGTTAAACCAAACAATTATGCCGTTCGATTATTTAATTGGGTGGTTATCTATTACTTCTATTCAATATAGTATTTGATCAAAATTCTGTTTACTTTTGGTCTACTTATTTACTTGCCTGTTTATGCTTATCAAAACACACTTGTTATATTTTGGAGTATTTATCTACTTAAAAGTGACTAAGCTAAATGTCATAATAGTTGGAGCTGTTCTGAAATAAGGACAAAAGGTGTTTGCTGTTTTACATGCAAAATCATCACTGTATGTTTTACAAAACTTATATTTACAAGGACTTAATATGAAACGTTTTCTCGCCTTGATACTGCTTTGTCAGGCTCCTTTTGTTGCTGCAAATGACGCAACTTCAACAGAGATAGTCCATTGGCAAGATAATAGTTTGTCTTATCTGTATGGTGATAATTTTAAAGTGAACCCGAAAACCCAGCAAACGATCACATTTGAACATGCTAGTGGCTGGAATATCGGTGATTTGTTCATGTTTGTGGACTTTACTAAATATAATGGCGAAGAAGATTTTTTAAATGGCGAAACAACCTATTACGGTGAGTTCGCCCCACGTTTTAGCTTTAGCAAAATGTTAGATAAACCTGTAGAAATGGGTTTTGTAAAAGACGTATTAATTGCGACTACCGTGGAGTTTGGTGAAGGTGATGTTGAATCATTCTTAATTGGTGCAGGCTTTGATTTAGCGATTCCAGGTTTCGATTTTTTCCAATTAAATATGTATAAGCGTTTACCTGATGGCCGTGATGGCGATACATGGCAAATTACTCCAACATGGAAAATGAGTTGGCCTGTTGGCGAATCAACGATCGTATTTGATGGCTTTATTGATTGGGTAGTCGATTCTGATGGCAGCTATGAGAAAAACTTCCATTTTAACCCACAGCTAAAATATGACTTAGGCAAACAAGTAGGGTTAGGTGATAGCGCGTTACTAGTTGGTATTGAATATGATTATTGGAAGAATAAATACGGTATAAAAAGCAGTTCAGGCTTTGATACTGACCAAAGCGTAACTAGCTTACTCGTTAAATACCATTTCTAATGTCTGGATTAACTTATTACTTAACTTTATTGATAAAGATGTAATGAGTTCTGGCTGGTTATCACTTTCAATTTACCTATTCAGATAGCTAAAGTGACTGAAGTGTCGGTAGCCTGAATGTCACCTGCAAGCTGAATACTTGGGTTAAGCAATAGCGTCAGTATGAGTACATTCTCATACTGGCTTAGCTATCCGATTAGTCTGTTACTAACTCAGAATTAGATAGATGTTGGTAGTGCAGGTAACGTTCATATTGATTAATCACGTCAGCGATTATTTGCTCTTGGGTGTATCCCATCACATCATAATGTTGCCCGCCGTGCTCTAAAAATACTTCTACTCGGTAATAATCCTGCTCGCTAGCAAAGCCTTCGATATCAGCGCCATTCATTGTAAATGCGCGAATACGCAAACCATAAGCAAACTGTAATGCTTCATTGTTACCAATCAATAACCGCACCCGTTTATCATGCTGAGTAATAACAGCAGGGGTATTGTTGGCTAAAAATATTTTTACCACTTCTTCTAAGCCAGGCTTAGCAACAGTATTCAAGAATTGTTGCGCATCCTCTTTACTGGGGTGAGACACCAATATATTGACTCGTTCTTTCCAACTTATGCTAGTTTTGGCAAATTGAACCCCAGTATGGTGTTGCTGCACGCTTTCAAGTTTTAAGCGATCATCTTGCAAGGCTTTATATAAACCAATACACATCAAAAGCATGACAATCATAATGGGCAGCGCACTGGCAATGGCAGCTGTTTGTAGTGCTTGTAACCCCCCAGCCAGTAATAATACGCTGGCAACAACCCCTTGTAATATGGCCCAGAATACACGTTGGCCTGCGGGTGATTGCTCATTGCCGCCTGAGGTTAAATTATCAATCACTAACGAACCAGAATCAGACGAAGTAATAAAGAAAGTTACCACCAAGAAAATGGCTAACACTGATAATGCGGTCGAAAATGGTAGATGCTCAAAAAATCTAAACAAGGCTACTGACACATCACTTGATACGGCTTCAGATAGATAGGTTGCGCCTTGGTTTCTGATTAGGTCGATGGCGCTATTACCAAATACCGTCATCCACAGGAATGTCACCCCAGTAGGGAAAAATAACACCCCAGCGATAAACTCACGAATGGTACGGCCACGACTGACTCGAGCAATGAAGGTACCGACAAATGGCGACCATGAAATCCACCACCCCCAGTACAATAATGTCCAGCCACCTAACCAATCATCTTTTTGCTCATAGGCATATAGATTAAAGGTTTTTCCAACAATATCGCTTAAATAGCCCCCGGTATTTTGCACAAATGCTTGCAGTAACATCACGGTCGGGCCGAGCAGTAAAACCGCAGTTAACAGTAGCAAGGCCAGCGTGAGGTTGAGTACACTTAAGCGTTTAACGCCTTTGTCTAAGCCTGCAAAAACAGAGAGTGTTGCGATAGCGGTGATCATCATAATGATAATCACCTGCACTGTTGGGTTATTTGGCACCCCATCAAATAAATAACTTAAGCCTGAATTAACTTGCAGCACGCCAAAACCTAAAGAGGTGGCGACACCAAACATGGTGCCGAGCACCGCAAACGTATCAACGGCATGGCCGATAGGGCCGTAAATGCGCTCTCCAATTAAAGGATATAACGCAGACCGAGGCAGTAAGGGTAATTTATGACGGTATGAGAAGTACGCTAGGCTAAGTGCCACAACGGCATAAATCGCCCAAATATGAATACCATAATGATAAAAGGTAATATTCAAGGCTTCTTTAGCGGCTTCCAGTGTCTCAGGTGTTGCATCAGGTGGCGCGAGATAATGCATCACGGGTTCAGCAACGCCAAAAAACATTAATCCAATTCCCATGCCGGCAGAAAACAACATCGAGGCCCAGCTTTTAAAGCTGTAATCAGGGACGGAGTGATCAGGACCTAGTTTGATATCTCCGAAACGGCTGACCATGACAAAGATGATAAAGATAAGGAATATCGCGACCCCAACAATATACAACCATCCTGCTTTGACTTCTAAATAGCTTTGAATGGATTTGAAAAAGATGCTGGCTTGCTCTGGCCAAACCGCACAGATAAATACCATGACAAATATAAGCAGCACAGAAGGGAAGAAAACCGGAGGATAAATACTCGATTTCTTAAACATGATTGGGACCTGTATATGGGGTTATGAACGCTGAGACTTATTGTTAACACAAGCTAAGTATAGGCATGTTCTAATCGATTGCGGCTAAAGCAATCATTTATTGGGTAATTCGCACACTCAAAGGGACAACGGGTTTAGGGGGAGAGCAAGATAAACTCGTGTCGTTTAGGGCTAACAAATTTTTAGGGTGCGCAGTGTAACAGCTTGTTAGGGGAAGTGTGAAAAAGTTGAAGGAGGTCTGACTTTGATCTCACGAATTATGCACCTACTCATTCAATCTCTGGTTGATGCTATTTTATTTATTGGGTTTTAAATTAAGTTTACTCTGCCTTGGGGCCCTCCTGACACATCCAAGTACCCCATATGGAATATTGTTTATTCCATATGGAATAAGGCCTTTTGACGACATGTATCGAGTTATAATTTATTTATTCTTATTTTTCGGACTGTTACATGAGCAAAAAACTACGTGGCTTTACTTTAATTGAACTTGTTGTCGTGATTATTATTTTAGGTATTTTAGCTGTTTATGCAGCGCCTAAATTTATCAACCTTCAACGCGATGCACGTATTAGTGCTTTAAATGGTCTAAAAGGCGCAATTCATTCTAACGATTCGCTATATTTTGCTGCTGCAGCAATAGAAGGTGAAGAAAAATCACCTGCTTATGATACTCCTGAAGGGATATCGCTATTCTACGGCATTGTGCATGACTATGAATTCGAGATGTGGAGCAATCAAGCTGAATCAATGGATTTAGATAAGAGTGAGTGGGCGGGTGGTCAAGGTGTAAGCCCAGATAATGCATATGTGATTACGTTTGCTAATAATGTGGGAACTGTGGATAACGAATATGATGCGCCTAGAGCACTAACATCTTGTTATTTAAGATATGGCGTTGATCTTGATAATGTAAATCGAGTAGCGACTAAAACATTAACTCTAGTCGATGATGACTGTTAAAATAGCCTAACTGTGAATTGGGCAAAGGCTTATATCATCGCATTCTTCCTGCATGAGTTACTGAGAGAGATAACACAATCCTCTCCGCTGATTCTAAGCCTAGCCCTAATCCTAATCCTAATCCTAATTCTAACCCTAGCCCTAAACATTAGTTATTTAGCCTGAGTCGTTATGGTCAGGCTCTGATCCATTAATTCTCAATTTTTACACCCTGAAAGCTGAGAAAGTCGCTCTTGTAGAGTTTTAGACTTTCATTAATTAATTTATTTAACGCACTCGGACACTTACAACATGGAATCATCTAGCGTCTGACTTCATTTGAATTAATAAAGTTTAGGTTTAGTTTACTCTGACTTACTTATTCCTATTCCAGTTCTAACATTTAGTAGAATCAGTTGTTATTTGATAACTTGGTAACTCAGTCGTACTTTTAGCTTGTTTATATGTCAATTTACAGGTTGCAGGTGCGCCTTTTTGCCATATATATGCATCGCCATTACCATCAGCGTAAATAGTCCATTCAGCATTATTATTATGAGTGATGGTTGGATCTGTACTGGATGTGGCATGATTAAACTCTACATCTAGTACATTTTCTAAATCAGAGTTGGTGGCAAGCACATAACCGTACGCGGTAAAGAGTACTTCACCAGTACCAATATCTAAATCTGTGTTGAGGGCGGATTTTTCTACTCCTGCTAAACTTGCTTTAGAATAAACAAGTGCATTGGCACTTTGAATTGCGCCTTTCATTCCTGCAAGAGAACTGACTCTAGCATCACCTTGTAAATTGAGAAATTTTGGCGCAGCGACGGTAGCGAGTATGCCTAGAATAATGATGACGACGACTAATTCAATTAGCGTAAAACCTTGTTGATTTTTCATTGTTAATACCTTTGCTATCTTCATAGCTGAAACTGGCTTTACAGTGACTCTATAAAGCGAAGATGAAAGCTCTCCTAGCGTTTATTATTCAAATTAAATACATAAATTTTAAAATGAGTAAGGCATATCCTATATTAGAGTTTAAGCTCTAATTGTTAGGTTGCGCTTTTTTTGTTCAATCTTCAAATGAATTAATGTTAATTTTTAAACGTTAGGGGTAATAATTAACTTTTCATGTGAAATTCATTTGTCGTTGACTTTGTATAGAAAAATTGGAAATTTGAATTACATTTTACTTGTTTCATATAGACTTGTAGCCAAAGAGGTTAAGTTTACTCTGATCCATTTATTCTATTTGTTGCGGCCTTAATGGCGGAGAAAGTCGTGGCGCTTCGCCCATACTGGACGAAAGGAAAACAACAACATTTCCCTTTTAGCTTCTTGCATCAAACGTCTTGCCATCCCCATTGATACAGCATTCACCTTATTGGGTCCGACCTAATTTGAATTGATGAGTTTTAGATTAAGTTGCTCTTGCCAATCACTCTACACACCGACTCTACCCACTTACTTTCAACTTATTTACTTTAAAGTTTTCTTTATTAATTGGAAACAAAATCATTGCTTTAGGAGTTATTTTAGGTGCGGTAGTTAGCATTGAATAGATTGTAAAACAAGGATTTAAAGGCTTTTGACTTGAATTAAGCCTTTCCACAACCAATATATAATTTAAGCATAAACAAACAGGTGGAAGTATGTTTAAAAGGGTTATGGAAAAACTGCAAAGGTCATCGATTGAATCCGACCTTAAACCGTTTAAGAGAACGTTGACACAAATAGACTCCTTCAGCGAGACATTGAAATCGCTTTGTGATGATGAACTCAAAGCACAGCTACAATCACTGTGTGCTTCTATTTCCCCGCCAATGAATATACCCACTCAAGTTAAAATTTTTGCTTTTGTGTCAGAAATATCAAACAGACGATTAGGCATGAGGCCCTTCGATAGCCAAATGTTGGCAGGGTTAGCATTACATGACGGTTATATTGTCGATATGAAAACCGGGGAAGGTAAAACATTGGCCGCAGCTGCCCCCGTTATTGTTAACGCATTAGCTGGCCGCAAAGTTCACGTACTCACCTTTAATGACTATCTGGCTAAACGAGACAGTCACTTTTTACAGCCTCTCTATCATTTTTTTGGTTTGAGCGTGGATATGATCCAAGCTGGCATGTCGGGTAAACAACGCAAAAAAGCTCATGCCTGCGACATTGTTTATGCCACAGCCCGAGAAGTTGGCTTTGATTATTTACGTGATCAATTGGTGCATTATAAACAGCAAAAAGTATTGTCGGGATTAGATGTTGCCATTGTTGATGAAGCCGATTCGATTCTAATTGACGAAGCCCGTATTCCTCTGGTTATTTCAGGTGATATCCACCAAAACAATGATCAACTGACGCACATTGCGACGGTAATTAAACAATTAGACAAAACAAACGATTATGCGGTCGATGAATTTAGCACCTCTGTTCATTTGACGGACAGCGGCAGTCGTAAAATAGAGCAACAATTTGGCTGTGAAAACCTATTTGATATCGATAATTTGCCCTTGCTGACCAGCGTCAATCTAGCACTGCACGTCGAGGTTTTGCTGGTCAAAGACATAGATTACATAGTTAAAGACAACAGCATCAAACTGGTTGATGAATTCACAGGTAGAATTGCCGAAAAGCACCGCTGGCCTGATGGTATGCAATCGGCATTGGAATCCAAAGAAGGTCTGCCAGTCAAAAAGGAAGGTCAAACCCTAGGTTCGATCACCTTGCAACATTTGATGTGTTTGTTTAAGAAAGTGAGCGGCATGACCGGCACCGCGGTGTTGGCAGCGCAAGAGCTTGAGCAGTTATACCAATTAAAAACCTGTGTTATTCCACCGCGTAAACCCTGCATTAGAATAGACAAGCCAGATCGGGTGTTCAGTACAAAAACCGAAAAAACCATTGCCATTTGCAATGAAATATCCTTGATTCAACGTACTGGGCAACCTGTTTTAGTGGGCACGCCCAATGTCCGTGAGTCTGAAAACTTATGTGCTTTGTTAGTTGAAAAAGGGATTGAGTGTTGTCTGCTCAATGCTAAAAATGATGAGCAGGAAGCCCAAATAATTGCTCAGGCAGGTGCTTTTGGGGCCGTTACCATCTGTACCAACTTGGCCGGACGCGGCACAGATATTTTACTGGGGGCAAAAGACACTGCAAGCAATATACAAGTAAAAAAGGCAGGTGGCCTGCATATTATCGGCACTAGCCGATTTGAGTCGAGACGGATTGATGATCAATTACGGGGACGGGCGGCAAGGCAAGGCGAGCCAGGGTCTTCGCAATATTTTGTCAGCCTTGAAGACAAATTATTTAATCACTTGGGGCATGATGGCTTGTTGTCTGGGAAAAGTGACACAGGGGAGTTGCTATCTAATGCCCGTATAAGCAAAAAAATTGCCCACGGCCAGCGAGTACTAGAAGGCGCGAATCTTGATAGACGCAAAGCGTTGTACAAATACAGTGATTTGGTTGAACAACAAAGGCAAATGATCCACCAACTACGAAATGACATTTTACTGGGGGATGGGGCTGAGCAGTTTAAAAGCAAAGTCACACCGCGTTGGCAAAATCTCAGTACAGTCGTGAGCGATGAAAAGCTCAATGAAGCCCTGAATATTGTAGTTATGCACGCCATCGACAAGCTATGGGTCCAGCATTTGTCTGAGATTGACTATATCAAAGAAGGTATTAATTTAGTGGGGACGGCGGGCTCCAGTTTTATGTTAAGTGGTAACGAGCCTTACCATGTGTTTATCCAGCAGGTGCAGCAAGTTTTTGAACAATTATTGGCGGAATTAAAAACTGTGGTGGTTGATTTGTTCAATAACCTTGCCATAGACGAAAACGGCATTAACCCCAACAGTGAATTATTTGCAATGACAAAATCGACCTCATCTTATGTGGTCGCCGATAATCCATTTGACGCTGTAGACAGACAGTTTATAGCCAATATATGGAAGAAATTGAAGTTAGCATAAAATTTATTGGAGGTAGAGAAACTAACTCAGTTTTTGGGAACATGTTGGGGTAAATGAATATTTTGCGTCAGAATATACAAACTCAAACACCGCTGCACTCTCCAATATTCCCATTTGCGATTAAGTTAACTCTGCTCGACTTCTTCTGATTTTTAATTTACTACAAGCAGAGGTAGGGTCGTTAATTATTCCACATAATAATACCAATTCAATGACAGCAGATTAGAGCTACGTTTGAGATTAGGTTTAATAAAATTGTTTATAATTCCTATACTAGGATTATAAACATAATAAACTTCATCTTTAATATCTTCATAAGGAACAAAAATCATACATTTATTTGTAACCCTAACCAAAGCTTCATCAACAGCTAGCTTAATCAGATTTTTATCGAGAGTTCTAAACATGCTTAATGTCACTTCATCTAGCTTCTCAGAAGTAACATCAAAAAAAGCATTATTACTATAGTCATTATTTAATGCAGTATTATAGTTATCCTCTCTCTTTTTTATATCACCAACTTTGTAATTAAAATTAGATTTAACTTCATTTTGAATCGCGCAGCCAATAACTGATAATTTCTTAAAATTAATTTCATTGTCAAAATAATTCTTCTCTACGTCATCAAAATTAACCTCCATGCAGCTTTGCAGAGTTAACATGCATAACAGTAAAATTGATTTTTTCATAGATTAGCCTTCCATTATTACAAAGCCTATTGAGACGTTTAATCTTTCCCCCAAACACTTTACTTTCAATGCTACGTCCAAGCCCTGTGATTGAAAGAGAGCCACCATTTATTAAGCTTTCGATTATACAGAATAAACTTTATCAACGAGTTTTATGCATTAATGGCATTTAATCGTGGTGACTTTTGTTTGGCGGTAAATTTGAACACCAAATGGCATGAATGTTCCATTCTTTTTTAATGTTTTGTTTTTAAAAATTATTTCGTGAAGGGAGTCAGGCTTTACCCCCACTTATTCATGACCCACTTTTTCATGAACGGATCAGGTTCAGATTAATTTTGTTATGTTCTACTCATTCACGGTGTAATCAAGACTTTTTCAAACTGGACATGTTTAACTCGATTTGAGGACATTTCGAATCCACTGATCACACCCTCGTGGTCTCTTACGATATTGATGACGCCAAGGTTGGGACTGACCAGCATGTCTGGTTGTGTTGCATTAAGTTGTGAAACCTGGCGGTTGCCTATAAAGAGCTGTAGCTCACCATCAACTACCTTGATGTGATAATTGACCATTAGTGCTTCACTGTGAAAGCTTCCCGTAAATTGGACTAATTGATCACTAGTGTAATTGGCAGGCGTGTACTCATCACATATAAAAGGTTCTCGGCCATTCACCGAGACTGACATTTGGTTGCTTTTTGGCATAAAAGTCATAATGACGTTGGCTTTTACGCCCATTAGCTTAAACTGGTTTTCGGAAAAAGCTGCTAAATCGAATTCTCTATTAGGGGAGGGCGATAACTTTAATTTTCCTTCTTTAATATACACTTGACGCGAATCATTTCTATCTTTGCTCCAATAGTGACCAGAAAAGTCCTTTAGCTGATCAACGTTAAGCTCAACAAACTGCGGCGTACTTTCAACTTCTTTTTCATAGAATTGGCTTAAATATAGATCGGCTACTTGACGGGCTAAACCTGTTGAATAAGCATCTTCTCTATTCGCAAGAACAATGACTGAAAATTGTTGTTCTGGAAATCTAATCAAGTTTGATTTAAAACCGCCAAACCACCCTGCATGGTCTATTTGTTTAAGCCCTTTATAATCACTTATACGTAGACCTGAAGCATATTCAAGATGCTCACCGTTATTGAGTTTTCCGACGGTTGTCATCATTTCCCAAAAGTTTTTATCAAGCACTTTTTGTTGATAAAACTCATCGTCCCATTTTTTCAAATCTTCTACGGTAGTCAAAATGCCGCCATCACCAATAAGATCCAATGTTGACATGTTAATTTCGAATTCAGGTCCAGAGAAGGGGGTATATCCATAGGCTTTATTTTTAACAATATGGTTATGATTATTATGGAACAGAGTACTTTGCATCTTCAGTGGCTTAAAAATTTCGTTGTCAGCGAATAAGGCCATTGAAGTACCTGTTACCTTTTGCACTATTTGTCCAAGCAGCCAATAACCTGAATTACTGTATAAAAACTCCTCCCCAGGGGTGAAATTAAGTGATGGCTGAGTGGTTAACCACTCCATGACGTTCGTGTCATCATAGTAATCATCAGCTCTAAAACCTTTTAATTCTGTAAGATTAAAATAATCTCTCATTCCACTGGTGTGATGGAGTAAATGTTTTACGGTGATGCCTTTTGCATAATCTGGAAACTCAGGAAAGAAAGAGTAGAGCGAATCGTTTAAATTCAATTTTTTCTGCTGCGCTAACAAAAGGATCGTAGCAGCAGTGAATTGCTTTGAGGTCGATGCAATTCTATAAACGGTAGCTGGAGTATTAGGGACTGAGTGTTCGATATTGGCTAGGCCATATCCTCTACTGTAAATGAGTTTTCCCTCTTTAATTACTGCAACAGTGCCACCAGGCTGGTCATCTTGCTCCCAGTCGGAAAAAATACTATCAATATCCTGCTCACTAGGAGCGGCGCTAACATTGGGGGGAAATGCAGAAATAGCAATATAAACACTAACGAGGATTAATGGTTTTATTTTTAGCAATTTAAACTCCATTTTAAAATTACATGTACTCTTTTAGTCCACAGTATCCTATTTTTGTTCAAAATACTTGCAAGTGGACATTCCTATTGGGACTTACAATGCCTTGTTTCTCATACGCTATAAAACTGAGAAAGACGCTCTTGTAGAGTTATAGGATTTCAACTAAAAAGTCATTACGTTACTTTTTACAATGGGTGGTATGTTAAGTGTTTACGGGGGATTATTTAGCATCAGACTGAATTTGAATAGCAAAGAGTCATAAAAGGTCATCGCAATCCAAGTAGAAGTTGTTATTTTACTTTTTAACAATGAGTGGCATGTTAAGTTATATTGTTTCTCTCGCCATCTTCAATGAAACAAACTCTTTGGAAATAGCATTGATGCTTCTAAATTGGTACCACTGCAACCCGCATATCAACAACGAACACACAATAAAGCTGATAACGGGAAGCAGAAGCAATGAGATTAATGGGTCTGCTAAATTAAGTAACATCATTAAATCCATTTATTAGTCCTCATTACTGACTAATGCTGTATCTGACTCTGTTACTGATTCAGTCAACTCAAGAGAAGTACTTAGCTCAAATAGTTGCTCTGCGATGTGACTTTGCAGATTCAAAGTAATTTCTTGTTTCGCAGTTTGTAGCATTTCTGTGGTTGCTTCAGTAAAACGTGTTTCTAATGCACTTACGACATCAGCACTACTCAATTCGTTCGCTTGAGCGCCAATACTTGCTGTTGCAATAACGGCAATTAACGCTAATTTTTTAAATGTACGGTTAGTTTTTGTAGATGCTGAGCGAGTGACTAAATTTGTATTTGAGCTTGAGTTAAACATGGTGTCTTCCTTTTCAATTATGGGGTACACCTAGGTTATTACAAGCTGCGTGCCAAGTTTTGTGGTTATCACTTAAGGGCTTGATTTAAAGTTATTTAAAATAGTTTTAATCAAAATAAAATCATAAATAAATTAAATCATATTCAACTGCGACTGTGTAATAAATGAACAATTCGTCGTTTTAACCACCTAAGTAGTGAGTTTAGCTAACTCTTAATTGGCAAACCGCAAATACAAAAAAATAGCTTAATCAGTGGTGATATTATTAGGGTGGAAAGTGACATCTGAAATATGTTGGATCAGAGTAAACTAAATCCAAACACGTAGCAGTCTCCAATACTTTTTAATAATGGGTGGCATGTTAAGTTTTGTTGTCGATAATAATAAAAGTATATCCCAACGAAAGGTAAGTTGTTAAAAATTGTAATATTTTTCTATTATGGTATGTTCTTTTTTCATTATTAGAGTGAGTTGAAGGTTAAGGATAACAGAATGATAAGAGTCATTTTTGCAGCTCTGGTTTTATTACCTAGCTTGGTAAATGCAAAGCAAGATATACAAAGTCTAAATGCACGTGTTAAACAGAAGACTGAGGTAATGGTCTTAGGAACGATGCATTTAAAAAGTATTAAAGAAGAGATCGACCTGTCTGAAATTAGAGGTTATTTAGGTAAGTTTAAACCAACAGCGATTGCAGTCGAATCACTTCGAGGTGAAGATATTTTTACAATGCTTAATGGCTCTGTTGAATATCATGAAACTTTAACAAGCTTTGTGGGTGATGAACTACTTGGTATCGCAAAAAAAGAACAATCATCATTAGGACTTTCTGCCACTGAAGCAATACAGAAAATGAAACAGTTTGAAATAGTAAATAATTTGTCCGATGAAAAGCGAATCGAACTTATAAGACTATCTATTGCAGGCTACTACCCTGATACCGCAACACTACACTGGTTAAAATTAACAGAAAATGACACTTCTCAATTGTCCTCAGATTTAAAAGCCTATCTTAATGCGCGTGCTACAAAAAATAATGAAACACTCAATATCGCAATTAACTTAGCGTTAAGTGAGGGCATAAATACGATCTACCCTATTGATGACCATCTTGATAAAGATATGTATCAAGACATGGTTAAAAGGTTAATGCCATCTTATAGTAAATCCCAAGCAGGAAATGAACTTCAAAAAAGTACGTTTATAACTAAATCTCAAGCTTTGCAAAAACACGCAATACAAACAGGGGATTGGCTGCCTTTATATCTTTGGTTGAATAGCCCTGAACAAAGCTCTCAAGTTATTGGGCAAGAGTGGAGTATGTTTGTTGATAAAGATTTAGATGTTGAACCTGCGTTAGCTAGAGTTGCTTTATGGGAAGTTAGAAACCTAAATATGGTGTCTCACATCATGAGAGTGGTAGCGAATGAGGTTGGAGGACGAATTGTCATTATTGTAGGTGCATCTCATCGGGTATTTTTCGAAGAATACCTTTCAAAAATGATAGGTGTTGAAGTAATACCATTTTCTGACTATGTAACTGAATATGTTGGGTCAGAGTAAACAAACTCAAACACCGCTGCAGTCTCCAATATTATCCATTCCAATTTGCGATTAAGTTTACTCTGCCCCTGACGAATCCCCACGAA
>NZ_JBFRJJ010000004.1:0-130 GCF_041468785.1 Shewanella sp. 10N.286.52.E4
TAGATTTAATGAGACTAGGTTTAATGAGACTAGGCTTAATGAGACTTAATTTGTTGAGAGTAGGTTTAATGAGACTAGGCTTAATGAGACTTAGTTTGTTGCGAGTAGGCTTAATGAGACTTAGTTTGTT
>NZ_JBFRJJ010000004.1:943-63881 GCF_041468785.1 Shewanella sp. 10N.286.52.E4
AATGAGACTTAGTTTGTTGAAACGAGGTGGAATAGATTTGAGCAGGATAGGATGGTCTAACACCTTAAATGGCATGCATCAGCGCAATAACAATTTTAAGCCAATAAAAAGCCACTGTTAGTCAGTGGCTTCATTCGATTACTCGCGTTTACTTGTCGCTACATTTGATAACGATTAGCCTAATACTGCAAGTAATACACCCGCAGCCACAGCGCTACCTAGAACACCAGCAACGTTAGGCCCCATAGCGTGCATCAGTAAGAAGTTTTGCTGATTAGCCTCAAGACCTACCTTGTTTACAACACGCGCTGCCATAGGAACTGCAGATACGCCCGCTGCACCAATTAATGGGTTTATCTTGCCGCCAGATAACTTAGACATCAATTTAGCCATCATCACACCTGCCGCAGTACCAATACTGAAAGCAACAGCGCCTAAGACTAAAATGCCTAAAGTTTCGATGCGCAGGAATTCTTCAGCTTGCAGCTTTGAGCCCACTGCTAAACCAAGGAAAATCGTCACAACGTTAATTAACTCATTCTGCGCAGTGCTTGAAAGTCTATCAACCACGCCACATTCACGCATTAAGTTACCTAAACAAAACATACCTACTAGCGGTGTTGCTGCTGGTAAGAACAGAATTGTCATACCGACCACCATCAGTGGGAAGATGATTTTTTCTTTCTTACTGACTTCACGAAGCTGTTCCATCTTAATGGTACGCTCTGATTCGCTGGTTAATAGACGCATAATCGGTGGCTGAATTAATGGTACTAAAGCCATATATGAGTATGCAGCAACCGCAATCGCACCTAATAAATCAGGAGCAAGCTTCGAGGCTAAGAAAATAGCTGTCGGACCATCTGCACCGCCAATGATGGCAATAGCAGCCGCATCTTGCATGGAAAATTCAAACCCTGGCACTAGGTTCAGTGCAATCGCACCTAGCAAGGTAGCAAAAATGCCAAACTGCGCAGCTGCACCCAATAACAAGGTCTTCGGGTTAGCAATCAATGCACCAAAATCTGTCAGTGCACCTACGCCCATGAAAATCAATAGCGGGAAAATCCCCGTTTCAATTCCCACATGGTAGGCATACCAAAGCAAACCACCTTCGTCGGTAAAACCTGCATTTGGAATATTCGCTAAAATGGCACCAAAACCAATCGGTACTAATAATAGCGGCTCAAAACCTTTAGAAATGGCAAGGAAAAGTAATAAGCCTCCAATTGCCATCATAAATAATTGATCAGGTGCGAAGTTAGCAATACCCGTCTCAGACCAAAAGGCCATTAATCCTTCCATGCTATCTCCTACGCTAATGCTAACAGTGGTGAACCAACTGTAACTGCATCACCTTGCTTAACTGATATATTACGAATGATACCCGCAGTTTCTGCACGCACTTCTGTTTCCATTTTCATTGCTTCAAGGATGATGATGACATCACCTTCATTGACTTGATCGCCATCATTAACCAAGACTTTGAAAATATTGCCAGATAATGGCGCATTCATCGTGGTTTTGATTGTATTGCTGACAGGAGCATGTGGCGCTAATGGTGCAGGCGCTTGTGAGCCCGCTTCAGTGGTTGCTGGAACGATTTGGCTTATATCGCCACCCTCACTCACCTCAACGACAAAGTTTTGCCCCTGAACATTAACAGTGTACGTTTCAGGGCCTTTCTCTGTTTTCGCAGCAGGTACAGCCATATCATCAGCACTTGGGACTGGCTCAAATGCATCTGGATTACCACGGTTAGATAAAAACTGCAGGCCGATTTGGTTGAATAATGCATACGTCATCACATCGTCATCAGTTTCAGTCGCTAAACTAAAACCATCTTTCTTAGCGATGTCGCTTAACTCGGTACGTAGTTTTTCAAGTTCAGGCTCGATAAGATCGGCAGGACGACATGTAATCGCTTCTGCGCCATTTAGTACTCTAGCTTGTAGTTCAGCGTTAACAGGGGCTGGTGTTGCGCCGTACTCACCTTTTAATACGCCTTCTGTTTCTTTTGCGAGTGTTTTATAACGTTCACCCATCAGGACATTAATAACTGACTGTGTGCCGACAATTTGTGAGGTTGGTGTAACTAGAGGTAAAAAGCCAAGATCTTCACGTACTCGTGGGATTTCTTCTAATACTTCATCCATCTTGTCAGCAGCGCCCTGCTCTTTAAGCTGGTTTTCCATGTTAGTTAACATGCCACCTGGCACTTGTGCACGCAAGATACGAGAATCAATGCCTTTAAGCGCACCTTCAAAACGTGCATATTTTTTACGTACATCTCTGAAATATGCAGCAATCTCTTCAAGGGTCGCCATGTCATAGCCCGTTGAGCGGCCATTATCTTCTGCCATTGCCACCAGTGTTTCAGTTGCTGAATGACCATAAGTTTGGCTCATAGAAGAAATCGCAGTATCAAGAACATCAATACCGGCTTCGATGGCTTTTTGGTACGTTGCAGTACTTAAACCCGTTGTAGCATGGCAATGCATTGATACCGTTAAATCAGTTTGTGATTTCAAACGAGTAATAAGGTCATAAGCTTCCATTGGTTTAAGTAAACCAGCCATGTCCTTAATACATAACGAGTCACACCCTAAATCTTCGAGGTTTTTCGCCATTGAGACCCAAGTATCAACAGTGTGAACTGGACTAGTGGTAAATGAAATCGTACCTTGGGCATGACCGCCGACCTGTTTAACCGCTTTTACTGCAGTCTCTAGATTTCGTACATCGTTCATCGCATCAAAAACACGGAAAACGTCAACGCCATTTGTATGTGCGCGCTCAACAAAGCGCGTCACTACGTCATCAGCATAGTGACGGTAACCTAATAAATTTTGGCCACGCAGTAGCATCTGCTGTGGTGTATTTGGCATCACTTTTTTCAATTCGCGAATTCGATCCCAAGGATCTTCGCCTAAATAACGGATACAAGAATCAAATGTTGCACCACCCCAAGATTCTAAAGACCAAAAACCAACTTTATCCAGTAAAGGAGCGATAGGTAACATATCGTCTAAACGCAGGCGTGTTGCAAGAATAGACTGATGGGCGTCTCGTAATACTACATCTGTTAACGCTAAAGGCTTGCTCATAAATACTCCTAAACTGTTAATCTTTTGCACGATACTGATGAATAGCAGAGGTAATGGCTGCTACTAACTTAGGATCAAGTGTTGTTGCTGAAGCTGCGACAGGTGCTGGCGCATAGGCAACGGTAGGTTGAATCTCTGACTTGCATAATCTGGCGACGATTTTAATACCGACAATTAGCATACTCAAAAATATGAATACTAAGCCCATCCCCATTATCATCACGCCTAGGGCGTCAAATAACTGCTCAGATATTGAAGTCATACATCCTCTCTTGTCTTAATGTTCAATCAGTGATTGCACATAGGATCCATTTCGATTGCGTAAAGCCGATGAAATTATATAGCCTATCAGTGTTGCACCATTTTCATGCAGTACACATCATTTAAGTACCACATAGAATAATTATTCAATCAATATTAACCAATTTCAGATTATAAAAAAGAGCTCAAACTGTCTAATTTAGTTATATCAGATTCTTCATCGACGAAAAATATAACTAATTTATAACAATTAATCCAACACACTGTAAATTGGTCAGACCAAAAATAATAAAATTAAACCTCACTATGTGATAATTCTATAAAATATTCACAGTAATATTGAACATTATTCAATTCCGAGGGTTTTATCGCAAAAATGACAAGATTATGACCACTTCTATATAAAAAGAGATATCAAGAATAAGAACAACCAATCGCCCCAATGCTGTGCATGAATGCTCAAAAGCATAAATATGCCAGTTTTAGCCCTAGAAGGTGACTATTTATGAACTTTATAACCAGGTTGGCTTTGTTAGCAGTTAACTATTCTAGTGAATCAAACAAATCCTTCAGAGAGTGGCTTTAAAAAATTGATTATGTAGTTCAGTTAACTAGAACAGATTGAAATTATAAGAGGAGTTTTGGGACTTTAGAATCTTGAAAGTGAAAGGTGGAACGTGAAAGTTTTGATCTTGTGATTATCTGTTAATAACAACTTATATGGCAATGTGAACGAGTGATAACAGATAGTACTGATAAATCTGTGTCAACCAAGTCATAAAGCATAAATTAAACGTAAAAAAAAATGCCCTGTAGTAATCTACAGGGCATTCTCTTTATCATGGTGCGGATGGGAGGATTCGAACCTCCGACCGCCTGGTTCGTAGCCAGGTACTCTATCCAGCTGAGCTACATCCGCTAATTTTTTACGTTTACTGCATGCTCAATGCTACTTGAGCTTAGTTGCATATTCAATATATGCAAATAATGGCGGAGAGGGAGGGATTCGAACCCTCGATGGGAGTTAAAGCCCATACTCCCTTAGCAGGGGAGCGCCTTCGGCCACTCGGCCACCTCTCCGAATTATGGTGCGGATGGGAGGAGTCGAACCTCCGACCGCCTGGTTCGTAGCCAGGTACTCTATCCAGCTGAGCTACATCCGCATAATTTGGTATGAATTTTATATGGTGCGGATGGGAGGATTCGAACCTCCGACCGCCTGGTTCGTAGCCAGGTACTCTATCCAGCTGAGCTACATCCGCATATATAAAATGGTAAAGCTTTTGAATAATCTAATGGTGCGGATGGGAGGAGTCGAACCTCCGACCGCCTGGTTCGTAGCCAGGTACTCTATCCAGCTGAGCTACATCCGCTCATTAAATAATTCAAACACAAAATAGCAATGGTGCGGATGGGAGGATTCGAACCTCCGACCGCCTGGTTCGTAGCCAGGTACTCTATCCAGCTGAGCTACATCCGCATCGTTTACTATTTTTTAAGAAATGGCGGAGAGGGAGGGATTCGAACCCTCGATGGGATTTAAAGCCCATACTCCCTTAGCAGGGGAGCGCCTTCGGCCACTCGGCCACCTCTCCGTTTCTTGGGCGGTATATTACTGTTTGAAGAAAATAAGTCAAACCCTTTTTCAGAAACATATATTCATTTGAACTGTTTTTAATCATATTGCCGACTTAAGCCACAAATATTTTCAATTCACCCTACCGATTTTTGTTTTTTTGCTTTAAAACAATATCACTATTTAAAGTCGAAACGTTTCAGTTTATCCACTTCTGCAATCGACAACGATTTTATTGTCCTTAAAAGTACACATGACCACATCATGATATTAAGCCTTCTTTATATAACAGCACCAAAGCTTGCAACGCGAAAATAACCATGAATTGAAGAGTGAATTGCAGAATGGATAGAAGAAGGAATAGTAGAATGGATAGAAGAAGGAATAGCGGAGTAGATAGAAGAAGGAATAGCGGAGTAGATAGAAGAAGGAATAGCAGAATGGATAGAAGAAGGAATATAAAACGAGTACAACGATGAGAGAATCAGCAAAACCTGAGTAAGCTTTAGTAGACCTAAAGTGCTATACAGAATAATCGAATCATTAAAAGATTGTTCATGACATACAGAAATAACACAAACCGAAACACGACTAACTCATTCAATAATAGCTGGTTCGGTTATATTCAAAGCTCATAATCAAAAGTTGGTTCATTTTTGTGCCAGACACAAAAAAGCCAGCTTTCACTGGCTTAAATGGTATAACGCTTAACAATTCTGATTTATCAGAAATTGCCACCCTCAGGGGTGCTATTTCCAGATTTTTCAGACTGGATACGTTGATAAATTTCTTCACGATGAACTGATACTTCTTTAGGTGCATTCACACCGATACGTACTTGGTTACCTTTAACACCCAGTACAGTAACAGTCACTTCATCACCTATCATTAATGTTTCGCCTACACGGCGAGTCAAAATCAGCATTCGATTGCTCCTTTAGTCCAATCAGCATACACCAGCTTCTATCCGTAATATGCGCGTTTAATAGTGTTAGCTTAATACAAATCATTAGTGACGACACTAAATCAATAAAATTTTTAAGCTTTTTAGCGTAAAAAATCGAAAATCAAAGAATTTTGGCATTTTAAAAGTCTGCTCGTATCAAGCTGTTAACATTTGCAGACCATTCTTTAGACAAAGCTAAAACAGAACTTTCGCATCAAGTTGCTGCTTTCATCATCAAATTAGCATAAAAATCTATAACCAATTAATTTGTAGTGCTTTGAACCAGATTATACAAAATATTGATGTTGGTTAACTTATTAACCAACATCAATAAATCTACTATGCCAAACCTTAAACAATCACTCAAGCCATAAAGCGACTGAGATCAAAAGATGATGAAATAAAACAGTTTAATCTCTTAAATCATCACCTAAACTATCCGTTAGAACAGTTATGGTTCATTACTAGCTTAAACGTTCTGTTAACCATGGTTGTACTAACGCTAACGCTTCATCAAGTTTCTCAGGCTGAGTACCACCAGCTTGAGCCATATCAGGACGTCCACCGCCTTTACCGCCAACTTGCTGAGCAACCATAGCAACTAACTCACCCGCTTTCACTTTACCTACAAGATCTTTGCTCACACCCGCAATTAAGTTCACTTTGCCTTCGTTTGCAATGCCTAATACGATAATCGCTGAATTAAGCTTTTGCTTTAATTCATCTTGCAAACCACGAAGTGATTTAGGGTCTGCACCTTCAAGTTTTTTAACTAATACTTTAACGCCGTTAAGATCAATGGCTTCGCCAGCAATATCTGCGCTCGCTGCTGCCGCCAACTTGTCTTTAAGCTGAGACATTTCTTTTTCAAGTTGCTTCACTTTATCAAGCTGTGCTTTTAGTTTTACAACCACAGAAGCAGAATCAGACTTAAGTAATGAAGCCGCTTTATCAAGCTGAGCTTGTTGCTCTGCTACATAAGCCATTGCTGCTGCACCAGTTACTGCTTCAATACGACGAATACCCGCAGCAATACCACCTTCTGATGTGATTTTGAATAAACCAATATCACCAGTGCGGCCCACATGAGTACCACCACAAAGCTCGATAGAGAAATCGCCCATGGTAACGACACGTACTTCGTTGTCGTACTTCTCACCAAATAACGCCATAGCGCCTTGCTCTTTGGCTTCATCAATCCCCATTACTGCGGTTTTCAGTTGATGATTACGACGAATTTGAGTGTTAACCATTTCTTCAACTTGCTTAAGTTCTGCTGCAGTAACAGCTTCAAAATGTGCAAAGTCAAAACGTAAACGTTCAGGGTTTACTAATGACCCTTTCTGGTTAACATGCGTGCCCAATACATTACGTAATGCAGAATGTAATAAATGCGTCACTGAATGGTTTAATTGAGTACGATGACGTAGTTTTTTATCCACTTCAGCGTTAACGGTTTGACCAAGGGTTAAGGTTCCAGCAGTTAACTTACCTTCATGACCAAAAGCCTGACCGAAAATTTGAGTGTCAGCGACAGTAAATACCGTCTCATCAACAGACAGTTGACCTTTATCACCAACCTGTCCACCAGACTCAGCATAAAACGGCGTGTTATCTAATACGATGACAGCGTCTTGTCCTGCGGCAAGTGACTCTACTGCAACACCTTCAACGTAGATTGCTGTTACAGCACCTTGACCATTTAATTCGGTATAACCACAGAATTCAGTCTCACCTTCGATTTTCAGGCCGCTATTATAATCAGTACCAAAGTTACCAGCTGCTTGTGCACGGCTTCTTTGCTCTGCCATTGCTGCTTCGAAACCTGCTTCATCAACAGTAATATCACGCTCACGACAAACATCTGCCGTTAAATCAACAGGGAAACCATAAGTATCGTAAAGTTTGAATGCGGTTTCACCGTCTAACACATTAGTGCTTAACTCGTTTAATGCAGCATCTAGAATGCCTAAACCACGCTCAAGAGTTCTAGCAAACTGTTCTTCTTCCGCTTTCAACGACTTTTCAATAATCGCTTTCGCTTCAACAAGGCCTTTACCCGCATCGCCCATCACTTCGATAAGTGTAGGTAATAACTTGTAAAAGAATGTCTCAGTCGCCCCTAGCTTATTACCGTGACGTACTGCACGGCGAATGATTCGGCGTAGCACGTAACCACGACCTTCATTTGATGGCATAACACCATCAGCAATCAAGAATGAACAAGAACGAATATGGTCGGCAATAACGCGCAATGATTTATTTTCTAAATCTTCTACATTGATAATTTCAGCGGCTTTTTTGATTAAGGCTTGGAATATATCGATTTCGTAGTTTGAGTGAACACCTTGCATAATTGCTGCAATACGCTCAATGCCCATACCAGTATCAACTGAAGGTTTTGGTAACGGCTGCATTTCACCATCAGCTTGACGGTTATACTGCATGAATACGATATTCCAGATTTCAATGAAACGATCGCCATCTTCTTCAGGTGTGCCTGGGCGGCCGCCCCAAATGTGCTCACCGTGATCATAGAAAATTTCAGAACATGGACCACAAGGGCCAGTGTCACCCATTTGCCAGAAGTTATCTGAAGCGTAAGCTGCGCCTTTGTTGTCACCAATGCGAATAATATTTTCAGCTGCAACGCCGATTTTCTTATTCCAAATTTCAAATGCTTCATCATCAGTATCATAGATAGTGACGCATAATTTTTCTGTCGGTAATTTCAATGTTTGAGTTAAGAAGTTCCATGCAAATGAAATCGCTTCTTCTTTAAAGTAATCGCCAAAGCTGAAGTTACCTAACATTTCAAAAAACGTATGATGACGAGCGGTATAACCGACATTGTCTAAATCATTGTGTTTACCACCAGCACGAACACAACGCTGTGATGTTGTCGCTCGAGTATAACCACGGTTTTCCAAGCCAAGAAAAGCTTCTTTAAACTGGTTCATACCCGCATTAGTAAACAATAACGTTGGGTCGTTATGCGGCACTAATGAGCTACTGTCGACAACTTGGTGTCCGTTGTTACCAAAATACGCTAAAAATGCGCTTCTTAATTCTGTGGTGGTCTGAAACATGAAATCGCCCTAAATGGATAAATTCTATTTATCTTGAAGCTGTATAACAGCTCGAATATTGGCAACATTATATACTTAAACAAACTGAAGGTGCGAGAATCTAGCGGCTTAGATTAGCGATTTTCTTACATTTGGGAGCGATTATGTTAATCGACAATTCAATTTTATGGCCTAAATAGTCCAAATCAAAATTGAAAGGAGCGTTATGACAATATTGCGATAACTTAAATAGTCTTTATTTCACGAACCACATGATAACTAGCCTTCATCAAGCTTGACTAGGGAATCATCTGTAATTCACTAATTACCCTAGCGATTTGATGGTGATGGCAAGATCTTAGGGTTATATTCTGAAAATTCCTAGCAGTTCGAAAAGGCAAAACTCTGTTCTAGTTTTAAAGCATTTTTACTAATGACTTACTCGCATTACAAACTATTTCAAAATATAAAAAAATCGCAATTGGCAAAACCAATCGCGATTTATTAATTTCAAGCAAGCTGTAGAGAAACTCGTTTAAAGATAACTTAGTTTATAGCTGTTCGAGTTAGCTTCCTGCTACCTTGGAGTTAAACTCGATTTAAAAAACTTCACCTGTTTCTAAATCAATATTTTCATCAGACTCTGCAGGAGCTGCTTCTTTTTCTTTGCTTAATAGCATTTGACGTAAGTTAGTTTCAATCTCTTCAGCTATTGCTGGGTTTTCAACTAAGTATTTACCAGCATTAGCACGGCCTTGACCGATTTTATTACCTTGATAGCTGTACCATGCACCTGCTTTTTCAACAAGCTTATGCGCTACACCTAAATCAACTAACTCGCCAGTACGGTTAATCCCTTTACCATAGAGGATTTGGAATTCAGCTTGTCTAAATGGCGCAGCAATTTTGTTCTTAACCACTTTCACGCGTGTTTCATTACCCACAACAGCATCACCATCTTTAATCGCACCTGTACGGCGAATATCAAGACGAACTGAAGCGTAGAACTTAAGTGCATTACCACCCGTTGTGGTTTCTGGGTTACCAAACATAACACCAATTTTCATGCGGATTTGGTTAATAAAGATAAGCAGTGTGTTTGATTGCTTAAGGTTACCAGCAAGTTTACGCATTGCTTGGCTCATCATACGTGCCGCTAAGCCCATGTGCGAATCACCAATCTCACCTTCGATTTCTGCTTTAGGTGTTAATGCAGCAACCGAATCGACAATAATCACATCAACAGCGCCAGAGCGTGTTAATGCATCACAAATCTCAAGCGCTTGCTCACCCGTATCAGGCTGAGAACATAAAAGGTTATCAATATCTACGCCTAAGTTTTTCGCATAAATAGGGTCAAGTGCGTGTTCAGCATCAATAAAGGCACAAGTTTTACCTTGGCGCTGTGCTGCTGCAATCACTTCAAGTGTTAAGGTTGTTTTACCAGAAGATTCAGGACCGTAGATTTCTACGATACGTCCCATTGGTAAACCACCAGCACCTAGTGCAACATCCAATGAAAGTGAGCCAGTAGAAATTGTTTCAACATCCATTGTGCGATCTGCGCCCAACTTCATGATTGAACCTTTACCAAATTGCTTTTCAATTTGGCCTAATACGGCATTTAACGCTTTCTCTTTATTTGGATCTGCTTTCATTCTCTTTATCCCTTTAAGGTGACTCAATTCGACATGCGAACTTGGTAACGAATAAATTTGTCTGTCTAACAATATGAGCTCAGTATACTGTATAATCATACAGTATCAATAGTTACTGTATACTTTTTTGACATTATTTCATTTGTATAATATTTTTATCTTATTAATCAATACCTAATAACCAAAATAAGTTTTAAAACCTCAAAGGCCTCATTGAACAAACTACTGTATACACTAGTATGAGCGAATGTGAATTATCGAGTTTTCAAAGATTTAATTCGTAATAAATAACAGTACTTGTCTTTCTAAAAGTCACTGTATGAACATCGCTTATTGGGAATCAAACTAAATATTGTTAAGATGAGCCCCGTTTATTATCCCGTATTAAAGCCAGATTAAGAGCAACTACTTAATGACCGTAAATGAAGACCCAAGTTTAGAAAAGCATACCCCAATGATGCGTCAATATTTGACGCTAAAAGCACAGCACCCAGAGATGCTTTTGTTTTATCGTATGGGAGACTTTTATGAATTATTTTATGAAGACGCCAAACTGGCTTCTGAACTATTAGGGATTTCACTTACTGCTAGAGGCAAGAGTGGCGGCAATGCAATACCTATGGCAGGTTTACCCTATCACGCCGTTGAAGGTTATCTCGCCAAGCTAGTACAAATTGGTCAATCAGTCGCTATTTGTGAGCAGATTGGCGATCCCGCTACCAGTAAAGGTCCAGTAGAACGTAAAGTCGTTCGTATTGTTACCCCTGGCACCTTAACTGACGAAGCCTTATTACAAGAAAGACAAGACAACTTACTCGCTGCGGTTTACCAAGGTAAAAATGGCTATGGCTACGCAACCTTGGACGTGTCATCAGGTCGATTTGTCATTGTTGAACTTGAGAATTCAGAAACATTAGAAGCTGAGTTGCAGCGTACTAGCCCAGCAGAGCTTTTATACAGTGAAGATTTAGCTGATAGGCATCTTATCGAGAACCTTAAGGGGATTAGACGTCGCCCTGAATGGGAATTTGATTACGACACTAGTATCCAGTTATTGCTGGAACAGTTTGGCACAAAAGACCTTCATGGCTTTGGTGTTAGCCATGCGCGTTTATCTTTACAAGCCGCTGGCTGTCTTATGCAATACGTAAAAGACACTCAAAAAACAGCTCTACCCCATATCAGCAGCATTACCATGTTTAACCAAGCTGATACGATAATTTTAGATGCCGCAACTAGGCGTAATCTTGAGTTGACCGTTAATCTTTCGGGTTCTCGTGATAACACTCTTGCTTGGGTATTAGATAAAACGGCTACGCCAATGGGCAGCCGAATGTTACAGCGCTGGATCCATCAGCCATTGCGCGATCAACAGCATATAAGCCAACGACAACAAGCGGTTTCTGAGTTAATAGAAACAGGCTTATTTGCTGACTTACACCAACAATTAAAAGCCTTAGGCGATATCGAACGTATCATGGCTCGCCTTGCTATTCGTAGTGCTCGTCCTAGGGATTTTGCACGCCTTCGCCAAGCCTTAGATTTGTTGCCTGAAATCCAACAAACTCTCAGTCACTGCAAACAAGCTGAAATGCAACGCTTAGCAGCTTTATTAGGTGAGTTTCCTGAGCAACAACAATTATTGCAATCAGCCATTGTTGATAACCCGCCAATGCTAATCCGTGACGGTGGCGTTATCCGTTCAGGATATAATGCTCAGTTAGATGAGTGGCGTGGCCTTAGCGAAGGTGCCAATGATTATTTAGTACAAATGGAAGCCCGTGAAAAAGAACAAACTGGCATTAATACGCTAAAAGTTGGCTATAACCGAGTGCACGGCTATTACATTGAAGTCAGCCGGTTACAATCTGATCAAGTACCATTAAGCTATCAACGTCGCCAGACTCTTAAAAATACTGAGCGATATATCACCCCTGAGCTTAAGGAATACGAAGAGAAAGTACTTTCAAGCCAAGGCAAAGCTTTGGCAATTGAAAAGCAACTTTGGGAAGAATTGTTCGATTTACTTTTACCCAAGTTACATGAATTACAGCAATTTGCTCAAGCTGCATCGGAGTTAGATGTACTTAGTAATTTTGCTGAGCGTGCAGAAACATTAGGGTATAACTGCCCACAAATTAGTAATGAAATTGGTATTCATATAGAAGCGGGTCGCCATCCAGTCGTTGAACTAGTCAGCCAAAGTCCATTTATCGCCAACCCAGTTGCACTGGCACCAGAGCGACGTATGCTGATTGTCACTGGGCCTAATATGGGCGGTAAATCAACCTATATGCGCCAAGTCGCGCTAATCACGCTTATGGCACATATAGGCAGTTTTGTGCCTGCGCAAAAAGCTGTGATTGGCCCCATTGATCGCATATTCACCCGTATTGGCGCATCTGACGATCTGGCATCTGGGCGTTCAACTTTTATGGTTGAAATGACTGAGACAGCAAACATCCTTCACAATGCGACAGCGAAAAGCTTAGTATTAATGGATGAAATTGGCCGAGGAACATCAACCTATGATGGACTATCGCTTGCGTGGTCTGCAGCTGAATACTTAGCTGAAAAAGTGGCAGCGCTAACCTTATTTGCAACTCACTATTTTGAGTTGACTCAACTACCTGAACAAATATCAGGCGCTGCCAATGTGCATTTAGATGCCGTAGAACATGATGACACCATCGCCTTTATGCATGCTGTGCAAGAAGGTGCTGCAAGTAAAAGTTATGGATTACAAGTCGCATCACTTGCAGGCGTTCCAGCTCATGTCATAAAAGCTGCCAAACAAAAACTGCATATGCTTGAAAGTCGCGATTTAGCGAATACACAGAATGTCCCTATCCAAGAGGCACTTAATCTTACCATGCCTGAGCCGCTATCATCAGCTGCGACAGAAAAGCTCGCTCAGATTAATCCTGATGATTACAGTCCTAAACAAGCTTTAGATATGCTGTATGAACTAAAGCGATTAACTAATCTGTAAGACGCTATTGGTTAACTCTTTGATGATAAGCCGCAACAGTAAAATGACGCGGCTTTTTAATCTGAAGATTTGCTTTAAATATTAGTTTTCAAGTGATTTTAATCCACTCGTATCAACACCTTTCATAACTTCTCTCTCTAACGCGTGTTGCTCAGCTAGCTCATTAGTCTTTTTCTGCTGCTGTAAATTTTGTTGCTCAATGCTCATTCTTACCTGACGCTGTATCGATTCTTGCTCAGTTTCACATTGACGAAATCCATCAGACCAACCTTGAGCATAATCTGTTTCACTATTAAAACGGGTTACATCCTTTTTAAATTGATCAAATAAACTTCCCCCAGCTTTATTTCCGCTATCACAACCATCCTGAAAACCATCGGCATAAGCTAAAGGGTAACCTTGCTCGACCATACTATCGCGAGTACTTTGACAAGCTGTAATAATTAATAAGCTCAATGGAATTAATAATAGAATAATTTTACTTTTCATCTTAAACCTCCAATTTCTGAACATTCAGGCAATAAAAAAGGGCATTAATGCCCTTATTTCTCTATATTTCAGAGCACTAGCTTCTAAATAATGCTTCTACTGACAAGCCTTGAGCCCCTAATACGTCTTTCAATCTTTTTAATGCTTCAACTTGAATTTGACGCACACGTTCACGCGTTAAGCCAATTTCAGCACCCACATTTTCTAGCGTAGAAGGTTCATAACCCAGTAATCCAAAACGTCTCGCTAATACTTCTCTTTGTTTAGTATTTAGCTCGTTTAACCATCCTACAATTGAATGAGATAAATCTTCATCTTGTACTTTATAATCTGGCCCAACTGAATCATCATCAGCAATAACATCAAGTAAGGCTTTGTCATTATCGCCACCTAACGGTGTATCTACTGAGGTAATTTTTTCGTTCAGCTTTAACATGCGGCTTACATCGCTGGTAGAGACATCTAAAGTGTCAGCAATTTCTTCTGCCGTTGGCTCATGATCAAGTTTTTGAGCTAGCTGTCTTGCGGTACGTAAGTACACATTAAGCTCTTTAACGACATGAATAGGTAAACGAATGGTGCGGGTTTGATTCATGATAGCTCTTTCGATGGTTTGTCTAATCCACCAAGTCGCATAAGTTGAAAAACGGAATCCTCGCTCTGGGTCAAATTTTTCGACCGCGCGAATAAGCCCAAGATTACCTTCTTCAATAAGATCAAGTAACGCTAAGCCTCGGTTGTTATACCTTCTGGCAATTTTGACAACCAAGCGTAAATTACTTTCTATCATGCGGTTACGAGACTTCTCGCAGCCTTTGAGTGCTTTACGTGAAAAGAAGACTTCTTCTTCTGCACTAAGCAAAGGGGAAAAACCGATCTCACCTAGATATAGCTGAGTGGCGTCAAGATTCTTTTGCAAATCATCTTGAACTTGTTGATCAATATCGGATTGCTGCCCTTCTTTGGCTTTTCCTGCCTTCGGCGCAACCTCTTGTGGTTGTGTGGCTAAATCCATAAGCTCTACTGCGACTGCAGCGTTGTTTTTTTGGCTCATATGGTGCTCTCCCAAACCTGGTAAATTTAAGTAACTAGTGCACTTGCCTATCCTCCGTTTTAATGTGAACTAAACAGTTAACGTTTAGGTAAATAGTTTAATGGGTTTACTGACTTACCATGGAGACGTATCTCAAAATGAAGCATCACCTGGTTGGCCCCTGTACTACCCATTTTCGCAACTGTCTGTCCGGCATTTACATATTGCTTTTCTTTGACCAATATTGAATCTGCATGAGCATATGCACTTAAAAAATCATCGTTATGTTTGATAATCACCAAATTGCCATAACCACGAAGCGCATTACCAGCATAAACAACTCTTCCATCAGCAGCGGCTTTAATGATATCGCCACGTGTACCTGCAACCTTAATACCTTGGTTGCCCTGCTGCGTTGTAGAGAAATACCCTATTATCTTGCCTTTATTCGGCCAGTTCCACTTACTTACTTTATCAGGTAAGCCTGAAACAGGATTTTTCGCTACTTGAACCGTCTTTTCTGGGGTAGTTTTTACAGAATACGCAGGCTTCGCTTTGTGATCAAGCTCTTTTTTTGTACTGTTTTTATTAGCTGTGGCATTAGCTTGTTTTGTTACTGTGGTTTGTTTTGGCACAGTTTTCTTTACTGGCTTGGGTTTGGCGTTCGCTACAGCAACCGATTTAGATGTGGATTTAACTGTTGTAGGCTTGTAGAGTTTTAAGGTCTGACCAGGGTAGATGGTATATGGCGCTTTGAGCTTATTATAAGCCGCAATATCACTAAAATCTTTACCCGCTCCCCATGAGATAGAGTAAAGAGTATCACCTCGTTTGACTTTATAGCTTCCAGAAGTAATTGAGCCTTTATTATATTTAGGGCCTGCTGAGGAGGAAATGCTTTGCACAGGCGCAGGTGTATGAGCTTGAAAGCTACAGCCTGATAAAAAACTCACGAATAAAAAGACATACAACCAATTGTGATACTTCAATCACTCTCTCCAGCTAAGATGGGAAATATCACCCTAATTAAGCAAGTTCACCATTAATTAATGGCACAAATTTAACAGCTTCAATGATTTGCGAGTTAAACTCATTATTTTGACGGGTTATTTTTAATAGCTGCTGTGAATCCTCACCTACTGGTATCACTAACACACCGCCTTCAGATAACTGGGTTAATAAAGCCTCAGGTACTGATGCCGCCGCAGCAGTAACCATAATCGCGTCAAATGGCGCTTTATTTTGCCAGCCCTTCCAACCATCACCGTATTTAAACGATACGTTATGTAAGTCTAAGCGCTTTAATCTTTGCCTCGCCTGGATTTGCAGTGCTTTGATCCGTTCAATTGTACATAGCTGCGGTACAAGTTGGGCTAAGATAGCCGCTTGATAACCAGAACCCGTACCAATTTCCAACACTTTAACGGGATTATGTTGCAGGAGTAATTCGGTCATTCGCGCGACTATATATGGCTGAGATATCGTTTGCCCTTGGCCAATTGGAAGTGCTGTATTCTCATAAGCTTTATGGGCAAGAGCACCATCTAAAAACAACTCTCTTGGTGTATTAGATACAGCTTCTAATACAGCGCTATTGCTGATGCCTGCTTCATGCAGTTTTCTCGCTAAATTGATAGCTACAGTTGAGGCTACCTGACTCATAATTTGTTTATCCAGTTCTCTAAACCAGCAAGCTGGTTATATGCAGTTAAATCGACGGTTAGCGGCGTAATGGACACGTAACCTTGTTCAACTGTACCAAAGTCAGTATCTGCGCTCGCATCTTGTTCTTTTCCTGGCGGGCCAAGCCAATAGATATCACGCCCAGCAGGATCTTGGGCTTTGATCATTCCTTCAGCTTTATGTCTTGAACCTAAACGAGTGACTTTCATGCCCTTTATTTGCTCTAAAGGTAAGTCAGGAACATTTACATTCAAAATCTGATCGCTATCAATCGGGTGTTCAAGTAGTCCTTGGACAATTTTAGCGGCATATATTGCGGCGCTTCGATAATGGATAAGTTCTTTACCCACAAGGGAGACTGCAATAGCAGGTAACCCCAAGAAACGACCTTCAGTTGCTGCGGCAACAGTGCCAGAATAAAGGGTATCATCACCCATGTTAGCGCCAGCATTAATGCCTGAAACAACAATATCAGGCTCAATTTCGCACAGCTCTCTAATCGCTAAATGAACACAATCAGATGGCGTTCCATTAACTGCAATATAACCATTCTCTAAGTTATTAATTCTTAATGGATTAGTCAAGGTCAAAGAATTACTTGCGGCTGAACAATTACGATCAGGTGCGACAACCGTAATATTAGCAATTTGGGCTAATTCTTCAGCTAACGCTTTAATCCCTGGTGCTGTTACACCATCATCATTACTGACAAGTATATTAATCACGAGTTAGACTCTTGGTTCGTTGCTGTAGCTTCGGCAAGTTTTTGTTGCTGTATCAGTGCATTTTGCTCAGCAACCATCTGTTGACGTTGCACTTCTTGCACATCTTGATAATCCAGTAACTCGCGAAGAACGGATGTCGCGTAACTTCCTGCAGGTAAAATAAATTCGATAACTAAACTGTCCTGTTCAAATCGATACTTCATTGCTTGTGGCTTAAGCAATAATGGGCGGCGTTCCTGTTCTAGACCTGCTTGTTCAAGACCGGTTAAATCTTGGGTTAGCTCTGCTAATGCAGTTTGTTCTACTAACGCTGCATCAGCTTGTGGAAGTACCGAGCCTCGTCCCCACAATGGCGCAGATAATTGAATATCATTATCAGACAAACGCTTTAACGTAGCTGGGTCCCACTTTTCAGCCACAAAAAAGCTTTTACTACCTGAAAGCATAACGCAATCTCCCGTAAGGGGCGCAACACTGTGATGGTGTAATCGATAAGAAACTACCTGATTAAATACATTCGATCTTACAGCCGATAAATAGATACTACGCTTTTTGCGATCCTTCACTTTTTTACCAGCCAGCATTTGTTGACCAAAGATTAAGTTTTTACCTTGATGGCCAAAACGTTGTTCACCAAAGTAATTAGGAACGCCAGTTTCCATGACTTGTTGAATGCGCTTTTCAAGTGCATCTTTATCTGACACGTTACGTAATGTCAGCTCAAAGCGATTACCTAATAATGCACCGATGCGTAATTTTTTACTGTGTCGCTGACTAGACAGAATCGTCAATCGAGTTTGATTCTGATGAGTTTCATCATTGACATTCCCAACAGAAACTTCATCAACAGGCGTTGATAATGATTGCCAATCTGGGGTTTCTTTACCTGGTATGCGCACACCAAACCACTGCTCAGTCACTGCATTTCTGTCTTTTTGACCTGCATAAGTCACTTCTTTTTGATGCACTTTGGCAAACTTTGCTAGAATTTCAGCGACCTGATTTGTATTCAGGCCTTCTTTGCGAACATGGATCATATGATGCTCACCTTCGCCTGTTGGGCTAAAAGGCAGCATTTCCTTCACGATAAAATCACTATTAAAAGTGCGTAAATCTGCAGTGCAGGTGGGTTTATCAAAAAGGTAATGTAACGAACTCATGTTTTATTCTCAAAGTATGAAATCAATTTATAGTAAGCGGCTAACTCATCAAGCAAATGGCTAACTTACACAGATAAAAGTTTAAAAGGTAAATCTTAACGGGCAGGTTTATACCAGTTTATTCATTAAGACGACAGACTCAACCGCTATGCCTTCTTTACGGCCTGTAAATCCTAACTTTTCTGTAGTCGTGGCTTTAACGTTAATATTTTCAATATCGGTTTCTAAATCTTCTGCTAAACACATTCTTATCGCTTGAATATGCGGTAACATTTTCGGTGCTTGGGCAATAATAGTGACGTCGAGATTACCAATAACAAACTGTTTCTGTTTGGCTAGATTAAAACAATGCCTTAGTAATACACGGCTATCAGCTCCTGCAAATTCCGCATCGGTATCAGGGAAATGCTTACCAATATCCCCCATTGCCATGGCACCGAGAATCGCATCTGAAATAGCGTGCAAAACAACATCACCATCAGAGTGGGCTATTAAGCCTGTCTCATACGGAACTGTAACGCCGCCAAGAATCAGGGGCTTATCACCACCAAACTTATGTACGTCAAACCCATGGCCAATTCGAATATTCATTATCTTAGATTACCGTTTATTATATGACTGTTATTGCACAATATTTTTATGAATTAACTATTATTAATTAACTCTGCCTATTCAAACCGACTGAATGTTGGCTAAAAACAACTTTGCCAATTGTAAATCGTCAGGATGTGTAACCTTTATATTATCAGCTCTACCTGATACTAACCCAGGATTTACACCCGCCCACTCCATAGCACTGGCTTCATCAGTGATTTGTACACCTTGCTCAAGTGCTGCAGCTAGGTTGTTCTTAAGTTGCTGACAAGGAAATAACTGTGGTGTTAAGGCATGCCATAGGTTGTCTCGACACACAGTTTCTGCAACTTGAGCTGAGTTGGCCTCTTTAGCAACGATACTTCTTTTCATCGTATCTCGAACTGGCATGGCCAATATTGCACCTTGAGGGTGATGATCGCGAGACTGTAGAAGCTTATCGATATCAGTTTGAGTCAGGCAAGGTCTTGCTGCGTCATGCACTAACGCCCATGTATCACCCGTTGCATTTACTTGATTAACGCTTAGTTCGTTTAAGGCTGCAAGAACAGAATCAGCACGTTCATTACCACCAATCACGGTCATGACTTTCGCATGATTAGCTTGGCTAAGGTTGGCAAAAAACTCGTCTTCGGGATGCAGTGCTACAATGACTTTACTGATATTTGGATGCGAAATTAAACTGTCTAACGTGTGGGCTAAAATAGTTTGTTCACCGAGCATTAAATATTGTTTGGGAATAGATGCGCCCATTCTGGCGCCAATACCTGCAGCAGGTACAATTGCTACAACTGATTGCTTTGCAGAATTCATATAAATTACTGACCGAAAGTTGAATTATTACGAGGGTTATTTCCAACAACGCGATAAAAAGTCTCACCTTCTTTGACCATACCCAGCTCGTTACGAGCACGCTCTTCAATGGCTTCGGTGCCACTTTTTAGATCGATAATTTCGGCTTTAAGCACTTGGTTACGGGCGATGAGTTTATCGTTGCTTTCTTGCTGACTGGCAATCTGCTTTTGCAGATTCATATACTGGGAAAGATTGTTCTCGCCTAACCAAAGTCGATACTGCAACAAGCCTACTAAGATAATCAGTAATAGTAAAAGTCGTTTCATAAATCGGTTATCAGCGATAATTATTAGTAATAGTAACGCTATAGTACAACAAAAAAGGCCACCTAGTGGTGGCCTTTTTAAGATTTAGTAAAGATTAAGCTTGGCCTTTCACTTCTTTAAGACCGTTGTAAGGTGCTTTTTCACCTAATGCTTCTTCGATACGAAGTAATTGGTTGTACTTAGCAACACGGTCACTACGGCTTAAAGAACCCGTTTTGATTTGACCTGCAGCAGTACCAACAGCTAAATCAGCAATGGTTGCGTCTTCAGTTTCACCACTACGGTGAGAAATGACAACAGTGAAACCTGCATCTTTAGCCATTTTGATTGCTGCTAAAGTTTCAGTCAGTGAACCGATTTGGTTGAATTTAATTAAGATTGAGTTAGCAATACCGTTATCGATACCACGTTTTAAAATCTTAGTGTTTGTTACGAATAAATCGTCACCAACCAATTGGATTTTGTCACCCATCAATTTAGTTTGATGTGCAAAACCTTCCCAATCTGACTCATCTAGACCGTCTTCAATAGAAACGATTGGGTATTCTTTCGTCAAATCTTGTAAGAAGTAGTTAAACTCTTCTGAAGTGAATTTCTTACCTTCACCTTTAAGATCGTAGATATTGGCTTCTTTATCAAAGAACTCTGATGCAGCACAATCCATCGCTAAGGTGATGTCTTTGCCTAGCTCGTAGCCAGCATTAGCAACAGCCACTTTAATTGCAGCTAAAGCAGATGCATTTGATGGAAGGTTTGGTGCGAAACCACCTTCATCACCCACAGCTGTAGAGTGACCATCAGCTTTAAGTACTTTCGCTAAACTATGGAATACTTCTGCACCCATACGTAAACCTTCGCGGAAGTTAGCTGCGCCAACCGGTTGAATCATAAATTCTTGGATATCTACGCTGTTATCAGCATGCTCACCACCATTGATGATATTCATCATAGGTAATGGCATAGAGTAAACACCTGGAGTGCCGTTTAAGTCAGCAATATGTGCGTATAAAGGAACTTTCTTTGAAATTGCTGCTGCTTTAGCTGCAGCTAAAGATACTGCTAAGATAGCGTTTGCGCCAAACTTAGCTTTGTTTTCAGTGCCATCTAGGTCAATCATGATTTGGTCAAGTTCAGCTTGAGCCAATGCATCTTTACCTTTTAGCGCTTCTGCGATTGGGCCATTAACGGCTTCAACCGCTTTTAATACACCTTTACCTAAGTAACGCGCTTTATCGCCATCACGTAATTCTAACGCTTCACGAGAACCAGTAGATGCACCTGATGGTGCTGCAGCCATACCGATAGAACCATCTGCAAGATGCACTTCAGCTTCAACCGTTGGGTTACCGCGTGAATCCATGATTTCGCGACCAATGACATTAATAATGTTAGCCATAACTTCCTCGATAAATGTAAGATAAAATTAAAATAGAAAATCAATACCATTAATCAGCAACATTCTTAATATTGAAGATTGATTATTGGTATTTCACTTTCAGTTTGGTAATTAACTGTCAATTCGATGCATAGCATAGACCTATTATCTTGATGCTTCAACTATCAAAGTACCAAGTTGGAATCTGCCATGAAAAAAAAGCCATTGATGGAGTCATCAATGGCTTTCGTTATTTAGCTTGCTTCACCTTTTTGATGCGCTGCAGCTGCTGCTACAAAGCCTTCAAATAAAGGATGACCATCACGTGGTGTTGAGGTGAACTCTGGGTGGAATTGACCAGCAACAAACCAAGGGTGGTTTGGTAACTCAATCATTTCGACTAGCTTGCGATCAGATGATAAACCACTGAATATCAGTCCCGCTTTCTCTAAACGCTCAACGTAGTTGTTGTTCACTTCAAAACGGTGACGATGACGCTCAACACAGGTATTCGAGTTATAAGCTGCAGCAGCTTTTGTGCCTTCAGCTAAATGACATAGCTGGGCACCTAAACGCATTGTGCCGCCTAAGTCAGACTCTTCATGGCGAGTTTCAACATTACCTTCTTCATTGATCCACTCAGTTATCAAACCAATCACTGGGTGCTCAGTTTTAGAGTTAAACTCAGTAGAATGGGCATCTTCAAGTTTAGCAACATGACGAGCAAACTCGATAAGCGCAACTTGCATACCTAAACAAATACCGAAGTAAGGAATGTTGTTTTCACGTGCGTACTGAGCCGCAAAAATCTTACCTTCAACGCCACGCTCACCGAAACCACCAGGAACCAAAATGCCGTCTAAGCCAGTTAAGACTTCTGCACCTTTGGCTTCAACAGTTTGTGAGTCTACATATTGAATGTTTACTGTAACGCGGTTTTTTAGACCTGCATGTTTTAATGCTTCATTAACTGACTTATATGCATCAGGTAATTCAATGTATTTACCCACCATACCAATGGTGATTTCACCAGTTGGGTTAGCTTCTTGGTAAATAACATTTTCCCATTCTGATAAATCAGCTTCTTTACAATCAATGCCAAAACGCTTGATCACTAATTCATCAAGGCCTTGTGAGCGAAGTAAAGCTGGGATCTTGTAGATACTGTCTACATCTTTTAATGAAATAACCGCTTTTTCTTCTACATTACAGAATAACGAGATTTTCGCTTTTTCGTTTGCAGGAATTGCGCGGTCACCACGACAAACTAAAACGTCTGGTGCGATACCAATTGAGCGTAACTCTTTTACAGAGTGCTGTGTTGGCTTGGTTTTAATTTCACCCGCAGCGCCCAAGAATGGCACTAAGGTTAAATGCATGAATAAAGTGCGATCACGTCCTAGCTCAGCACTTAATTGACGAATAGACTCTAGGAAAGGTAGTGATTCAATATCACCCACTGTGCCACCGATTTCTACGATAGCAACATCATGGCCTTCACCACCTTCAAGCACTTTTTCTTTAATCGCATTAGTAATATGCGGGATGACCTGAATAGTTGCGCCTAAATAGTCACCACGACGTTCTTTACGAAGCACTTGCTCATAAATTCGGCCTGTAGTGAAGTTATTACGACGATTCATTTTGGTGCGAATAAAACGTTCGTAATGGCCTAAATCTAAATCAGTTTCAGCACCGTCTTCAGTAACGAAAACTTCACCATGCTGAGTTGGACTCATGGTTCCTGGATCAACGTTAATGTATGGGTCCAGTTTCATAATGGTTACATTGAGGCCACGCGCCTCTAAAATTGCTGCTAGAGATGCTGCTGCAATGCCTTTACCTAGTGATGAAACAACGCCACCAGTTACGAAGATATACCTTGTAGTCATGCTGAACCTGAGAATGTGAGTTTGAAAAATACGTGCTTGTAAGAAAGCACTAGGACGGGGCGACATTCTACCAAATTAGCCTGATAACAACAAACAATAAACTCATAAAATTGCGTTAATAACGTTTAATTAGCCAACAGCTTCATTCAATGCGATTTTTAGCTTATTAACATAACCGCAGTTATCGCTACAATGCGATTAAACCAACTAACACTGAAGTCACCACTAGCATTAACTTTACTTTGCAAAAGTTATTTTGCTTTTTCCTGCTGTTTAACCTTATCCCAGTAAGCATCTAGCTCTTCTAAAGAATGTTCATTGATTGATTTACCACTTTGCTCGGCACACGCTTCTACGCCTCGAAAACGTCGTTCAAATTTTTGATTAGCTTGTCTTAAGGCTTGTTCTGGCTCTACGCCTAAATGCCTTGCCATGTTTGCAACGGCAAATAACAAGTCGCCCATTTCATCAACCACTCGCTCGTGGTACTTTTCTGGCTCAGTATTAAGGTGCTTTGCTTCTTCCATCACCTCATCTATTTCTTCGTGCACTTTCGCCACCACAGGCGCTAAATCAGGCCAATCAAACCCGACCTTGGCGACCCTTTTTTGAATCTTAATTGCGCGGTTCATTGCGGGTAAAGTGACAGGAATATCAGACAATAATGAAAACTGCTGTTTTTGCTCTCGCTCAGACTGCTTTATCGCATCCCAAGATTGTTTAACCTTTTCAGCACTTACAAGAGCAGAATCTGTATTATCAGTAAGAAACACATGAGGGTGACGCCTCGTCAGCTTGTCACAAATCTTCTCGACCACGGTTGAAAAGTCAAACATGCCCTGCTCTTTCGCTAACTGACAATAAAACACCACTTGGAATAACAAGTCGCCTAATTCATCAGGTAAGGAGTCAAAGTCAGCTTGTTCGATTGCATCTGCAACTTCATATGCTTCTTCTAGAGTAAAAGGCACTATCGTCTTAAAGTTTTGCTGCTTGTCCCATGGGCAACCAGTTTCAGGATCACGCAGCTTTTCCATGATGGTTAAAAGCGGTTGGATAATATTGTCAGTTTTCGATTGGCCTTTTGGCATGGGGAAGTATCCAATTAATGAGCAGGATTAAACAAAAAGGTGGTAAACCTAATGATTTACCACCTCAATTAACAACGAGCTTATTACAAGCTTTAATCTTTATAGACGTCTTGCTTCTATTACGCCTTCAATTTGGCCAAGCTTAACTAATATACGGGACAAGCCATCGAGATTATAAAGTTCAAGCTCCAGATCTACCGCTGCAGTTTGATTCTTTTCATCAGATGTAGAGCTCATCGCCATCACATTCGACTTTTCTGCTGCCAACACGGTAGTCACATCACGCAATAAACCGCTTCTGTCATGGGCACTGACTTGCACTTTAATCCGATAACCACCAGAATAATTCTCGCCCCACACCACTTCAACACTTCTTTCTGGATGAGCGCGCATTAACTCTTTCACTTGTGCGCAATCACTGCGGTGAACCGACACGCCGCGTCCCATTGTTATATAGCCGAAGATTTCATCACCAGGAACCGGTTTACAACAGCTGGCAATATGGCTGAGTAGATTACCCACACCATTCACTTCAACTTGCCCCTTACCTTTACGAGGCGCTCTGGTATGCGAGCGTTTAATGATTTCTTCAACAATTTCTTGTTCTGAATTTGGCTCTTTACGCAAGCTGGTTTCAATAAAGTTAACCACTTGATTAAGACGTAAATCGCCACCGCCAATCGCTGCTAACATGTCGTCCATGTTGTTCATGTTAAATCGTTCTACCGCGACTTGAGCATCTTTGATCTTTAACGATACTCGCGTCAATTCAGCTTCAAGTAATTCTTTACCTGCAACCATATTTTTATCGCGATCTTGTTGCTTGAACCAATGTTGGATTTTAGAGCGAGAACGCGACGACTTAATGTAGCCTAAATTAGGGTTTAACCAATCACGTTTGGGATTAGGATGCTTTGAGGTAATAATTTCAATGCGTTCACCCGTTTCGACTTGATAAGTAAACGGCACGATACGACCATCCACTTTAGCGCCAATGCACTTATGCCCCACATGTGAATGAATATAATAAGCAAAATCAAGCACCGTTGACCCTAGCGGTAAATCAACCACTTCGCCATTAGGGGTAAAAACATATGCTCGGTCCTCAAAAACCTGACTACGTACTTCTTCGACCAAATTACCGGTTTCAGCAACATCTTCTTGCCAGAGTAAAATTTTACGTAGCCAGTTAATTTTCTCTTCATAGCCACTTTGCTTACCACCAGCAGTGCCTTCTTTATACTTCCAGTGCGCTGCAACGCCAAGTTCAGCATCTTGGTGCATGGCTTCTGTACGGATTTGGATTTCGACCGTTTTACCTTCAGGGCCTACGACGACGGTATGAATTGACTGGTAACCATTGGGTTTAGGATTAGCCACATAGTCATCAAATTCACGTGGAATATGATGCCAAAGCGTATGAACGACACCTAATGCGCCATAACAATCCTGAAGTCGGTCGGTGACAATACGCACTGCACGTACATCAAACAGTTCATCGAACTTAAGATCTTTGCCTTTCATTTTGCGCCAGATACTGTAGATATGCTTTGGACGGCCATAGACCTTAGCGCGGATCTGATCAGCATCTAATCGCTCTTGTAACTGGGTCACAAATTTATCGACAAATACTTCTCTGTCTACACGCTTACCGTCGAGTTGTTTCGCAATATCTTTATAGACAACGGGGTGAAGATAGCGAAATGAGATATCTTCTAACTCCCATTTAAGTTGACCTATACCCAATCGGTTTGCCAATGGCGCATAAATGTCTGCGACTTCACGGGCTACAAGCACACGTGTTTCTTCATCGACATTTTTAATTTCTCGAAGTAAACGCAAACGCTCAGCAAGTTTTATCACTACAGCACGAACATCCTCTACCATTGCCAAAAGCATTTTTCGGATATTGTCTATTTGCGGCTCTGCAGTACGAGAATCTTGGCTGACTTTTAATGCCCCAATCGCTTCCATTGTCACCACACTGGCGACAAGCTTACTTAAATTTTTACCGAATTTTTCTTCAATATCTTCAATCGACAAAATGCCTTCATCATGAACGATGAATAACAAAGAGGCTTGGAGCGTTTCGATGTCCATGTTTAAAGGCGCAAGGATTTCGACCATTTCGCGAGCACGATCTAATAAACCGCGATGTACATCAGGTGAAGGAGTTGGCAGCGCATCTAACTGTTTAATAAGATCCAGCAACATTTGGGCTTCCTCGGCATTATCAATATAACGAGTCACCCATTCGTCGATATTGAAATCGGCTGAATTAAAATGTGCTTCTCGAACTGAGACCATAATTAACTTCCTTATTGGTACCTAATTGCTACCAGTACTAACAAACCAGCTTAAAAGTTCAATAAACTGGTTATTGCAGATGCGCTCTACATTATTACAAAAGAATCATCTTGAATGTTCAGTAATCTATGTCAAATTATTATTAATCATTTTACAAATTCTTACTTAAAAAACCGATATCAGTACAATGTTTCATCGTTTTCTAGTTAAAACAAGATTAGCGTATATCTGATATCAATAATAAAGCATCAAGTTACTAACGAATGTTCTACAGGCAACACATAGTACACCTAAGCGATGATTCACTTTATTTCGAACAAAGCCATGGCTTCAATATGATGTGTTTGAGGAAACATATCGAGCATCATCAATTGTTTTAGTTTATAGCCTTGTTCTATCAATACTTGACTGTCTCTGGCTAAACTTGCTGGATTACACGACACATAAACGACCTTCTTAGGCTTCATTTTAGAAAGCCATTGTAAACTTTCATATGCCCCGGCTCTGGCAGGATCAAGCAGTAACTTATCGATACGTCCAAGCCATGATGCTTCTGATAAATCAGCGCTCAAATCGGCATGAAAGAAACTTAAGTTGGTTAAATTATTATCCAGTGCATTTTGTTTTGCTTGAGCCACCATTTCAGGTACGCCTTCAACACCAATAACATCCGCAGCTTTGGTAGCCAGTGGCAAACTAAAGTTACCAACACCACAAAATAAATCTAAAATACGCTCATTCGCTTGGGGGGCTAGCCATTCAATAGCTTGCGCAACCATTCGTTGATTAATATCAGCATTAACCTGAACAAAATTACCTGGGCTAAAGCGGCAATCCACTTGCCCATCAGCTAAACTGTATTGTGGCAACTCAATTCCTGCTTGGTCTGATGCCGTATCATCTGAAGCAGTATTTGACGGCACTGAATATAACCCATGAACTTGACTATCATTATCTTGCACAAGCAAGTTAATGTTATGCGATGCGGCGAAATCAATCAGTAATTGCTCATCAGCGGGTTTTAATGCTTTAGTTATTCGCAATACAGCAAACAAACCGTTCTCAGCTTCTGTGAGTTCTAAATGGCCTAAGGTCGTTTTAGCCTGTAATTGATTGAGCAGTTCTGTAAACGGTGTAATTAATGCTGATAGAGGCTTAGCAAGTACGTCACACTGTTTAATTTGAACAATGTCACTGCTATTAGCAGCCCGAAACCCTAGTTGTAATTTCTTGGTTTTTTTATCAAATAATGTCGCTAAACGAGCACGACGTCGATAATGCCACTCTTCACCGATGACGGCGTCAGCTACCATCGTTGAATCGACATTAATGGCCAATTTACTCATTAAATTGGTTAACGCTAATTGTTTATGGTCACGCTGTGCTTCTATGTCCATATGCTGTAAATCACATCCTCCACATTGCTGATAATGTGGGCATTGAGCGTTTACGCGATGAGGTGCTGGTTTATCAACCTTAAATAATTTGGCCTTGGCATATTTTTTCTTTTGCTCAGTCAATTGAGCTGTCACTGTTTCACCAGGAAGCGCACCCGGTACAAACACGACTTTCCCGTTATGTTGTGCAATACCTGCACCGAGGTGATCGAGTTGTGTTACCGTTAAACTCAACTTTGCTGATAACTGCTTAGTCTTGTTTGGTTTTGCTTTAAAAAATTGCGCCATTTTGGCCTCTGGTTTTGAATAAATCACTAGTCAAGAGTGCTGTATTTCTGGCAATCTAGACAACATAATGAATAAAAGTCTTTAGGAATAATAACTTCACGATGAATACTGCTAACAACATGACCAAATACAGCCTCCGTTCTTGGGTGCTCGTACTTGCGTTAGCGCCTACTGTTATGGTGGGTATTCTACTTGGAAGTTACTTCACCATAAACCGTTTTTATGAACTTGAAGAAACCTTAATAGCCCAAGGTCGAAGTATTGTCGAACCTTTGGCCATTGCCAGTGAGTTTGGCTTAGCGACTGAAGACAGAGAAGCCAGCAAACGATTACTGGCAGCATCGCAGCTGAGTAACTCATCTTTAATTCATTCAATTGCGATTTTTGACAATGATAACCAATTATTCGTCACCTCCCATTATCACAAAGATTTTGAAAGTATGCGCTATACCAGAGCGCTTGAGTCACTGATTGCTAGTCAGTACGAAACCATTGATGACACTATGGTGATCCGTGTACCCATTATTTCCCATACTGGCATCAATCAACAAAATACCAATTATATCGCTACAGCTTCTCCAGCAAAAAACGTCCCCCCTACGATAACCAATGCTGAAGGTCAGCAGATCTTGGGTTATATCTCGATATTGTTGAATAAGGAAAACGCCTTACTCGAGCAGCACCGCGCTGCGATAGCGGCATTTGTCATCGTTTTGATTGGTGTGCAGTTGAACTTATTTTTCACGTTTAGATTAGTAAAACACGTTAACTACCCTATTACTGAAATGGTACGAGTGGTGGCTAAAATTCGCGAAGGCAAACTGGATACTCGATTAGATGGCCAGCTTATTGGCGAGCTTGATTTATTGAAACGTGGTATCAATGCCATGGCGAGCTCCTTATCTGAATATCACGATGAAATGCAGCAAAATATCGATCAAGCAACTTCTGATTTACGTGAAACCTTAGAACAAATTGAAATTCAAAACGTTGAATTAGACTTAGCGAAAAAACGCGCATTAGAAGCCAGTCGAATAAAATCAGAGTTCTTAGCTAACATGTCTCACGAACTACGCACACCGCTTAATGGTGTAATTGGTTTCTCTAGGCAGTTAATCAAAACCCCTTTGCATTCAAGTCAGCTTGACTACATCAAAACCATTGAGCGCAGTGCCAGTAACTTACTCGGTATCATTAACGACATTCTTGATTTCTCTAAACTTGAAGCGGGTAAAATGGTGCTTGAGAAAATGCCATTTGCATTAAGAGAAACCATTTCTGAGACGGTCAGTATTGTATCGGGTAGCGCTCAAGAGAAAAAAATCGAATTAGTCATTGATATAGATGATAACGTACCAGAAAGTGTCAGCGGCGATGCCATGCGTGTTGGCCAAATCATGACAAACTTAATCGGCAACGCGATTAAATTTACCGACCAAGGTAGTGTGGTATTAAAGATTCATCTTGTTGGCCAAAAAGATGAAAACATTACCTTGCGTTGTGAAATCATAGATACCGGCATCGGTATTGATGAAAGCCAGCAAGAATATTTATTCCAGGCATTTGGTCAAGCTGACTCTTCAATCTCGCGACGCTTTGGCGGAACTGGGCTTGGGCTCGTCATTACCAAGCGCTTAATAAACCAAATGGGCGGTCAAATTGGGTTTACATCCACGCCGAACAAAGGGTCCACGTTCTGGTTTATGCTGCCGCTAGAACTTAGCCAATTCCATATTGGAGAAGTACTTCATTTAGACTCCCTTCGTGATAAAACGCTATTATTGTTTGAAGCTCGTGAATTGACCCGAGATACGTTCAACCGTCGCTTTGAGGCATGGGGCTTACATTTAACTTCTGTAGGTCAAGTTAACCATTTAGCGTCAACACTTTCGTCAAGCAAAATTCACTACGACTATATTTTGATTAGTTGTCATGGCTTTAATGATAACGAACAATTACTCGAGTTCTTAAAAATTGCGAGAGAAAAAACGGCTTGCTTAGTTTTGCTCCATGACTGCATAGAACAACAAGAAATACTCAATCAGGCATTACGCCCTAATACTGATATTTTGATGAGCATGCCAATCAGTGACTATGATTTAGCCAATCAGCTTATCCATCCGCCAACCCAAACGGCATTATTAACAGAAGTTAGCCAAGAGGTTGTTTTCGAGCGCAAGAATTTAAGCGTGCTCGCTGTTGATGACAACATTGCCAACCTAAAACTCATCGACACATTGCTAAAAGAAATTGTCGTTAATGTCATTTCTGTCAATAACGGTGATGATGCGGTCAAATACGCTAAACAACAATCCTTTGATGTCATCTTTATGGACATTCAAATGCCTGGCACCGATGGCATTACTGCAACCAAATATATTCGCCAAGAGTCACAAAATAGAAATACGCCAATTATTGCGGTCACAGCTCACGCCATTGCGGAAGAACGAGAATTGATTTTAGGTAGTGGTATGGATGGTTATTTGCCAAAACCGATTGATGAAGCAGCGCTAAAGGGCGTGATTAATCGCTGGATCAATAAACCTAAGTTTACCCACTTTGATATGCACACCTTGAATTGGGAACTATGCTTAGCTCAAACCAATCAAAAACCAGACTTGGCAATTGAAATGCTGCAAATGCTTGTGGACTCATTACCTAGCACTATCATAGACATCGAAACCGCCATCAAAAATGCGGATCATCAACTCATGATACAAACGGTACACAAGTTACATGGCGCCAGTTGTTACTGCGGCGTGCCCAATACCCAAAAGCTTTGCCAAGAGATAGAATCATCACTGAAGAAAAAAATCAGCCTTGATGATCTAGAACCGGAAATACTAGAGTTACTTGACGAGCTAACTAAGGTAGAATCAGCAGCAAATCAAGTGATATCACAGTTATCAGCGGATGTTCCCAATGAGTAATCAACCCGGCTTTTTTAAACGTTTAAAAGCGTTATCTTTACCTCAAAAGCAATTATTTGCGACCGCACTTTGTCAGCGTATGCTGCCAAACTACCAACTTTTTTCTGAAGTATGTGAGTTTGGCGAGCCAAAAATGCTCAGCACTGTATTAGATTTGCTTTGGCAATCTCAGTACGATAAAAAACTTAAATTTAACTACGATATCCATTTACAACGTCTTGAAGACAACACGCCTGAGCCAAGTGACTTTGAAGCATATGGTGTCTATCCAGCAATGGACGCAGCAGTGGCATTAACAACGCTTCTAGGCGGCATTCAAGGTAAAATAGAAGAAGATATTACTAACATCAGTAAGCTGTCTTCAAGCACTGTAGCCAATTATATCGAAGCAATCAGTGTTGAAGAACTTCAAGACGAGCTAAACGAAGAAGTAGTCGAAGAGTTTGTTTTCAATCATCCTGTTATGAAAGAAGAGAAAGAGCTTCAAGGGATGTTGTTGGATATTGTTGAAGCTAATCCAAAAATATCTGCTGAATTTATTAAAGAGTTACGCAAAGAAATTGTCGATGCTGGTGTATCAAATATTGGCATTAGCGCTCAGTAAATAGCTAAAAGTGACGCTGTTTAATCAGAGTTAATAGTGGGAGTGATGCCAGCAACACTCCCTTTACTTCTTTGAAGGTTTTTATCATCTAAAGTAAGACCTTAATCGCATTTTCTTTTACGTTATTTCAAGTAGACTCATTTAATAGAATCGAAATTAAAGGCTATGACTCATTCAACTTACAGCCAAAACTTCTTGTATTACCTACAAGCTATTGAAGGTTGCGCTCGATTAGTTTCACCTTAATATTTACAACATTATGATTGAGTATTTTATGCTTGAATCGCAAAACACTCACGACTAGCGCCTATCATTATCACTTTACTCATTAACAAGGATTGAGGGATGCCCAGTATTCTTACCCCTCTTATTGCCGTTTTCGGAATCATGCTTTTAGGCTTTATTATACAAAAGCTTAAAGTCTTGCCACATGATACTGACTTTACCCTTAATGAATATGTTTACTATGTTGCCTTCCCTTCAATACTGTTTATTGCCTTAGCCGAAACAGACATTGATGAAATTTTGCAATGGGGGTTTATTGCATCATTTGGCATTACAATGCTCGTTACCTATTTTGTCACTGCTGTCATCTCGTTATCAGCTGATAAGAAGCAACCTGCATTAGCTGCTATCAGGGGGCTTAATACCAGTTTTGGTAACACAGCCTTTATCGGTATTCCTCTGATGATGATGATCTATCCAGGAAACAACCATGCAATTACATTAGCTGCGATTGCCAGTTTATTATCAATTGTCATGTTTGCCTTTGTGATGGTAAGCATGGAGCTGGCCATTAATAAGCAGCAAAAACGTCATCCCATTATTATCATGCTCAATGCGCTCAGCAGTAACCCAATTGTTATTGGTTGCGCCCTGGGGGTTGCAGCCTCCGCTGTTAAGCTTCCCATACCTGATAGTCTAAGCGTGATGATGCGACTTATCGGTAATACATCTAGCCCGTGTGCGCTGTTTGCAATCGGTATGGTGTTAGCCAAAGCCATGCATGGCGGCGAAGAGCCTTCAGAAACTAGACACCACATTGCTATCGAAATGACCGTGCTAAATATGTTAAAGCTGGTATTTCAGCCCATTATCGCATACGCCTTGTTACGGTATTTTAATGTTGATACTGAGTTGCTTATCATGGGCGTTATTTTGGCGGCGCTTCCTACTGCAGCGAGTGTTTACTTACTTGCCCAACGCTATCAAACCTATGGTTTAGCCAGTGCTAAATGCATTTTAATCAGTACTATCGCCACATTTATTACACTGCCTATTATTGAGAAGTTACTCCACAACATAAACTGAGCCAGCTTATATTATTGTTTACATGGAGATTAAAATCCTTATAACAAAAATCAACAACCAGTACTTTACTGTATAAAAAAACAGTGTAAACTGTTTATAAATACAGTGGTTTGATGATTATTCACACAAGGATTGATTATGCTTTGCCAATTAAGCATTAATAATTTCGCGATTGTACGTTTTCTTGAACTCGACTTTAAAGCCGGCATGACCAGCATTACAGGTGAAACAGGTGCGGGTAAATCGATTGCAATAGACGCCTTAGGTTTATGTTTAGGTAATCGCGCTGATGCCAATACAGTGAGACCAGGTGCCAACAAAGCTGAAGTGAGCGCACGCTTTACAATAGATGATGTGCCATTTGCCAAACGCTGGCTTGAAGATAACGATCTTGATGTCGAAGATGAATGTATATTACGTCGAACCATCAGTGCCGATGGGCGTTCTCGCGCTTACATTAATGGTAACCCTGTACCACTTTCGCAGTTAAAAACACTTGGGCAATTATTTGTTGGGATCCATGGGCAACATGCACACCACGCAATGCTAAAAAGTGAACATCAACTCACACTGCTCGATAGCTACGCCAATCATAAGTTATTGCTTGATAGCGTGACTAAAAGTTATCAGCGCTGTAAAAATGTTGAAAATGAACTCAAACAATTACAACAGAATCAACAAGAGCGTATTGCTCGAAAACAACTGGTGCAATATCAAGTTGAAGAATTAGATGAGTTTGCTTTAATACCTGGCGAGTTTGAACAAATAGAGCAAGAACATAAACGCTTAGCAAACGGCACCGACTTAATTGAAAGTTGTCAAAGCGCACTCCAATTGCTCAGTGAAGATGACGAACATAATATTGAATCTTTGCTTAACCGCGCTGTGACAGTCGCTGACAGCTTACAGAGCTTTGACCCTACACTTAAAAACATTGCAGAAATGCTCAATGAAGCTTTGATACAAGTCCAAGAAAGCACTAGTGAAGTGCAGGATTATCTCAGTAGAATTGAGTTAGACCCTGAACATTTTGCCTTTCTTGAGCAGCGAATATCTAAAGCAATGCAACTGGCTCGCAAGCATCATGTGCAGACCGAATATCTAGCTGAGCACCACGGGCAGTTAAAAGCTGAACTATCAGAGCTCAGTAGCGATGCAAGCCGTCTAGATGAGATTCAGCAACAATTAGATGACAGTAAACTCGCTTATATTAAAAACGCACAGAAACTCAGCCAAAGCCGCCAACGTTATGCCAAAGAGCTCAATAAACTGGTAACTCAGTCAATACACGAGCTAAATATGCCTAAAGGCAAGTTCAATATTGCGGTTAACTTTAATCCTGAGTCACAGTCATTAATGGGCAGCGATCAAATAGAATTTCAAGTAACCACCAACCCAGGCCAGCCCTTACAACCTATTGCTAAAGTGGCATCAGGTGGTGAGTTATCTCGAATAGGCTTAGGTATTCAGGTCATCACGGCTAGAAAAGTTTCAACCCCAACATTAATATTCGATGAAGTTGATGTGGGTATTTCTGGCCCGACAGCAGCGGTTGTCGGTCGAATGCTTCGTAGTTTGGGGGAATCGACCCAAGTTATCTGTGTGACTCATTTACCGCAAGTTGCCGGTAATGGTCATCAACATATGTTAGTGAACAAGTTTACCAAAAGTGGTGGCACTGAGACTCAAATGAAACCGCTTGATAAAGAGCAGCGCATCAGTGAGTTAGCAAGGTTACTGGCGGGTGATGTTATCACTGAAAATGCACTCGCAAATGCGCGAGAGCTTTTACACTGATTAAGCCAATCTTGCTCGATAACAAGCCGCAATCGGCACTTATTTATCAAACAAAAAAGCCCACTTCATGTGGGCTTTTCTAGTTTTACTTATTGAAACGAAATTTTAATTTACTGAAAGTAACGTTGCTTTCAATAGCTGTTTAGATGGCTCTATACGAAATAATAAATCGCCTGCAAACAAACTAGAGCAAAGATACCAGCTAAGACATCATCAATCATAATCCCAAATCCGCCATGAACTTTTGCGTCTAACCAACGGATAGGCCAAGGTTTAAGGATATCGAAAAAACGAAACAATGCAAAACCGATGACAAGCCATATAAGCCCAGCAGGCGCAGCTATCATGGTAATCATTAAGCCTGCAACTTCATCCCAAACAATGGCGCCATGATCATGTACGCCCATATCTTTTGCAGCTTTATCACAAATATAAAAGCCCACCAGCGTGCTGACGAGAGTTATAATAATAAAAGCTGTCAGACTTAAGTGGCTCATTAAATAAACCAATGGCACAGCGGCAAGGGTGCCAAATGTACCCGGTGCTTTCGCAGCAAGACCACTACCAAAACCCAGCGCTAAGAAGTGTACTGGATTTTTTAAAGACAGCTTTAATACTGCCGGATCAGTAGATAAAAATTTCATTAAAAATGCTCAAAGTTTTTCGCGTCTAACTCAAAAGGTTGTCCATCAGATACAAGTCGTAATTTATCACCGGCACAAATTTGGCCTATTTTGACAAACTTAACCCCGGCGTGGAGTAAGGCTGTATCTAATGCGCCTCGCTGGGCTTCTGGTACTGTAAATAATAGCTCATAATCTTCACCGCCTGTGAGTGCGTAATTAATTGCTTCATGTTTACCTACAGACTCAATAAGTGATTTGGATAAAGGCAATTCATTGACATCAATAATCGCACCGACATTGGAGGCTTTTAAAACATGCTTTATATCTGAATTTAATCCATCAGATAAATCAATGGCACTGGTAGCCAATGAACGCAGAGCTTGACCGGCAATAATTCTAGGCGTTGGATGATAATGTCGGTTTATCAAAAATTCTTTATATTGCAGATCAACTTCTTTGTTGCCCAGCAATACATCTAAACCTAAGGCTGAATCGCCTAACGTGCCTGTCACATAAATCCAATCACCGATTTTTGCGCCACTACGGGTTAATGCTTTACCGGTAGGTACTTGACCGTGAATAGTGATGTTAATACATCGAGGGCCACGAGTGGTATCTCCACCAATTAAGCTGACGCTATAATATTCTGCAGCTTCAAATAAGCCCTCACTGAATTCTTGTAACCATTGGTTATCAACATCAGGTAGAGTGAGCGCTAATGTCATCCATGCAGGGTCTGCGCCCATTGCGGCTAAATCTGACAAATTAACAGCCACAGATTTATAGCCTAACTCGTGAGCTGGCATGGTTGGCAAAAAGTGAATATTTTCGACGAGAGTATCGCAAGAGATCGCGATGGATTTATTTTCTGCTGGTTGCACTATGGCGCAATCATCGCCAATACCGAGATGAACATCACGGCGCTGTTGGCCTTTATCACGGAAAAATTGTTCAATAATTTGGAATTCTTTCACGATAAATCTGGTACGGTTGCCCGCCCACCTATATGTTTTATAGAAGTATCTGAGTGATACAAAAACGGTATCCGAAGATACCGTTTTCATTTATTACTTGCGAGTAACAAGCTTATCTAGCATACCATTGACAAACTTATGGCTGTCGTCGGCACCAAACGCTTTCGCTAACTCAATACCTTCGTTGATAGCCACTTTATATGGCACATCTTTACGATAAGTTAATTCATATGCAGCTAAGCGCACAATGGCTTTTTCAACTGGAGATACATCTTCAATATCACGATCTAAGTGAGGTTTTAGAAGATCATCAAGTTGAGTTGCTTTCGTGGCTACACCTGATAGCAATTCACGAAAATAAGCTACATCAACACCGTTAATGTTTTGCTCAGTTAAAAATTCATGTTCAACATCAGCAACGTTATTCTTGCTTAATTGCCACGAATAAATAGCTTGAACAGCTAAACGGCGTGCCTTACGGCGCTCTGAAGGCTTCATTACTTTTCCTACTACTATACCAACTGTTGTTCTAATTCTTGCAGAACGTTAACCATTTCAAGTAGGCCAAGGGCAGCTTCTGTGCCTTTATTACCTGCTTTAGTACCAGAGCGCTCAATTGCTTGCTCAATAGTATCTGTGGTTAACACGCCAAATGAAACTGGGATATCAAACTCTAAAGCAACTTGAGCTAGACCCTTGTTACATTCACCTGCAACTAAATCAAAATGCGGAGTACCACCACGAATCACTGCACCTAGTGCAATGATACCGTCAAACTTTCCACAAGCAGCAACACGACGTGCAGCAAGTGGTAATTCAACAGCGCCAGGAACACGAACAACAGTAATGTTGTCATCTTCAACCTGACCAAAACGTTTTAGTGTATCTATTGCGCCATCAAGCAGACTTTCAACTAAAAAACTGTTGAAACGCGACACAACGATCGCCACTTTGGCATTTTTTGCTTCGATATTACCTTGAACTACGTTCATTATCTTACCTAAATTAGCTAAAGCACCCAGCTCTGGGCAAAAGTGGCGCTATAATACCACAGCAAAATGCCCTGAGTCCTGTGCAATTAATGATAAATGTTAACTTCACTAAATTAGTGAATTATTCTGCAATGTAATCAGTAACTTCTAAACCAAAGCCTGATAACGAATGGTAATGTTTCGGCGAGCTCAATAGACGCATTGTGCTAACACCAAGACTAGATAGAATTTGTGAGCCGATACCGACTTTACGAGAGGTTCCTTCCCATTTAGCCGCTGTGGGTGCTTGACCATTATCTTCAGCTTCAAAGGCTTTGACTTTGGCTAGCATTTCACTTGAATGTTCTTCATGGCCTAACAAGACTAAAACGCCGCCTTCTGAAGCTATACGTTCCATGGCCTTATCAAGTGGCCAACTGCGCTTTTGATCTCGTTCTGAATGTAATAAATCGTTAAACGTATTCTGTAAATGAACGCGTACTAAACAGTTCTGTTCAACATCACCTTTAACTAACGCATAATGTAATTGGTTATCGATGGTATCTCTGAAAGTCACCATGTTAAATTCACCAAAGCGTGTCGGCAATTTACATTCTGCTTCGCGCACTACTGTGGTTTCTTTGGTATTACGATATTCAATCAAATCAGCGATAGTACCCATTTTGATACCATGCTTTTCACTGAATACTTCTAAATCAGGACAGCGCGCCATAGTGCCATCATCATTGAGGATTTCAACAATCACTCCAGACGGCTCAAGTCCAGCCAAACGCGATAAATCACAGCCAGCTTCTGTATGACCTGCGCGAGTTAACACACCGCCATCTTGTGCCATCAATGGAAAAATATGTCCAGGTTGAACTAAGTCAGCCGCTTTAGCCTCTTTTGCCACTGCTGCTTGAACTGTCACTGCGCGATCGTGAGCTGAAATACCTGTTGTTACACCGGTTGCCGCTTCAATTGACACGGTAAAGTTTGTCGAGAACTGAGCGTTATTATTGGTCACCATTAATGGCAAGTTTAGTTGCAGGCAACGCTCTTTAGTCATAGTTTGACAGATTAGACCACGACCGTAAGTCGCCATAAAGTTAATTGCTTCTGGCGTCACCTTTTCGGCAGCCATAATCAAATCGCCTTCATTTTCTCTGTCTTCATCGTCCATCAAGATAACCATTTTACCTTGGCGAATGTCTTCGATGATCTCTTCTATACTATGTAGTGCCATATTAAGACCTTTGTGTTGTTATTCCCGATATTTGCAATAAAGGGTAAAAATAGGGTTATCGCATAAATCCAGCGTTGGCGAGCATTTCCATAGTGACCCCACCGCCTGAAGTTGTTGGCTTTTCAGGATTCATTAAGCGCTCTAAATAACGAGCAATCAAATCAACTTCAATGTTGACCTTATCACCCGCTTGTAATGCTGTAAGTGTTGTTTCAGATGCTGTATGCGGCACAATCGTTAATCGAAAGCGGTGCCCATCTATTTCATTCACTGTCAGACTAACGCCATCGATGGTAATTGAACCTTTATGAGCAATGTAATGAGCAAGCTCAGCTGGCGCCGCTAACCAAAATTCAATCGCTTTTCCGCGGACACTTCTTTGCTCAACAGCGGCTATGCCATCTACATGACCACTGACCATGTGACCGCCAAGGCGAGTTGTCGGCAATACCGCTTTTTCTAAATTAACTTTTTGACCAACGTGATAATTAGCAAAGCCTGTCAGTGCCACGGTTTCTGCCGAAATGTCAGCAACGTATCCGTCAGCAAGGCATTGGACCACGGTTAAACACACACCGTTAGTGGCAATACTATCGCCTAACTTCACATCAGATAAATCCAGATGACCACTTGCTACGTTTAGGCGTATATCATCACCTTTACGCTCGATTTTTCTTAATGTGCCTAAGGCTTCAATAATGCCGGTAAACATAATGACTCACTTGTATTAATTTCGGTTCAATTTAATCAACTTGGCCAGTGCTTGCTCATGCCAGCAATTACAGCCTATTTAAGCAAGTTGATTCTGCTAGAGACTAAATATCATACGTTGATCTGCACCTATGCGGCGCGAATCGACTAATTGTAGCTCAGGAATTTGTTCCATACTTTGATAGTCATTCAGTTGTAATAAATTACGCCCGTGACTACCTAAAATTTTCATTGCTTGATAAAGGTAGAGTTCATCAGCAAGCTTTGCATCTAACACGCTACCCGCAAGGGATGCGCCTGATTCAATCAAAACTGAGTTGCATTGTTTACCTAAGTAAGTAAATAACGCATGTAAATCAACGCGTCCATCTTCATTTGCGGCAATAGTGATACAACTAACATGATTGTTAAATTTTTCTCTTACTTCTGCGGCGTAGTCGACACAAGAAACCAACAGGATAGGCGATGGGATATCAAATAATTTGAATTCACTTGTTAGCCTTGCGCGGCTATCTAAAATCACCCTTAGAGGTTGTTGTAGATCTGCGGCCGAAACTGAGTTTTTCAAGCTGCCAAGTTGTTCATAACGCACATTCAATGATGGGTCATCAGCCAATACCGTTTCAACGCCTGTCACTAAGGCACAATGACGGGCGCGAAGCTTTTGAACATCAGCGCGCGCATCAGGTCCAGTGATCCATTTGGAAACACCATTTGAAAGCGCTGTTTTGCCATCAATACTGGCTGCCAGTTTAATCGTAACTCTAGGCAGACCCGTGTTCATTTTCTTGGTGAAGCCTAAGTTTAATAGCTTAGCTTGCTCAGTTAGCAAACCTATGTCGACTTGAATGCCTGCTTCTTTTAATAAACGGATTCCATTGCCAGCCACTTGTGGGTTTGCATCCACTTCAGCAATCACAACCCGTTTAACCCCTGCCTCGATTAAGGCTAAAGCACAGGGCGGCGTTCGGCCATAATGACTGCACGGTTCAAGGGTGACATAAGCAGTAGCCGATGATAGTTTTGTTTGATTTTGCTTCGTCTGTACATCTTGAAGCGCATGAATTTCAGCATGTGGGCCACCCGCTTTAATATGGTACCCCTGACCAATAATGTGATCGTTTACAGCAATGACACAGCCAACATTTGGATTTGGACGCGTGGTATAGCGCCCTTTCTCTGCCAATGAAATGGCAAGGCTCATCATTTCAACATCAACTACTGACCACTGAGACATAGACACCTACTTGAAATAGCCGCAGCAAATGGCCTCTGCGGTATAAAAAATGGAAACAGGAATTACTTTTGTAATTTAGCGATGGCTTCGCCAAACTGTGAAACGTCTTCAAAGGCGCGATAAACAGACGCAAAACGTATGTACGCTACTTTATCTAATACCATCAATTGTTCCATCATCAGGTTGCCAATCATTGCAGAGTCAATCTCGCGCTCACCTGTTCCACGTAAGGTAGATTTAATCTTAGATAGTGCTTGTTCAATTTGATCAATCGATACCGGACGTTTTTCAACCGCACGCAGCATACCGCCACGTAGCTTATCTTCATCAAACGGTTGACGGGTGCCATCTTGTTTAATGACCCGTGGCATGACTAATTCTGCACCTTCAAAGGTGGTAAAGCGTTCATGGCACAATGTACATTCCCGACGACGACGGACTTGATGGCCATCAGCCACAAGACGAGAATCAATCACTTTGGTATCTGTCGCGCTACAAAATGGGCAATGCATATTCGCTCCTGAAATAAAAATAAAATGGCCGTAAGCACAAAGTACTTACAGCCATTAAAGTTTATCCTATTTACTTTATAAGGTTAACCTTATCATTAAGATTATCCTACTTAGTTCATATGGATGATATGTCTAAGCTGATGTTGAAATGCTTGCTAATATTATTAAACAACATACAAGCATCTTTGCTAGACAAAAATGCAGCAGTACTCCTGTTAACAGCACTGCCTGTAAACAGTATTACCCGTAAACAGGATACTTAGCACATAACTCAAGCACTTGGTTTTTAACGCGCTCGATTGTACCTTCATTAGTGATGTCATCTAACACATCACACATCCAGTTAGTCAGCTCAACAGATTCAGTTTCAGTAAAACCACGACGGGTGATTGCTGGAGAACCAATACGTAAACCAGAAGTAACAAATGGTGAACGTGGGTCATTTGGTACTGAGTTTTTGTTAACAGTGATGTTAGCTTTACCTAGCGCAGCATCGGCATCTTTACCTGTCATATCTTTGCTGATTAGATCTAGCAAGAATAAGTGGTTGTCTGTACCACCAGAAACAACATCATAACCACGCTCAATGAAGGTTTTTGCCATCACTTTAGCATTCGCAACAACTTGCTCTTGGTAAGTGGTGAACTCAGGATCTAGTGCCTCTTTAAATGCAACCGCTTTAGCAGCAATAACGTGCATTAAAGGACCACCTTGGCCACCAGGGAATACTGCCGAATTTAACTTTTTGTAAATGTCTTCATCATTCACAGCTGAAAGGATCAAACCACCACGAGGACCAGCAAGCGTTTTATGAGTTGTCGTTGTAACAACGTGAGCGTGTGGCAGTGGATTCGGGTAGATACCTGCAGCAACAAGACCAGCAACGTGCGCCATATCGACAAATAAGTAAGCACCTACTTTGTCAGCGATTTCGCGGAATTTACCCCAATCGATAATACCTGAATAAGCAGAAAAACCAGCAATGATCATTTTTGGTTTATGTTCAACGGCTAAACGTTCAACTTCAGCGTAATCAATCTTACCTGTGGTTTCATCGATACCGTACTGAACAGCATTATATAACTTGCCAGAAAAGCTAACGTGAGAACCATGAGTCAAGTGACCACCATGGGCTAAACTCATACCTAAAACAGTATCACCGCCTTGAAGCAGTGCCATGAAAACAGCTGAGTTTGCTTGAGAACCAGAATGTGGTTGTACGTTAGCGTATGTAGCGCCGAATAATTCTTTTGCACGAGAAATAGCTAACTCTTCTGCAATATCCACATGCTCACAACCACCGTAATAACGCTTACCAGGGTAACCTTCTGCATACTTGTTAGTTAGCTGTGAACCTTGAGCTTCAAGAACACGTGGGCTGGTATAGTTTTCTGATGCGATTAATTCAATGTGCTCTTCTTGGCGACGAGTCTCATCTTCAATTGCTGCAAATAGTTGTGGATCATAATCTGCGATATTCATAGCTTTCTTTAGCATTGCTCACTCCAGCTGTTAATTCTTATAGTAGGGTTGCGCGGTATGATACAGCGCAATTGATCACAATCCCAGCATTTGAAACATGAAATTACTTGCAATTCATTATGAGTACCATTTGCCATCTATAAATTTTCAGCTGCAGCAGCTTTCAGTAATTGTATTTCATAGAAAAATCCAAATTAACTCTTAGTTTCATAACCTTGTGACAATTTTAAGAAAACTCTTTTCTAAAATATTAATCAGCAAAATATTTAAGCTCTACAGCTCAATTTATCACAAAAACTAGATAGTCTAATCTATGATACAGGCAATGATTTATCGGCTAATATTGATAAGTAAAGTGAATACTACTGCGACTTTCTGTTTCATCATTTCGATTGGCAATGGCCAAGTTTTCAATTCCGGTTAATGTGCCACTTCGATCGATACGTTCATGGTGAATACTGATACTCATAGTATTCGTTAAAGGAACATCGAGATAAACTTCATACCTATCACGTGCATCTTTAAAATCTAGGTCACTGACGTTTGGATTCCAATCACTGCTTCGATTAAACTCATTATCATCTATAGAGTCCCAGCGTTGACTTTGAAACTTAACCCCGAGCAACAATTGTTTATAATTCGCCTCTAGTGCTAATTTGGCAGTATGGCCTAAAGCATATCCATAGCCACCTTCCCAAAGCACCGATTTTGTCCCCCAAAAATGGCCTCCATTTTGGCGATAATCTTTTGTTGCAAATGGTTTCACCATACTAAAATCACCAAACAGGTCGCCTCTGATACTTATCGAAACATCATCAACAAACCATTGCGTTCCAGCAGATACACCAATCACATTTATTGCAGCGTAAAAATCTTCCTCTTCATCTTGACCCAGACTGCTATATTCCAGCCCCATGGATGGGCCAATAAACCAAGTCTGGCGTCTATTTTCAGAATCTAATATGGTATTAACATCGCTCGTCCAGCCACCTAAAAAAATCGAAGAATCCATTTGCCAATCTTCAATCCCTTCGTTAGAAACCCCCAGTTCCATGTTTAAATCGACCTGGCTAGGTGTCGCAGATAAAGCATCATATTTTCCTTGAACGCTATCAACACTCGCCTCTAATCCCAATATTAAAGAAGTCGTAGAAATATCAGCCTGCTTTTTGCTGGAGTACATTGCACCTGTATAGATGTTGAACGTATCCTTGGCGTATGTTCGATTAAACCTTTGTGGGTTATCATAACCAAACCAACCTTTAATGGTTTTAGCCGGATTAAAAACACTACTAAAAGCCGTTGGAACCCAACCTTGTTTTGAATCTAACATTTCAGATATTTGAAATAAGCTTTCACCCAATACTGCACCACCAAATGTTGTAACGATTTGATCATTCACACTTACCACTTCTTTATATTCAGCAAAGACTTCCCAGACTGCCGATGCGATAAAATTACCCGCCATAGATTCATAATAATTAAAGTTATAATTACGAAACGCTTGATAATACAGTGCGCCAGCATAGGTATGCCCCCAATTCATGCCTACCTTGTTGTCATCAAGTTTCCAAGCATCAGTTGTCACAATTCTATCTGCAAAATATTGCCCTGCATTGCCTTCAATTTCGTAATCAAAATCTCCTTCCATACTTTCTTCACTGGTCAGGTAAAGTACCTCGCCAATGACTAATACCGTAGAAATTTCAATTAATGCTCCCCACCAGTCTTTATCTATTAGCTCAGTATCTGTGATAAGAGTTTCACCTTTTTGTAAATCAGGCCCACTAATACTTCTAATGTCTTTTCCTGCAGTGATAGAGCTTATGACTAAACCTGATGGCTCATAATTAAGTTGATTAACTTCATTTGAATATGATTGATTAACTGCTGAATAAAAGGATTTATCTGAACTTTCATCTTTGCTGTTAATGGCGAAAACAGCGGTTGGTTGGTCTTTTTCAATGAATAAAGACCTGTATTCTTTTGCTTGGAGTTCTTGGGCATTAACTTGACTACACAAGCAGAATATTGAAACAGAAAACAACGAATTACATAGTAATATTCTCTTTAAAGCCTTCCTTTGTATCGTGCTCACTTTAATCCCTTAACATATTTTGAAAAATTAACCTGATATCACCAACAATCAGTGATTGTCCCTCTTTCTATCCATAAATCGGGTTGTTACAACTATGTTGTAGACGATTATTACTTTATTCGGTTGTTTTTGTTAAGTAGTTTTTTGACCTATCGGTGTGGAATAAACCTTCAATGACAAAAGTTCGATTTTCAGTTACGGCGAGATTGAAGTAGAATTAATTAAATTTCCTAGTCCGAATCTTAGTCAAAGAGATATAAATATGGCTCAGTTTGTATATAGCATGCTTAGAGTGGGCAAGATTGTTCCACCTAAAAAACAAATCCTTAAAGATATTTCCCTTAGTTTTTTTCCTGGCGCCAAGATTGGTGTTCTGGGTTTAAACGGTTCAGGTAAATCTACTCTGCTTAGAATCATGGCAGGGTTAGATACTGAAATCGAAGGTGAAGCTCGCCCGATGCAAGATTTAAAAATCGGCTACCTTCCTCAAGAACCTAAGCTGGATGAATCTCAAACCGTCCGTGAGGCTATCGAAGAAGCCGTAAGCGAAGCTAAAAATGCCCTTACACGTTTAGATGAAGTGTATGCACTTTATGCTGAACCAGATGCCGATTTTGATGCGCTTGCAAAAGAGCAAGGGCAGCTTGAAGCAATTATTCAATCTCAAGATGCTCATAATCTTGATGTGGTATTAGATAGAGCAGCCAATGCACTGCGTCTGCCTGATTGGGATGAAAAAATCGAAGTACTTTCGGGTGGTGAACGTCGCCGTGTCGCGATTTGTCGCTTACTACTTGAAAAGCCAGACATGTTGCTTCTCGATGAACCAACCAACCACTTGGATGCTGAATCAGTCGCTTGGCTTGAACGTTTCTTACAAGACTATACTGGCACCGTTGTGGCTATTACCCATGATAGATATTTCTTGGATAATGCTGCAGGTTGGATTTTAGAACTCGACCGTGGTGAAGGTATTCCTTGGGAAGGTAATTACTCATCTTGGTTAGAGCAAAAAGATGCTCGTCTACAGCAAGAATCTTCAACAGAAAGTGCGCGCCAGAAAACCATTCAAAAAGAATTAGAATGGGTACGCCAAGGTTCAAAAGGTCGTCAATCAAAAGGCAAAGCCCGTATGGCTCGCTTTGAAGAATTGAACACCAATGATTACCAAAAGCGAAATGAAACCAATGAGTTATTCATTCCTCCTGGGCCACGTTTAGGTGATAAGGTTATTGAAGTAAATAACCTGACCAAATCATATGGTGACCGAGTATTGATTGATGACTTAACTTTCGCTGTTCCAAAAGGCGCGATTGTCGGTATCATCGGCGCTAACGGTGCAGGTAAATCGACACTATTCAAGATGATTTCAGGTGCAGAGCAACCGGATAGCGGCAGCATTGAAGTCGGCGAATCAGTGCAAATAGCCTCTGTTGAACAGTTCCGAGATTCAATGAATGATAAGAACACCGTTTGGCAAGAGATTTCAGACGGTCAAGATATCATGCGTATCAACAATACTGAGATCCCGAGTCGTGCATACGTAGGCCGCTTTAATTTCCGCGGCGGCGATCAACAAAAAATCATTGGCACTTTATCAGGCGGTGAGCGTAACCGTGTCCATCTTGCTAAATTATTGCAAGCTGGCGGCAACGTATTATTACTCGATGAACCAACCAATGACTTGGACGTTGAAACACTGCGTGCATTAGAAGAAGCCCTTTTAGAGTTCCCTGGTTGTGCCATGGTTATTTCACATGACCGTTGGTTCTTAGACAGAATCGCAACCCATATTCTTGATTACCGCGATGAAGGACAAGTTAACTTCTATGAAGGTAACTACACTGAATATACAGCTTGGTTAAAAGAACACTTAGGTACCGAAGCCATTGAGCCTCATCGCCTGAAGTACAAGCGCATCGCTAAATAAGGCATCACAAAAAGTGTGCAATTTAATTGTTGTAAATTGAGTTGTTCATACGATATTAAAGCCCCATGTAATAATGCTCTTTCACTCGAGGTATTGTTAAACAGGGGCTTTTCTATGTTTAGCACAAAAATCAGGCTGTAGCGGCTAAAAATATAAGTTCAAATAAGGCGATGTCATAAAAATGACTTTTGGCGTTAAGTTAACATTTTAGCTGCAACCACCCATTAACCTCATGTTTTAGACCTTGAACTCACTCCTATCATGCTCAAGCTATAAACTATTCTCATCTTGTATGATAAAAATAAAATATACTCAACATTAATAGTTACTTAAGTAACATTAAAAGGTAATGACCAGCATCAAGCGAGTGCCGTAACAGATTCATCTTGCTAAACAGTTTGAGGGGGTTGTAAAAAAGCGTCAAAAATCCACAATCTATTTGTAAAGACAAATTAACTTAAGTACTATAAAATTATTGACGGATCACCTAACTGTTGACCAATTGTTATAGCGTAAGCTATACACCAAAAAATCAATTAAAAATGGAGGAATCAGTGAGATATAGTCAAATTACTTTTATTTTATTATGTTTTTATGCAAGTAGCTCATTTGGTTTAGAGATCATTTCTAGTAGTGAGACGCAAAAACTTCAAGAAATTGAGCAAAAGTATAATATTGATAGTTTACTTATTTCTGCGAACGATAAATTATCGACTCATAAGAAGAAAGAATCTGATTATCATGCATTGAGCGTTGAAATTAAGAGTAAGCAAACAGAATATGAGCATTTAGTTTCTAAACTGCCAACAAGAATTTTATCTCGCGCTAATCTCGATTCCTTTTATAAAGAGCTCGAAACTTTAGTCCTTAAAGTCGATCAACTTGAAACTAAATATGATATTGATGGCAAGTCTCTAAAGCGAGAGTACAAATCAATCATGGCTGAGTACGATATCATCAACAGTACTCGTACTAATAAAGACGAACAGCTAGCCGCACTCAAAAGTGAAATAACCAAACGTGTTATTGCAGACGTCTCTAAGCCAGATACTGTGCAATCTGTCGATTTAGATGGTTCAACTTTATGTTCTAAGTTTCAGTCTATTAACGATTGTTTAAAAGACTCAGAAAATTACATTGTGACCAATACAATTAAAACCGACCCGTTTTTAAATGAACGAAGTGTGCTGTTGTCCTACGATGTTGTTGATGCCAGCATGAATATGAGTGGCAATTTAAATTACAAAATTAAAATGGCATTCAAACCATCTTATAACAGTAAAATCGACTCATTAATCAATGAACAACTTGGGCTCAAATCTGCGATGATAACCTTGGTCAGTAATGTTGCTGCCGATTGGTTTATAGATGGGGTTAAAATTGGTACTGGTCGTGAACTGTTTCATGAAGTGCCATTAGGCCAACATGGCATTTTAGCGTCTTATCATTCTGAAGATAAATCCAGTGTTGAATTTATTCAGGGCAACGGTGTGTTTAGCTATAACTTTAATAGCAATTCTCATAATAGTGACATGGTTACTTTGCCTGATAACGAGCATAAAAAGCAAACCATGAAGATGAAGCCAAAACAGCCTAGCTTAGTTAACAATCAAGCTAACGCTACTGTAAATAAACCTAAGAAGACCCTACAAGACAAAGGGTATGAGTACTTCATGGGAATTGAACCAACAACGACAGAGCAAAATAAAAGCTTTGATTCAACGCCTTCTGAGAAACTGTAAATACCAGTTACTAGCATCAAGCCACCTTATCTAAAAGGTGGCTTTTTTATTGGAAAAAATAAATTACTCATTACCTTTCAAACACGACTTATTGACTAAAAAAAAGATTCAACTGTATATATTTGGTAACAAGTAAGATCGGCAAACAACATTTAAGATCATTTTGATAAACACTTATGTTATCAGCATGTTTCCTTACAATCTTATATGTTTAGCTTTACATTCCTTTACCCTTATATGACTTTTTTTCATTAAAATAGACCCTAATTCAGCAATCGGTCTGTTGATCTTTCTTAGAGTCAAAAAATGAAAAAACTGGCATTTCTTATCATAGTAAGCAGTCTTATCGCTGCTGTTGTGTCTTTTAGTGGTTTATCTCAAGCAGATAAAGCCAAGCCTCATGCAAAGGGAAAAGCCCAAAAAACTATTCCTGTTGTGACAGGTATTGTCGATCAACATGAACTATCACAATCACTGTCGTTAATTGGCAAACTTGATGCTGAACAATCTGTTTTTATTTCTTCTCAAGTTGCCGGGAAAATTAGTGACATTTTGATAAAACCCGATCAAGACATTCAAGCTGGACAAGTCATGGTTCAGCTAGACGATTCAAAAGCCAAAGCAGCAACAGCTGAAGCAGCCGCTTATCTTGCTGATGAAAAAAGAAAGTTAAAGGAATTCCTTAAACTCATTTCAAGCAATGCCATTACTCAAACCGAAATTGATGCTCAACGTGCCAGTGTTGATATTGCTGCGGCAAGATTGGCTGCAGCCCAAGCTGATTTAGATTACCACTCACTTAATGCCCCATTTTCAGGCTCTGCAGGCTTAATCGATTTTAGCGTTGGCAAGATGATTTCTGTCGGTACCGAATTACTGTCTTTTGACAACCTTTCAACCATGAGACTCGACTTACAAGTTCCTGAGCATTACTTATCATTATTATCTAATGGTATGAAAGTGTCAGCACAAAGCCGTGCATGGCCATCTCATGAGTTTAACGGTGAAATAGTCGCAATTGATTCGCGTATTAATCAAGACACCTTAAACTTACGTGTGCGAGTAGAATTTGCTAATCCAGATAACAAGTTAAAACCTGGCATGATGATGGCGGCCACGCTTAGCTTCCCTGCGGTTTCTGAACCTGTCATCCCAGTTCAAGCCATTGAATACTCTGGCACCAAAAGATTTGTGTATCTTGTTGATAGCCAAAACATTGCTAAGCGCACTGAAGTCAATCTCGGCGCCCGTATTGATAATGAAGTCCTGATCTCTGAAGGGTTAAGCGTTGGTGATATTGTTGTCGTTCAAGGTTTAGTTAATATGCGTGATGGCGTCTCAGTAGACGTATTAGAGCAACAAGGTACTGCGGAAAAGCTAGCCCATGAAGAAGATGATTCAATTGTTGATTCAGACATGCATTCAGAAAATGGATCAATCTTAGGATCTTTGAGTAACCCAACAGCTGAAGTTCAACAGGAGAAAAGTTAATGTGGCTTTCTGATGTATCAGTTAAACGCCCTGTTGTTGCGATTGTTCTGAGTTTGCTATTAGGGGTATTTGGCCTTGTTTCACTGTCAAAATTATCAGTGAGAGAAATGCCAGATGTCGAAAGCCCTGTCGTTACAGTCATGACCACATATAGCGGTGCTTCGGCAACGATTATGGAAAGCCAGATCACCACTACCATTGAGGATGAACTTACAGGTATCAGTGGCGTTGATGAAATTGAATCTGTCACCCGCAACGGTATGTCACGTATTACAGTGACCTTTTTATTAGGCTGGGATTTAACTGAAGGCGTCAGTGATGTACGTGACGCTGTTGCGCGCGCTCAACGCCGATTACCTGATGAAGCAGACGATCCTGTCGTATCAAAAGATAATGGCTCAGGGGAGCCATCTATTTACGTCAACTTGAGTTCATCCACCATGGATAGAACTCAGCTGACGGATTACTCACAGCGAGTACTAGAAGATCGCTTTAATTTAATTACAGGTGTGAGCTCAATTTCATTATCAGGTGGCTTATACAAGGTAATGTACGTACAGCTAAAACCTGAGCTAATGGCGGGTCGTAATGTTTCGGCCAATGATATTGTCTCAGCACTTAATACTGAAAATGTAGAAACCCCAGGTGGTGAAGTACGTAACGACACCACAGTAATGACAGTAAGAACGGCAAGGCTTTATAACAGCCCCGACGATTTTGAATATTTAGTGGTTCGCACTGCCGATGACGGTACGCCTATTTACTTAAAAGATGTTGCAGATGTATTTATTGGTGCAGAGAACGAAAACTCAACGTTTAAAAGTGATGGTGTCACTAACATCAGTTTAGGCATTATTGCTCAGTCTGATGCTAACCCGCTTGATGTAGCCAAATTAGTCCATAAAGAAGTGGATAGAATCCAAGACTTTTTACCTGATGGCACAGCTTTAGTTGTCGATTACGACTCCACCATTTTTATCTCTCGCTCAATTGATGAAGTTTATAACACGCTTATTATCACCGCCATTTTAGTGATTTTAGTGTTATATATTTTCATTGGCCAAGTACGTGCGACCTTAATCCCAGCTGTAACAGTGCCAGTGTCACTTATTTCAGCCTTTATCGCGGCAAATACCTTCGGTTTTTCTATTAACTTATTAACCTTAATGGCCTTAATATTATCCATTGGTTTAGTCGTAGATGACGCCATCGTCGTCGTCGAGAATATTTTCCATCATATTGAAAAAGGCGAACCGCCAATTTTAGCAGCCTACAAAGGCGCGCGCGAAGTTGGGTTTGCAGTCATGGCAACCACTGCTGTATTAGTAATGGTATTTCTACCTATTTCCTTTATGGAGGGCATGGTCGGGTTACTATTTACTGAGTTTTCGGTAATGCTGGCCGTATCAGTGCTATTTTCCTCGCTTATCGCCCTCACCTTAACCCCTGTACTTGGCAGTAAATTACTTAAAGCCAATGTTAAACCTAACCGTTTTAACCTTTGGGTTGATGGAGTATTTGATAAGCTTGAGCAGCAATACCGCGCTATCGTCTCAAAGGCAGTTCAATACCGTTTCGCGGCGCCTGTTGTGATTATTGCCTGTCTTGTAGGTAGTGGCTGGTTATTGAATCAAGTTCCAGCTCAACTTGCCCCACAAGAAGACCGTGGAGTGATTTTTGCCTTCATCAAAGGCGCAGAAGGCACCAGTTATAATCGCATGGCTGCCAATATGGACATTGTAGAGCAAAGATTAATGCCGATGCTGGGTAATGGTCTTATTAAGTCATTCAGTACTCAGGCGCCCGCTTTTGGTGGTCGTGCTGGTGACCAAACCGGCTTTGTCATTATTCAATTAGAAGAATGGAAAGATCGCTCTATCAATGCCCAACAGGCACTCGGTATTGTTGCTAAGTCTCTTGAAGGCATTCCCGATGTGATGGTTCGCCCTATGCTGCCTGGTTTTAGAGGTAAATCTAGCGAGCCAGTGCAATTTGTTTTAGGTGGTTCTGACTACAACGAACTATTTGACTGGGCACAAAAACTGCAACTTGAGGCCGACTTAAGCCCAATATTAGAAGGTGCAGATCTTGACTATGCAGAAACAACACCTGAGTTATTGGTCACCGTTGATCGTGAACGTGCAGCAGAGCTTGGCGTCAGTGTTACAGAGGTATCTGACACCTTGGAAATCATGCTAGGTGGCCGCAGTGAAACGACCTTTATTGAGCGCGGTGAAGAATATGATGTTTATCTTCGCGGTGATGAAAACAGTTTTAACAGCGTCGCTGATTTAAGTCAGATATATATGCGCACAGCAACAGGCCAGCTGATCACCTTAGATACCATTACTCAAATTGACGAAGTCGCTTCAGCACAAAAATTAAGTCATCTTAATAAGCAAAAATCGATCACTCTAAAAGCAAACTTAGGCGCTGGACATACTTTAGGTGAAGCATTAGATTTTCTTGACGCTAAAGCCATTGAAATGCTGCCAAGTGATATCACAGTGTCATATACCGGTGAATCAAAAGACTTTAAAGAAAACCAAAGCAGCATCTTTATTGTATTCGGCTTAGCCTTGTTAGTCGCTTATTTAGTTCTTGCTGCGCAATTTGAGAGCTTTATTAACCCATTAGTGGTTATGTTTACCGTACCAATGGGAATATTTGGTGGATTCTTAGGCTTATACCTAACTGGGCAAGGCCTTAATATTTACAGCCAAATCGGCATGATTATGTTGATTGGTATGGTGACTAAGAACGGTATCTTGATTGTTGAGTTTGCCAACCAGCTTAGAGACAAAGGTCTTGAATTAGAGCAAGCTATTATTGATGCTTCAGCTAGACGTTTAAGACCTATTCTAATGACCGCATTTACCACCCTTATTGGTGCAATCCCATTGATTATGTCAACAGGTGCAGGGTCAGAAAGTCGAATTGCAGTCGGTACAGTAGTGTTCTTTGGAATGGCATTTGCTACTCTAGTGACCTTATTAGTGATCCCTGCCATGTATCGATTGATATCTGGTGCGACTCACTCACCAGGGTTTGTTGAACAACAACTCAATGATGCTATTGAACTTCAAAAGCAAAAAAGCGCGTAGTGAATTTTAGGTTTGCTAACGACGAGATCCGAGCAATCCCTGACTAGTCAGCATTTATAACGGAATAACAGGTGTAATAATGGAAAAAATCGCGGTATTTGTTGATGTACAAAACATCTATTACACCTGTAAACAGGCTTATGGTCGCTCGTTTAATTATCGTGCGCTTTTTAAAATGCTGAGCCAACAAGCTCAAGTAGAGCATGCTTTTGCTTATGCCATCGCCCCAGCAGATGATGGCCAAGTCAAATTTCAAGATGCACTCAGGCACATTGGTTTTGAGGTTAAACTCAAACCCTATATTCAACGTAGTGACGGCAGTGCAAAAGGCGATTGGGATGTCGGGATAACAATCGACGTTTTAGATTATGCTGAGCACGTTGATAAGGTCATTCTGCTTTCAGGTGACGGTGACTTTGATTTATTGATGGCAAAAGTTGCGCAGAAATATGCTTGCGATACACAGGTGATCAGTGTCGCTGCTCTTACAGCGAAATCATTGCTGGATGTGATAGGCAGTCATATCCCTATCGAATCAAACTTATTGCTCTAGTTTTCTGTTTGTTAATTTCAGGTTTAATTTGCATGATATGAGTCCAAACATTGAAGATATATTGCTTAAGCTATTGAATAGTATTTAAATCATCATTAAAAATTTAACTATAAAATATTTCTTTTAAAATCAGATGTTAACATCGCGTTAACAAAGCGAGTTCGAACAAACTCATCTGCTATACAGGATTCCATAGAGCATTTTTTTATGTAACAATTACGTAATAGTAATCACCCTAAATAGCAGAGAAGTTGATGTTTCTACGGGCAAGCACCCTACATAGCTTTATCATTGCTATTTGTGTCAATTTCGGCATATTTTCACTTGCCTACGCTGAGCAATTCCAGCTTGAGACCCTCAATGTAAGTGATGGCTTACTTTCCTCTAGTATTACTACTATTCACCAACAACGAAGCGGTTATATGTGGTTTGGCACTGACAGTGGTGCAAGCCGATACGATGGTATCAACTTCACTCATTTTCAGTTTTCGCCTAATGAAAAGAATCACATTTCAAACAACTATGTCACCGATATTTATGAAGATAAAGCCGGCAATATTTGGATCGGTACTGAAGATGGACTCAATCAGCTAACACCTGCTAATGAAATGGTTTTGCACAATATGCAGACCAGTCAAAATAATCTTGGATCTAGTTGGGTAACGCGAATATATGAAGATAAGTATGACAATATCTGGATAGGTACAGGTGCAGGAATTAGTCTATATAATTCGCAAACAAACACCTTCACGGGTTTTTCACTTTTTGACGAAGATGGTCAGCAATACGATACTTCCATTTACAGTATTTTTAGTGATTACAAAGATACACTATGGGTTGCTACAGACTATGGACTCACGACAGTCAACATGGACACCCAGCGGTTAGATATAGTCACATCTTTAGATCCTGATACCAATAAGATTATGACAGGATCAATCAATGCCGTTGAAGTGATATCTGACGAGCAAGTTTGGTTAGGAACTTATCAACAAGGTTTAATCGATTTCAACCCTAAAACCATGGAAGTAGTTGCCTATGTAATCGATGAAAATAACCCTTCTATCGATCAAATTATATCAAATACGATATATGACCTCACCCTTGAAAATGACAATACCCTTTGGCTAGCCCATGACAAAGGCGCTACAAAAGTCACATTAGACACAATGAGCTATACCCACCTACAACATCAAGCCTACAACCCTAGTTCTATTGCAGATAATATTGTCGGTGAATTGCAGATTGATCAATCAGGCGGCATTTGGTTCGCCACAACAATGGGGGCATCGTACTACTCCCCGTTTAAGCATGGCACTCGAATTTTTAGACCCCACCCATTTTCACCTGAATTATCTAGCCCTTTCACTTATTGGATTAATACCGATAAAAGCAAAGATGTCTGGGTAACAACATCAGAAAAAATAAATCTCATCAGCGATAAAACAGAAGCGATAAAATTAAACCCAATTGAAGACGCATCAATTTCGTCGCCATACAGTGCAATTAAAGACGATGAAGAAAACCTCTGGATTGCCAGTGCAAATGGTTTGTCGGTATTTAACACACTTAATGAAACCTTAACCCACTATAGTAACGCGCTAGATAATCCTCATGACTTCCCTAATAGTCCTTTCTATTTGGCGCTGCCTGATAATAACGGCGATGTTTGGATCACGGGTTACTTAGATGTGGGGCTGATCCTGTTTAATCCTCAAGAAGGAATTAAACAGCAACTACTGACAGAACATGACTTTTCTTATGCCGCAGGAGGCAACTTCACTTTTGATAAGCAATTTATCCATAATGGCGAGCTATGGTTAGCAACAACCAATGCCATTTACAGAGTGAATCCTGAGACTTTCGAGGTTAAGCATTTATCGCTTGGCTCAGAAACAGAAAACATAAGAACCGTTAAACTTTATCAAGATGAAAATAACCATATTTGGGTTGCCACCCAAGGATTGGGCCTCGCACGTATCGAAATGGGAGAAATGTGGCAAGATCCTGTTGAAATTAAATACTTCAATAAAGAGCAAGGGTTTACCAGCAACACCTTAAGAGGAGTTACCGGTAATCGAGATGGTTTTGTCTGGGTTACTTCGCAATCCAAATTCGCCAAAATGAATATTGATACCTTTGAAGTAACACAGTACCCAAGTGCGACTAACGAAAAAGGCAGCTCATTTACTGATTCTGCGATAGCGATGAAAAACGATAATTTATACCTAGGCTCTAATAATGGCCTGTATAAAATTAACACTAAAGCCATCAAAAGTAATCGCTTCAAACCCAAAGTCCATATCACTTCTGCGCTGATTGCCAATGAACAGTTTTTAGGCCCTAACAGCAACCAAAAAATCGGTGATGTTCAATTAGACTATGAACAAAATATTGTCCAATTCTCCTTTGCATCAATGGACTTTACCGCCCCGTATAGGAATCAATATCGTTATCGATTATTGGGTTTTGATGACGAATGGATCTATGCAGGCAGTCATACCTCAGCGACTTACACCAACCTTAATGCAGGTCACTATTCTTTTGTTGCCCAAGGCAGTAATAGTGATGGTCGCTGGAGTCCAAATGTCGCTTCGTTTGATTTTAAGGTCAAACAAGCTTGGTGGTCCTACGCCATTATTATCTTAATCATTATTTGTGCTTTCCTCGCGATTCTTTATCTATATACCCGTTATCAAAAAATTACCGAACTCAGTAATCGAGCCAACTTTGACAGTTTAACTGGCCTATCAAATCGTTTCCGTTTTAATGCGAAACTCGAATTAACAGTCAATGATATACAAAAACCTGCGGCAGTCGTGTTCATAGACTTAGATTATTTTAAAGAAGTGAATGATACTATGGGCCATGATATTGGCGATGAGTTGATTATTGAAGTCAGTAAACGTTTATCAAACACCCTTAAAGAAGAGGATTTACTGGCAAGATTAGGCGGGGATGAATTTGCTATCATTATTCAACATCCTGGCACTCAAGCTAAACTCATCAATATTATTGAGCAGATCCGCTCCAGCATTAATACAGGTTATCAAATAAAGGAACACTGGATAACGAGCTCAGCAAGCATAGGGGTCGCCTGCTTCCCTGAAGATGGCGTTGACTGTAAAACATTGTTAAAACATGCAGACACAGCCATGTACGCCGCTAAACATGCTGGCCGCAATGGCGCTTATTTTTTCAATGAGTCGTTATCACAAGCACTACTTGAAAAAACCACCATTAAGCAGCAATTGAAAAATGCTCTCATCAATAAGCAGTTTCAAGTTCACTATCAACCTAAGGTCAATATGGTTAATGGTGAAGTCTGTTCGTTTGAGGCATTATTAAGATGGTATCACCCAACGGAAGGGCTCATATCACCAGTGAAGTTTATCCCTGAAGCTGAAAGCAATGGCCAAATTATTGAAATTGGCTATTGGGTACTTTTACAAGCGTGCACGGATGGGCAAAAATGGCATCAACAAGGATTATTAAAAGATAATATTTCAGTCAATATATCGCCAATACAACTCTCTCAACCAGATATTTGTGAGCATATCGCCGAAATTTTAGCTCAAACGGGGTTTCCAGCTGAAAAACTCGAATTAGAAATAACCGAGTCCTTATTGATTGAAAACTTCGACACCGCTGAAGTCGTGCTTAAGCAACTCAAGAAACTCAACGTACGAATTGCTTTAGATGACTTTGGCACAGGGTTTTCATCATTAAATTACCTTACCCATTTCCCGATAGATACCTTAAAAATTGATCAGGGTTTTCTCAAAAATTTATTAGACAACCAAGCGACTGAAATAGTATTAAAAAATATCATTCAATTAGGTATTGAGCTTAATATGGATATTGTCGCAGAAGGTATTGAAGCTGACTTGCAAAGAGCCAAGCTTATTGAATTAGGCTGCCTGACTGGTCAGGGATATTTATTTAGCCCTGCGGTAACCGAGCCAACAGCTAGCGAAATCCTCGTCAATAGACGCAGCCTAAACTAAGTCATCTAAACTAAGTCATCTAAACTAAGCCACCAAAACTCGCGGCTGTGGTCTGATGAGGTTGAATGACAACAATCCTTATTAATTAGCGCTATAGAAACCGACTCAAATAAGCGACAATAGCATTAATAAATTCTGACATTGCAATGATGATGACTCAAAAAACAATTGAATACAGCCCTACCTTCCATTTCCCTGTGCAAATATATTACGAAGATACTGACTTTTCAGGGGTGGTATATCATCCCAACTTCTTAAAGTATTTTGAACGGGCCAGAGAACATGTCATTGGCGCTAATGTGCTCAATATTTTATGGCAAGAGCAGCAACTAGGGTTTGCAGTTTATCGAACAGATATGCTTTGCCATGATGGGGTTGAGTTTGCGGATATTATCGATGTCAGAACTAAATATTACTTTGAAAGTAAATACCGCACTGTGTGGCAGCAAGAGATTTGGCGCCCTAATGCGAAGAAGCCTGCGGTGACAGCAACCATTGAAATGGTTTGCATGAATCAGCAGCGTCAAATGGCACCAATGCCAATCAAGTTAATTGAACAACTCACTGAAAATTTTAGCTAAAATTAAGATAAATTACGCTAAATGACGTTAATAACTTTGATGATATAAGCTCAATAAATCGATTAATGGGTGATTGGAGCTGTCACAAAAGGTTTTTGAATGAGCTGCGAGAAACGCAGCTCTAATTCAGAGGCAATAAGAGGTTTACTCACATACTCACCTTGAATGGTATCAGTACCAAATTCAATCAAGGTATCAAAAACATCTTTGGTTTCAACCCCTTCTACCGTCACATCAAAGCCAAGGCTTTTAGCTAAATCAATACTTGTTTTGACGATTTTGTTCGCTTGTAAATCACAATTAAAATCATCTAAGAAAGCTTTATCAATTTTAACTTCATCGATGGGTAAGTGACGTAAGTAGGCTAATGAAGAGTGGCCAGTACCAAAGTCATCAATAGCAATTTTAACTCCTAACTCTCTAATTTCTTTTAGCGTCTCAATGGTTCGAGCTAAATCAAGCATCAAGGCACTTTCAGTAATTTCAATCATCAAGTTCTCTGCTGGCACCTTATACTGCATCAGCAAATTACTTATATCGATGGGTAAGTGTTGATTCTCTAAATCTTTGGTCGATAGGTTAACAGCGACTTTTATATTAATCCCTTGCTGCAGCCACTTAACTTGTTGCTGAAGTACCTGCTCTAATGCCCACTGACTGATTAAGTTGATCACGCCTGTATGCTCAGCTAGTGGGATAAATTCCGTTGGTGAAATATTACCTAAACCTTCATGTTCCCAACGAATTAACGCTTCAACTTGCGAGCAATTTCCCGTGCTAATGTCGAGTTTAGGCTGATAAACCATATGGAGCTGGTTCTGCTTTAAACTTTTAGGGAGACTATTAATGATCATTAATTCGCGATACTGCGCTTTATCATCATCTTGATTATAAAAGGCAATGTCTTGGTGGCTAATTTTGGCTTTTTTTAGTGCTAAATCTAATCTTCGAAGCATCAAGCTCACATCCGCATGGTGCTCATGTAACTCAAGTACGCCTAACTGAACTTTAATGCTAATGGGGGTTTGCTCGATCTCAAACGACTTTTGTAGATGCTGTTTGACGTAGTTTAATTCAGAAATGGAAATGGCTTTAGGATAAAACAGTAAAAACTCATTACCGTTCATACGCGAGACAAACTGAGGGGGGTTAGGTAACAGCTTAATTCTTCTGGCAAAAGATTTCAGTAACTGGTCACCAAAAATAAAGCCGAATAAATCATTCACAAACCGAAACTGCTGGATATCCACCAGCACTAACATCCCTTCTGTCGCTGGCATTTTGGCAAACATTTTTCGTTTAAAGCCAACCCGATTCGATAGACCCGTCAGCTTGTCTCGCTCAAGAGTAATAGGATTACTTTGCTGAAACAGATTCAGGTTACGTACTAGAGGTTTAAATGCTCTTGGGGTATGTTTGAAATTTAATGGTGAATGGTCAGCAGAATTAGATTCTAAGGTTTGGGTTAATTCAGCAATAAACTTTCCTTGCTGAAAATAACCGCCTAACACAACTCCTAATAACAGAATAAGTGCAATAAAAAGCACAATGATAATTTCAATGCTTAACACAATTTACCGCTCCTTATATAAGTTATTGTTAATAGTCGAGTGTATCGCTTTTAACTAACACACGTAATCGCTTTTTTATTGATAGCTTTGCTTAATGGAATGATAAACTTCTAAAAACTCATCACTCTCTAAATCTTCTGGCGTCACAGGTAGCCCACGAGTTGCGAAAATATCTAAACGCTGCTCAAGTTCCACCCCTGCTCTTAATTCACCAGTGTAATATGCCGCTGAGCGAATAAAGTCTAAGTAAGTCACATTCTCTGGCATGTAATGTAAATCAGCCCAACGCTCTACGACCTCCATGACCTCAGGGGCAAAATCCCATGTTTTTAAAATTGCACGCCCTATAGGTCCTTGCATTTTACGCACTAACCCACGTAATTGTTCAATACTGGTAAATGCATCAGGCTTGGATTCAGCTTCCGACAACACAGGTAACGCACCAATATTATGAACAAGGCCAGCAAGTGTTAACGTTTCAGGATCTAACTTCTTAGTTGGATTGCGCTTATTATAAATCGCTAACATTGCCCCTGAAGATGCGGTCACCTCGATAGAGGTTTGCCATACTTCATCCATCACTTCCCAGACCATTTCATTGGTTGAGATAAATAACTGCTCAAGTGCCACAGAAGTCACGATAGATTTAATTTGTATCAAACCAATTCTATTCACGGCTGCACTGATATTTTCAGCTTTGTTACCTCGGCTATATAAGGCGCTGTTAGCTACTTTAATAATACGAGCTGAAATAGCAGCATCTTGGCCAATAATATCGCCAACTTGCTTCAAACTTGAGTCTGGCTGCGCTACAACTTCCTGCACCCGCATGGCCACTTCAGGCAGTGTTGGAAGCACAAGAGCGTCATCTTTAAGCTTCTTTAATAGCCCGACCAGTAGTTGGTGTTCCGTTGTCATGCATACCGCCTGTAGTTTTTTTGTTATTGCTTTGTGTGGAGTATATCAGCTATGTAATTTATTAGAATAAAGAAAAAGCACTAATCTTTATAATGCTTGTCAATTGTTTAGCCTTCCTTAATTTAGACAAACCCCACAATCACAGAGGAATTATTTGCATTAACCAACCATACTTAAGTAAAATGCCGCCCCCCGCGCTATGCGTGAATTTCCATCAAATTGAGAGTGATTATGTTTAGACCAGAGCTATTGTCTCCAGCAGGAACATTAAAGAACATGCGTTACGCCTTTGCCTATGGTGCAGATGCGGTTTATGCAGGTCAACCTCGCTATAGCTTACGCGTTAGAAACAATGACTTTAAAATGGAAAACCTCGCGATGGGGATCCAAGAAGCGCATGCATTAAATAAAAAGCTATATGTAGTGAGTAACATTGCTCCACATAATGCAAAGCTAAAAACCTATATCCGCGATATGGCACCAGTGATAGATATGAAACCCGATGCGGTCATCATGTCAGACCCAGGTCTTATCATGATGGTTCGTGAAGCCTTCCCAGATCAAACCGTGCATTTATCTGTTCAAGCCAATGCGATTAACTGGGCGTCAGTTAAATTCTGGCAGCAGCAAGGTATTAAGCGCGTTATTTTATCTCGTGAACTCTCTCTTGATGAAATTGAAGAGATTCGTCAGCAATGTCCTGATATTGAATTAGAAGTCTTCGTTCATGGTGCCTTATGTATGGCTTACTCAGGCCGTTGCTTACTCTCTGGTTACATCAATAAGCGCGACCCTAACCAAGGCACTTGCACCAATGCTTGTCGTTGGAAGTACGATGTCCATGAAGCCAAGCAAACTGAAACCGGTGACATTATTGCGGTAAACCCACAAGGGCTTGTTGACCAACATGGTGTGCAGTTAGAGACGCCGCCAACATTGGGCGCAGGTCAGCCATCAAGTGAAGTGGTGTTATTGCAAGAACCAGGACGCCCAGGCGAATATATGCCTGCTTATGAAGATGAGCATGGTACTTATATTATGAACTCAAAAGATTTACGTGCCATTCAACACGTTGAGCGTTTAACCAAAATGGGTGTCGACTCATTAAAAATTGAAGGCCGTACTAAATCTTTTTATTACGTAGCGAGAACCGCACAGTTATATCGTCAAGCCATTGAGGATGCTGTGGCAGGTAAAGATTTTGACCGCACGCTAATGCATAACCTTGAAGGCTTGGCGCATCGTGGTTATACCGAAGGCTTCTTACGTCGTCACGTTCATGACGAATACCAGAACTATGATTACGGCTACTCAATCAGTGATACCCAACAATTTGTTGGTGAATTTACCGGTAAACGCAATGATGCCGGCGCAGCTGAAATTGACGTTAAGAACAAGTTCTCTGTCGGTGACAGTGTTGAATTGATGACCCCGCAAGGCAATATCACCTTAACCATTTCAGAATTAGTTAATCGCAAAGGTGAATCAGTAGAAGCCGGGTTAGGTTCAGGGCACTTTGTATTCTTAGCTGTGCCGGCAGAAGTCGAGCTGGATAAAGCAATTTTAATGCGCAATCTGCCTCAAGGGCAAGATAGCCGCAATCCACATCAAGCGATTGAACCCGTTACCTAGACCTGCTACATAAGTCAGTCTAACCAGGGGATGGTTATCCGTTTTCAGCTGTTGCAGTTATTGCCTTTTAGGCCATAACTGTGACTGTTGAGAAAGTGTTTACCCGCCAATGCAATACAAGCCACCACTTTGACTCAATCTCTACCT
>NZ_JBFRJJ010000004.1:64656-225088 GCF_041468785.1 Shewanella sp. 10N.286.52.E4
TTGACTCAATCTCTACCTTTCACTCAACTTCTATCACCTACTCAACTTCTATCACCTACTCAACTCTATCACCTACCCAACTCTATCGCCCACTCAAGATCCAGCCTACTACATATAAAAACTCATGACCTATCATTTAGTCAGTTATCACCTATCATTTATTTATTATTGGCCAAGGTTGGTCAAAACTTGAAGGGTTAGACCCTTCAAATGTGAGTTCCTCTAATCTATGCTATTAATTAATATCTGTAATAAGTTTTACAGCGGCAAAATTTTATCATTAACGCAATATCAGTAACAAACTCAAAGCGATACGAGCAACCGAAGCTAACAAAGCCGTAACCCTAAGCCCTGAAATATTTATTATTCGCCCCAAAGACACGATTGCGCAACAAAAGTATCAAAGCGTGCTTTACATTATCCAAATTTAGAGCAAAGCTGTTTAAAGTAGCTTTTATGGTGCTTGCCGTTTCACATGTTGCCAGTTTTTACTATTTTTATTGCATGAATAAATGAGGATAAAAAATGAAAGACGATACCAAGCTAAATGATTTAACCACTAACAATGTCGACCAGTCAAAGCGTACTACGCTAACTAAGCTTGCAGCGGGTGCTGTTGGTACTGCAGCGCTTCCATTTGCCTCAGTTTTGCAAGCCGCATCAGACAAACTTACTGAGCAGCAAATTAAGCTAATGGCCAATGAAAAGGGCCCATTTGATATTGTTATTGAAAATGGCCGGGTCATTGACCCTGAAACTAAATTAGATGCCATTCGTAACGTCGGCCTTAAAGGCAATCGTATTGCCGCCATTTCAACAGATAAATTACAAGGCAAAAAAGTCATTGATGCCACAGGCTTAGTGGTTGCGCCGGGCTTTATTGATATGCACGCGCATGGTCAACAGCTTCCGGCTGCACGAGCACAAGCATTTGATGGTGTAACCACCGCTCTTGAAATGGAGTCGGGGTTGCTACCTATTGCTAAATTCTATGATGACACAGCCAAAGAGGGCCGCCCTATTAACTACGGCGCCTCTGTTGCATGGACTTATGCTCGTATCACGGCAAAAGAGCCCACAATGCCACCAGCAGACGGTACGATTGTTTGGTTTCAACAAGCATTTTCTAAAAATAACTGGCAAAACACCCTTGCGACAAAAGATGAGCTTAAATCCATTTTAAACTATGTTGAGCAAGGCCTTAAAGAGGGAGGTTTGGGCATTGGTATTAACGCTGGCTATGCACCAGGTTATGGCCATAAAGAGTACTACGAATTAGCAAAGCTAGCTAAACGCTATGAAATGCCTACTTATACCCACGTGCGTTACTTAAATAGCGCAGAGCCTAAATCAAGCTTTGAAGCCTACCAAGAACTGATCAGTTTATCGGCAACCACCGGTGCACACATGCATATTTGTCACCTTAACAGTACCTCAGTGCAAGATATCGAAGATTGTGCTGATTTAGTTCAAGATGCGGTTGATGCAGGCTTATCGGTGACAACAGAAGCTTATCCTTACGGTGCTGGTTCATCAGTGATCGGCGCAGAAGTTTTCCGCGGTGATGATTGGCTAGAGCGCTGGGGAGTGCCAAGTGCAAGCTACATGGAAGCAAATGGTAAAGCCTTAACACAAGAAAAAGTCACTGAGCTTCAAGCAAATGCGCCAGGTACAGTGGTAGTAATGCACTTTTTAAAACCTGATGAAAGTAAATCCGATCGCCATAAAATGGACCGCTCAGTATTATTTCCAGGCGCAGCCATTGCATCCGATGCAATGCCATGGATGAATCCTAAGGGGCAATTAATCGAAGGTAATGTATGGCCATTACCAAGTGATGCTATTGCTCATCCAAGATCGCTTGCTTGTTTTACTCGCTTTATCAGTAAATACCTCAATGAATACAAAGCAGTTACACTACTCGAAGCGATGGAGCGTACGAGCTTAAATGCGTGTCGAATATTAGAAAACAGTGTTCCTCAAATGAAAAACAAAGGCCGTATTCAAGTGGGTAAAGATGCTGATTTAGTCTTATTTAAACTTGACGAAATCAAAGTGCTAGCGACCTTTGATGCGCCTAATGCACTCTCAGAAGGGATGCATCATGTGATCGTAAATGGTACACCTATTATCGAAAATGGTGAATTGCATTTAGATGTAAATCCTGGCTTAGCAGTTCGTAATCCAGTGGTTGCATAACCATTATGCCTAAAATCATAAAGCTCGGGTAATACCGAGCTTTTTCGTTAAAAAGTAAATCATATAGAGAAACGTCAATGAATAAAAAACCTATTCCAGTGACCATTTTAGCGGGTTTTTTAGGTGCCGGGAAAACCACCCTGTTAAACCATATCCTAACCAATGCCGATGGCATGCGTATGGCCGTTATCGTAAATGACTTTGGTTCAATTAATGTCGATGCAGAGCTAGTAAAATCCCAAAGCGACAATATGATTAGCCTCGAAAATGGCTGTGTGTGTTGCAATCTTGCCGAAGGTTTAGTGGTCTCAGTGATGCGCATACTGGCACTTGAAGAGCGCCCTGATCATATTATTGTTGAAACCTCAGGTATTGCCGAACCTAAAGAAGTGGCATTGCAATTTGAAGATCCTGAACTACAAGCACACGCGCCATTGAACGCGATTATCACCACTATCGATGCTGAGAATATTTTAAGTTTAGAAGGTTCAATGGCCAGCTTGTCAGAGCAACAAATACAAGTCGCCGATATCGTGTTAGTTAATAAAGTTGATTTAGTGGCAACTGAGCAGCTGGAAAAAGTTAAAGCATGGTGCCAAACCCAAGCCCCTTTTGCCAAACTGGTTGAAATGGAGTTTGGAAACGTCGCACTACCGATTTTATTTGATGTACCTGAGCGGTTAGTAAAACTTAGCCATGAGCATACTTGTCAGCACCAAGGTGCAGACCATGACCACAGCCAATGCAACCATCATGACCATGTAAACCACAGCTTTGATACTTTTAGCTTCGAAACCGACAAGCCGCTGTCTTTACAAAGCCTCTATCCGCTATTACAGCAGTTTTCAGTCGATGCCTACCGCATGAAAGGTATTTTAAATTTATCTGATCGACCTGATCATCGTTGTATATTTCAATGTACTGGCCAACGCGCCAATGTCACTGTTGGCGAGCCGTGGGAACACGATGAAGCAAGAGTAACCCGTTTAGTCTTTATTGCCCCCAAAGGTGGCATGGACGAAAAAATAATGCGTGAAAAGTTAGCTAGCTTAGTGGTTTAAATATAAAACGACTATGCAGTAAACGGCCCACTAAAGCTGTTAATGACAAGCTGTAAATGCTTGGCTGATAATTAATAGCATGATAATCAAGGATATTGGCGAGAAAGGAGTAAATGATGTCCGAGTTAAATCAAGATGACAAATTAACCGCTGAAGTTGATCAAACCAAGCGCGATACCATGAAAAAACTGGCTATTGGCGCCGCTGCAATAACACTTTCATCGACTGCCACAGCAGAAACTAACAAGGGTCCACAAAAGCCAGAGTTAATGCCAAATCAAACAGGCCCGTTTGATGTAGTGATTACTAATGGCCGTGTCATTGATGCCGAAACGGGTTTAGATGCCGTACGCAATGTAGGCATTAAAGACGACAAAATTGCCGCTATATCGACAGAAAAGCTCACAGGTAAAAAAGTCATTGATGCCAGCGGGCTTGTGGTTGCCCCAGGCTTTATCGACCTTCACGCCCATGGACAACAATTACCCGCAGCCAGAGCTCAAGCCTTCGATGGTGTCACCACCGCCCTTGAGTTGGAATCAGGCCTATTACCCATTGGTAAGTATTATGATGACACCGCTAAAGAAGGTCGCCCAATAAACTACGGCGCCTCAGTAGCTTGGACCTATGCCCGCATTATGGCAATTGAAAGTGAAATTTCGCCCGCAGATGGCACCATTACTTGGTTTCAGAATGCCTTTAGTTTAAAAAATTGGCAAAATGATCTCGCCACCGACGCACAGCTAAATACGATATTGTCTGATGTTGAACAAGGCTTAAAAGAAGGTGGTTTAGGGATTGGTATTAATGGCGGTTATGCTCCCGCCTATGGCCATAAAGAGTATTACGGCTTAGCTAAACTGGCCAAAAGTTTTGATGTACCGACCTTCACCCATGTACGTTATGCCAACGGCATGGAGCCCAGATCAAGCTTTGAAGCCTATCAAGAGTTAATCAGTTTAGCCGCCACCACTGGGGCACATATGCATATTTGTCACCTCAACAGTACCTCGGTGCGAGACATTGATGATTGCGCCGACCTAGTGCAAGAAGCTGTTGATTCTGGTTTGCCGATTACCACTGAAGCTTACCCCTATGGCGCAGGCTCAACACCTGTGGGCGCGGCCTTATTTGCTGGCCCAGAATGGATTGACCGCTTTGGCGTTCCCGATGCAAGTTACATGGAAGCCAATGGCGTACCTATGACCCAAACCAAAATCGATGAACTACGAAAAACCAACCCTGGTGAAGTGATCGTTATTCACTTCTTAAAGCCTGACGACAGTAAAGAAGACTTACGCATGATGAAGCGTTCGGTGTTGTTTCCTAACGCCGCTATTGCCTCTGATGCCATGCCGTGGATGGACAGCAAAGGTAAATTGATTGAAGGTGATGTATGGCCATTGCCTAACGATGCTTTTGCTCACCCCCGCTCGGTCGGGTGTTTTGCCCGCTTTGTAAATAAATACGTGGTTGAGTATAAAGAAGTCAATTTAGTCGAGGCAATGAAGCGCACCAGCCTCAATGCGTGTCATATCATCGAAGATGCTGTGCCGCAAATGCGTAACAAAGGCCGTATGCAAGTGGGTAAAGATGCTGACATAGTGGTATTTGATCTCAATAGCTTTAAAGATATGGCCTCATTTACTGAGCCCAATAAGCTTTCAGTGGGTATGCAGCATGTACTAGTCAATGGCCAATCGATTATTGATAAGGGACAATTGCTTATGGATGCTAAGCCTGGCAGAGCAATTCGTCGCGATGTGACAGTCTAATCGATAATCAAAAAACGTCGACAAAACATGACAACTAAAAAGCGCCATTAGGCGCTTTTTTCATGTGTTTAGTTTTTCTCAATTAATATCGATTAGTTGCGTTTATGGTTAAACAAAAAGCGGTCATTGAAAATAGAATAAACCATGATCTGCCCTGCCATAATCGAACAAAACATCAATAATGCTGACATACCAATACTGGGGATAGGCAATATTGCAGTGGCAAAGAATGACTCACTGGCACCAACGATGATCCGGCTTCCTGGCACTAAAATGATCACCCCTTGGATAATATACACTAACGCAGGCACTTTACGTGCTTTACCGGCTAACAGCCCATAAAGAGTGATAATCATGGTGCTAATCCAAGTGCCGATAACCCAATCAGAGGTAAACCAATGTGGCCCCCACATGCCAACTGCAGCAGCGGGCAGGCCAATAATAATGTCTTGCCAACTGGCATTAAAAATCAGTCCAATCGCAACCGATATGCCAATTAACGCCAGAATATGCAAACCTAAAGGGATTTCATTAATAAATGGCGCAGCGGCTACATGGCCGACAAGCAAGTTTGATAAGCCTAAGCCCATCACCACGCCAATGAATATTTTTATTACCACCAAACTACTTTGGGCCAATAACTCTATGCCTGAGCGAAAGTCATTTAAGGCAAGACTAGCTAAACCATTGGTGACAGTAAGTCCTGGAATAAACAGCACAATGGATGAGATGCATAAAGCTAACACCGGTAACTCAGGAAATTGAGCGGCTAATATCCCCACCACAAAACTGGCAATAAACGCCACAATGAACTCAACCAGCATTGCTCGCTGCCCGGTGCACATTAGTTGAGCTAACCAGGCGATTAACCCTAAAAAAACCGAAATCATTGCCGCAAGATACGTGCTCCCCACCAGCATCAAATAGCAAGGCGGCAGTAATAGGTTGGCAATGCCTAAAGTAAAATTTGAGTAACTCGGCACCCCTTGATAGTTTTCTTTTGAGTGTATTGCCTTTAGGGTTGCCACCAAATTGCGTAAATTGACTGACGGTGGATTTTTAGTTTGCATCACCATTTTTTGAGTGGGTTGCTCGAAAATGGTCACAATTTTAGTTGGGGTAACATCAATGGCGATATCTATCTGATGATGAGCCGCATAAGACTGAGTATATTTCGCCACTGAGTATGGTGCGCACCCTGATTGATGTAATCGATCTGAAAATGATAAAACATCATCATACTGTTGCTGGGTTGGGCTTTTATCTTCCATTTTTTATTCTCGATAAGTCAGCAAAAAGTGGTTCTGAGGGCTTAGTTAAATCATAGTAGCTAAATGATAATTGCTACATAATAGTAGCGAACTCATTCACTTCATAATCTGAAATAGAGGGTCAAACCCTTCAAAAATGAATCCTTTCATTGAATTAGCAGTGGTCGCGATAATCTCCACTGCAAAACATGCGCTAGCCGGTGAATTTCTCGCTTAACCCTAGGCGGGCTATCTCTGTGTGATATAATCATCGATTGAAAGATTTATAGCGTGTTAAAACGCATTAGATCAGCGCAGTCATTCAACGCTTATTAAGTCTTTGTCTTCATTCAGGTCATTATTCATGGTTAAGTGCATGAAAATCCGCTGTATGAATCATTGAAAGTCGGGACAGGGTAATTTTTACCATTATAAGGAATATACATAAGCAATTGTTACAGATGAATTTTATAAGGTATATGAACTAGATGGCATTACTAATTGACGACAGCTGTATTAATTGCGACATGTGTGAGCCAGAGTGCCCAAATGAAGCCATTACTATGGGTGAAGAAATATATGAGATAGACCCTGCGCTTTGTACCGAATGTGTAGGGCATTATGACAAGCCGACTTGTATTTCGGTTTGTCCGATTGATTGTATTGATCCTGATCCTGCTCATGCAGAAACGCCGGAAGAGCTTAAATATAAGTACCAAGTCATTACAGGTAAGGTTTAACTTAAACTCGCTCAATTAATCTTGACGGCGAAACAATTTCTCCAGCATTAGATACAAAAAAGGCGCTTAGATAGCGCCTTTTTTATTGCTCAAATTTTATCATTTATCATTTATCGATTGGTTCGTTTTATGCAGTTGCAGTGTTGCTGCCATCAGAATAGCTTTGCAAGGTTTGCAAAGTAATGGCTAATTTTTCAATGCTTACTCTCACAGGCTGAGGCAGGGCTTCTAACTCGATACCTAATAATAAGTTCTTCACTTCTAAGCCTAGCTCGGTATCGCCTTCAATCCGTAATTTGCGCTGAAAAAATAAGGTATCAGGATCTTCTTTGGCTGCTGCAACCAGTAATAACTCAGGAACATTAGCAGTAAATGTAACATCAGCCTTAGTTAATGAACGTAATAATAATTGGCCATCAAAACTGAGCTCAAAATGTAAGCCAATGTCTTGCACTGAAATCGCAACCCACTTTCCTTTTAAAAAGTCTAATTCGCCAAACTTAATTTGCTCAGATAACGTCAATGTTAGCAACTTAGCTAACACATCCATTTTGAGTTTTTCAGGAACAATTGATAATGATTGAGTGGCCACTTTGGGTGCTAAACCAAGTACATTTTTCGCGAGCTTACTTGAGAAACCGAGAGACATTAAAACTCCTACACTGCCTAGATTTAAATTTAAGCTAGTTTACTCACATTTTATCAATTGAAACCTGTTTCAAATCAATTCATGTGACGTCATTCAACTTTACACTCCCTTGCAACAGCAATTTGAGAGAGAGAAAATGGAACTCTTGTGCCCTGCAGGAAATTTAGCTTCATTAAAAGCCGCTTTTAGAGCTGGTGCAGATGCGGTTTATCTTGGTTTAAAAGATGATACCAATGCCCGCTCATTCGCGGGACTAAATTTCACCCCTGAACAAATAAAACAAGCCACTAAACTGGCACATAGCCAAGGTAGAAAGGTGTTTTTAACATTAAACACCTTCCCAAAACCTGGTGAAGAATCCCGTTGGTATCAAGCGATTGATTTAGCAGCCAACATAGGGATGGATGCGCTGATCACTGCCGATATCTCATTATTGGATTACGCCAGTCGACGCTACCCTCATTTACCCTTGCACCTGTCAGTTCAAGCCAGTGCAACCAATCTAGCCGCATTAGACTTCTATCAGCAGGCTTTCAATATTGAGCGAGCAGTGTTGCCACGGGTGCTATCCATAAAGCAAGTTAAAGACTTAGCTAAAAATAGTACCGTTGATCTTGAAGTTTTTGCCTTTGGCAGCCTATGTATTATGGCCGAAGGCCGTTGTCACTTATCTTCATATGTCACAGGTCAATCACCCAATACGGGTGGTTCGTGCTCTCCAGCAAAACATGTGAGATGGCAAGAACAAGGTGATAAATGTTTAACACGCTTAAATGAAGTACTCATTGATACCTCTGATGTTGATCAGCAATTAGGTTACCCAGTTGTGTGTAAAGGCCGCTATATCGCTGAAAATCAAACACAAGCCAAATACTTACTTGAGTCACCTACAAGCCTTAATACTCTTAGCTTACTGCCACAATTAGCATCGGCAGGGATAAAGTCTTTAAAAATTGAAGGAAGACAGCGCAGCCCAGCCTATGTAGAGCAAGTCACCCGAGTTTGGCGAGAAGCGATTGATAGCTTTTTAACACACCCTGAGTCATTTACAGAGCAAGCTAGATGGAATCAAGTACTCGCTAAAGTTTCTGAAGGGCAAGTCACCACGTTAGGCGCATACGAACGTCAATGGCAGTAAGGTAAAAATAATGAAAATATCTCTCGCGCCAGTAAGCTATTGCTGGGATAAAGCCTCTATTGAAGATTTCTATCAACAGGCTGCGAATAGCCAGATTGATACTGTTTATCTTGGTGAAACAGTATGCAGTCGCCGCCGCTTTTTAAAATTCAAAGATTACCTTGAATTGGCACATATGCTCAAAAGCCATGGCAAAAACGTAGTGTTATCGACTATGGCTTTAATTGAAGCACAGTCAGAGTTAACTGAACTTAAAAAGCATATTGATAATGGTGAGTTTAGTATTGAAGCCAATGACATGGCAGCCGTGCAACTTGCTAGACAAGCTAATATTCCTTTTATCTGCGGCCCTACGATTAATAACTATAATCGTGCCAGTTTAGACATTTTACAAACCATGGGTATGAAGCGGTTTGTCATGCCTTATGAATTATCAAAAGCTTGGTTAGAAAGTGTCATTAGTGAGCCAACCAAGGCAAGCTTCGAAGTCGAAGTCATGGGCCATGGATATATTCCACTCGCTCATTCGGCTCGTTGTTTTACCGCAAAACATTTTGGTTTGAATAAAGATAACTGCGAAACAATTTGTCAGCAGCACCCTAAAGGGATTTTAGCTCAAACCCAAGAACAACAAGCGCTATTAAGGTTAAACGGTATACAAACTCAGTCGGCTGCGAATATTGATTTGACCCAAGAGATAATATCGATGCAGCAAATGGGGGTCGATTACTTTAGAGTGTCGCCAAGTAGTCTTGCATGTCTTGCTCTTGCAAATGAGCTAACAAACGCACTATCTCATGATGTGGTTGACGATAATTACGAACTGCCTTTCAGTCATATTAACACTCAACAATGTAATGGCTACTGGTTCGGTCAAGCTGGATTAGCGCAAGTGTAATAAGCGCTTAATCGTCAACAGTATCAATTAGCCTTCATTTGTCGGTGGGGTAGAAAATACCACCGGCAAATACTCAACATCCATAGCCACATCGTCACAATACTGCACCAAAATAGAATTGATAACCACCACACTTCCGGTTTAGGTGATTGAGACACTATCGCTTGAAACAACATACCATCAGATATGGGCTTAGCACCCAAACTTTCACGCCAATACTCATGGGATAAAATGGCGCCATGGATCAGTAAAATAATACCGCTGAATATAAACGGCATGCTCAATGCGGCTTTTCGTTTTATAGCACATTCGATAATACATAAAGCCGCGCTGAAAAACCCAAAGTAGATATAAATAGAAACAGCTTGGATGTGTAAGTGATGCACATTGAGAGGAAATAAGCCGATAGCCGCAAGAGAAATGAACGTGATAATTAAGGATAACCATAATAAGCCACCACTTAACCGCTGGCTCATCTGTAAACCAAATATGCAACTCATGGTTAAACTCAAACTGCCAAAAAACAAACCGCCATTAATCAATATCGCAGTGGATGAACGATTATAAGTACCGAGTTCACTCAGAGAAAACTGCAATAAACTGTACTTGTCACCGTACTGTATGTATTCAACTAAAACCGATATTACAATACCCAGAAAAAGCCCGAACAGACCAAGCAAACCAAATAGGTAAGCTAATCTAGCAATCTTTTCCGTTTTATTTATTATCACAACTAGGTAAGTTCCTTGTAAATTCGGCTCTATCATACTTAATCATAATTGATAAAACCTCTATCCACGTCTAATGTTTACTAACTTAGTTTAATAAAATATCGTAAATCTGCCGAAGTTGAAAACACTTCAAAGTTAAAACAACCGCACTCAACCTAAATAACACCCGCAAAACCCACGCAAAACAACACCGCAACATTATGATTACAAAGGAATTAATTCGTGCATTTACCAACGAAAGCTATAGAATATAGATAAGCAAAATAACTCAATAACTATTCGTTAAAGTGAATAGTTTTACATAGGCTAGATAAGCAGGTAACCTTGCCTCGCTTAACGCATCTTTGAATGGACATTCAGCAGTTTCCCCACCGGACGGTTAGACATAATCAACCATAAAAATTTGGTCAATGGGTAAGGCATATATAAAGTGACTCAAGAAAAACAAAAACATAACATAAAGACAATACTGACCTTTATCATTCCGTCACTGATCGGTTTGTTATTATTCATGACACCGATAAGCTATAACGACGCAATTACGATTCCAATTGCTATCATGTCTAAAGCGGTTCAGAGCCAATTTGCCGAGATTTTACCGCTGATTGTCACCTGTATCGTCGTGTTTATGGCAATCATATCGGTACTTTGTAAAATCATTAAACCTAAACTGGTTCAAGAAAGCGCCTTTTTAAATACCCTACTCAACGTGTCGCCATTTTGGTTAATCGTACGTATTTTGGGTGCTGTATTTATTGTACTAACCTATTTAGAAATTGGATCTGAGGCAATCTATTCTGCTGATACTGGGGCATTAGTACTGAACGACCTTCTTCCAGTGCTATTTTCCGTATTCATTTTCGCTGGAATGTTATTACCTCTGTTACTGAACTTTGGCTTATTAGAGTTTTTCGGCACTATGCTGACCAAGCTAATGCGTCCCATCTTCAACTTACCAGGAAGAAGTGCTATCGATTGTATGGCGTCTTGGTTAGGTGATGGCAGCGTTGGTATTTTAATGACCAACAAACAATACGAGACACGTTTATACACTGAACGTGAAGCTGCGGTTATCGGTACGACCTTCTCTGCTGTATCAATTACCTTTAGTTTAGTCGTAATTTCACAAGTTCAGCTTGAACATTTATTTGTGCCTTTTTACTTAACGGTTTGTTTAGCAGGTTTTGTTGCGGCCATTATTGTGCCTAAATTGCCTCCTTTATCCTGGAAAAAAGATTTATACATAGATAACACGCCTCGTCACCCTGATGATGAAATGATCCCACAGGGACATGGGGTAATGTCTTGGGGCTTTGAGCAAGCACTCAATAAAGCATCTCGTGCTGGTGGCGTTAAACATGTTCTACAAGAAGGTGTTAAGAATGTCGTCGATATGGTGTTTGGTATTATTCCTGTGGTCATGGCCATTGGTACTGTTGCCTTGGTTTTAGCAGAAAATACGCCTATTTTTGATTATTTAGGCATGCCATTTATCCCGTTACTTGAACTGCTACAAATACCTGAAGCTGATGTGGCTTCAACCACCATCGTTGTGGGTTTTGCAGACATGTTCTTACCATCAATTTTAGCCAGCTCTATTGAATCAGACTTAACCCGCTTTGTGATTGCCGCTTTATCTGTTACTCAGTTAATTTACATGAGTGAAGTTGGCGCGTTATTAATTGGCAGTAAAATCCCAGTAAACTTCTTTGAGTTGTTTGTGGTATTTATTCTACGTACTTTAGTCACACTACCAGTGATTGCACTGTGTGGTCATTTGTTAGTTTAGTGGTTAACGCCATAATTGACTCAGCTCAACAATCAAATTGAGCATCAGCTAAACACCTTGCTTTAAATAATTAGCAGACAAAAAAGGAGCCTTAGGCTCCTTTTTTACGTTTGCAATAAAGCGGCAAACGAGCCATTTTCCTCATGACTATGTTCCAACATAGCTCGTTAACTAAGTCATTATTGGCATTCATTTTTAGATAGCGTATTCTTTATAAATCAAAACAAATTACTGATGACTGTTTACGTCAGCATCTACAATTTGTGAGTTCAGTAAGTGGGTGGAATGTTTTATGGATGAAAGAAGAAAGTTCACACGTACATTATTTGCGGCTACAGCTTCAATCAAGATTGAAGATAAAAGCTATCGCACAGATATTTTAGATTTAAGTATCAAGGGTGCCTTAATTTCAACACCTGATGGACTCGATGCAATAAAGGGGCAAAAAGTGGCATTAAGCTTTTTATTACCTGACTCTGATATCGTGCTAAGCATGGACACGCTCCTTGTTCATAAAGAGGCCAAGCATTTAGGGCTTGAATGCCAGCACATTGATCTAGACAGTATTAGTCACCTTAAACGCATTATTGAACTTAATATTGGCGATGAAGAATTACTGCAACGAGAGCTGGCTCAGCTTGTGAGCATATAACTCAAAAGGTCCAGCAGATGACTAAGCTTATCTATAACCACCAGCTCGTATCTATTTGTTCTGTCTGTGGGTAATCTTGGTTATCAAGGTAAATAATTTGCCGCTCAGATAACCTCGCTTTCAAAATAGAGTCACTGTAATACTTTAAAAATAACTCTTGGAAAGACAAATCATCCGTGGCTTTATTCAGCCCTTTCTCAATTCTTTCAGCTAATTCTGGTAGCTCTTTATTCACAAAGACATACACTGGTAAGTTATATACAAGCGCAATATTCGGTTCAATCATTAATTCCGGCAACTTACTACTTATGCGTTGTTGCTCTTGCCATACTTCATTGATTCCGCGAGGAAAGTAATCGAAACGTTTGGCATGCAACATTCGATGTAAGCTACTTGCAGTGCCAATATCCTGTGTCGGTAGTGCATTATGACGTAATACATCGATATCAGCCCAATGGCTGCCAAAGCCTGCGACAAATGATTCACCTAAGTCTTGAGTGTTTTTTACCTGGAGAAATTTTTGTTGATTATCTTGATGAATTAACAAAAGCCTGTATCCAAGTAAGCCTTTCAATAATGGAATTTTAACCGGAATAAAGGTTTGTTCACGCTGTTTGCTGGACGCTAGAAAAGCCACATCGACTTCACCCTGCTCAAGCATTTTTAAACCGCGACCTTGAGTGACCTGCTCAGTGAATTGCAAACTTGCTTCAGGATAATCGGCGGCAGTTTTATCAAGTGCCATTTTAAGAAGTTCAATATGATACTGAAAATGGTAATCAGTTTGATATAAACGTAATACTTGGGGAGAAGAGGATTTGGCAGAGGCTTCTGTAACAAAAAAGCAGATAAGCGCAATCAACAATAATTTAAAGTTAAGCAACAACATCATAATCCATTAGTAAAGTATCCCTTCACGAGTATTCGTTTTCTCAATTGCTATGTCATCACAATTGCTTGCTCCCCCTAAAGAGCATGTGCTGAACATGCTGTAACAAGATCAAATATGATTTAGACAACAAAAGCTCACGTCCTAACGGGTACAATAATTAGGCAAGGAATAATATCGTTTCTGATGTCGCTTGCCTAGTTAAAATTCAAACAAGTGTATTAATTTATCAGTTCAAGTAATTCATGAACCGTTTTAATCGGGTGAATTTTAGCCCCTAAGTTTTCCATCGACTTATGATAATTTCGATGAGGAATATAGATTTCGGTAAAGCCATGTTGCACTGCTTCCTTAACTCTTGGAACACCGCTATCAATTGGCCTGACATCACCATTTAAACTTAACTCACCCATGATACAAGTGGTTCGTGGTACGACAAAATCATTCAGACTGCTTAATAATGCTGTCACAAGTGCTAAATCGATACAGGTCTCTGACTCATCAATTTTCAAACCACCCACAAGGTTAAAGTAAGTATCATGAAAGATTTTGGTACGGGTATGCTTTCGAAGCACCCCTGTGAGCATTTTTATTCGGTTCATGTTCAACCCAACACAGACACGCTGTGGAAACTCGCCTTCAGTTTCAGTGGTCAAACATTGAATCTCTAACAATAAATTACGGTTACCCTTTCGAATACAGGTAATTGCGGCTCCTGGTGACTCAGTAGTCGAGCCCGAAAGGAATATTTCACTCGGGTTATCGACACTTATCATGCCTCGCTCTGTCATCTTAAAAATACCGACAGTATCGACATCGCCAAAACGGTTTTTATTAGCCCTTAGGGTTCTTATCTGGCCGTCATTACATTCAATATGGGTGAGACAGTCGACAATATGAATTAAGGTTTGCGGCCCTGCGGTTTCATTATTTTTGTTAACATGGGCAACCAAAAACATGGTGACGTTATTTTGTTTACAGTATTGAGTTAACGCTTGGGCACTGCTTTTAACTTGTGATGGTGAACCTGGACTACCATTGGCTAAGTCTGAGACCACTGCTTGGATAGAGTCAATAACAGCAAACTTAATTTGCTTGGCTTCTAACTCTGCAATAATGGCTTCAACATTGGTTTCCGCCATTAGATATAAGTTATCTTCGTTATAATTAAGCTTTAAGCGATTCACACGATTTTTAAACTGCGATAGTGACTCTTCAGCAGTACAATAAAGCGATGGCATAACTTGAGACATACGTGCAATCAGATCAGATAAAAGCGTTGTTTTACCTGCGCCAGGATCGCCAGAAATAATATTCACTGAACCCGTCGTTAACCCGCCACATAATACTCTATCGAGTTCGCCAATCCCGGTTAATCGCTTTTGCGCTTCAAACTCTTCAACCTCGGCTAATTTTTTAGAGCCTCCACCTACAGAGCCAGCATAGCCAGCAACAGAAGTTGATGATGATTTCACAGCAGCAATACGCACCTCTGAAATCGTATTCCATTCTTGGCATGCACTACATTGTCCTTGCCAACGAGGAAAGTCTTGCCCACATTCATTACACACAAACGCTGTTTTATTCTTTGCCATGCTTCACTGTCATTAAGTTAATCAAAAGAAGAGTTTTAGGTTAATAATCAACCAAGCTACATTAAAATGGTATTTTAATAGTTTTATTACTTGCTTTAACAGACACATAAATTAAATTTGTATAAAGTAAGTATTTCGCTAGCCGATAAGACTACCAGTCAGACTTATATTTAGCACCTAGTTCTCGCACCAAAACTGAAAAGAGCCAATGAGCATAGAAGACCATAGTCAGCTAATAGAACAACTCAAACCGCTACTGATGGAACCAGATTTCAAAGATGTCTTTGAAAAGCTGACTATCGACGAATCTAATTCGACTCGATTTTTGCTCAAAATGGAACTGAATCGCCTTTCTGCAATATGTACCCGAATAATTGATTTACGCGATAAAACAGAATTGCACTGTGAAGAAGTCAGCGTGGCTAAACAGCGTCACTTTCTTGATGAGCCTGCAAAAGCTTCATTAGCCCAAGCACTACAAATTTATCGTAACAAGTACACAATCGGTGTTTATGAGCACGTACTTAATGAACATAGACATCGCAAAGAACAATTACGCCTAAATAAGCAAGAACCTACCATAGAGAGTTCAGAGTTAGTGGTACCTGGTGTTGTCATGGGAAGTTACTTTAATCGCAGTGAAGAACGAATGAACTACTCTATTCGTATCTCAGCTTCTCAAGATGGCGGTGCAGACGTTATCGGTGCGAGCTTAGATCTATCCGTTGGCGGAGCCAGAGTTCGATTGCCAGCTAAGCATCGCTTTGACCAAGACAAACCACTGCGAATTAAGCTATTAGAACTTAACGAAGAATTCTTTTTTGAAGACCTGCAAAACGGTGTCGACTATCAAATTGTCGATATCCAGAATAAAGATGACAGCGCTATTATGCGCTTACGGCGCATGGGTGATAGCGTTGAATTAGATAAAATGCTCACCCAACTTATCCGTGGCTATAAGTTTCGTTATAAAGTGGATGTTAATGATGTCATCGTGAATGCTACGGGATTAGGTTTTGAGCGTCACTACTTGCCTATGCTGGCACACATGCCGCTGTATATATCAGTAGCTGACGGTAAGCCTTTTATCAGTCACAAGCTGCTAAGTCGTGGCAACCAACCCATTTTACAGTATTTTCTTGACGAAAAAGAAGTGAGTCAACTCCCCAGCATGTTGACCAATAATCGATTAGTTAACCTACTTAAATACCCCGAAGAAACTGACCACAGTTTATTCTTTTGCTTTACCCACCAAGCCAAAGGCGTGACCCAGTATTTTTCAGCTTCATTGCATGAGCTGAAACAACACAATGCCATGCAGCTCTTTTTTGGTTTTGGCGCAGCAAAAGAGAGCTGGCGTATCTATAAGGTTGCGCAACAAAAGGTTGATCATAAATTAAATTATAAAACCTCTACCCTTCCTGGCGATGAAAGCCAGTATTCGGCATTGACCGAACAACAATTGGCAAGGTTTAGTTATATCTTACAGATCGTTGATTTAACTAATGAAGATGTCAGGCCTAATTATCGTGCATGGTTTAATGAAGGCGACAACGTCAATTCGCTTAAAATATTTAATCAGCTAAAACTGAAAAAAAATACCGTTAAGCGTTTATCTATGCCATTTAGTGAGCGTAGAAGAGAAGCTCGTTTTGCATTTAAAACCATTATCGAAATTGAGCAAGAAGGCAAAAAGAGCCGTGGTATAACCCATGATATATCCACTCGAGGTTTGCAGTTTACCCTTGAAGATAATACTCAATTTGCAAGTCCTGCTGAAGTCAGTCTACACTTTCCAAAGCTGCAAGCTATCGCGGGTAAAACAGAATTAAAGAACCTGCCATATCAATTAATCCGTAGTCGTAATAATCATCAAACATTACATTTATCAGCCATCGTTGGCCACGAGCCTCATGCTGGTGTTGAGTTTATCAATAAGCTTATTAACCACAACCGAGATAAGTTTGAGCAACTATCGGATGATGAAGGTGAGCTTAAAGAGCTCGCTGACGGAATGAAAAATTTACTATTAAGACAACTTGTTGGTGTGCCTTATTTCGTTGAAAAAACCAAAAAATCGGCACAACTGGCTTGTATTGGTATTGGTACTAAAAACGATGAAATTAGCCACCTTTTTGCTGCAGGTTCGACGCAACCACTTAGCTTTAACCTCACTCCATTATTTGATGAAGCCCAGTTTAAACAGCACATTATTGACCCTATCAGAGCCATGAAGCCTATTGATGGTGTGGAATACTTTGAAATATTCATGCAAATATCTCGTCAAGGAAGAGGTGCTATTAATATTCAGTCGCAACTGATGAATGATTTTAATAGTCGCAATGCACAAATTAGTTTCATTCACCATGCCCAATCAGTTGGACGTTTTATGGCATTACGCGTTTACTTCGGTGCTACAGAAAAAACCGATATGAGCTATATACGACGTGAAATGGAATATATCACTATCCATGCAAAACATAGAGCTAAGCAGCTTGAAGAGCGCCTATGGCAGGTCATCGGCAGCGGAGAACTATTAGATATTACCGCTGAAGTAGAGGTTCGCTTCCCTGAGCTACATATAGAAAATTCAGTTAATAATTAAACTTAACAATTTCTAAGTGTAGCTAAGCTCTGCATAAAGCCTTTTAAACCTAAAAACGGTTATACCAATCACTCACGAGCGGAAAGTGATCTGTCACAGCAGATTTATCGGTGAGCATTCCTGCGTGGGTGTAATCCTGTTTGAAGCCTTTATCCTTGGCAAGCAAAGTATAGTCAGCATGCTCCAGTCCACACTCACTCATCATGTCTTTAACGTCTGATGGATTACCCAGTACAAAGTCTTTTTTACCTGCAATAAACCAGCTTTTCGGCCACTTAATATTTTGTACCGCCTCGCTATAATTAAACTGATCTTCTGCATCAACCCAGTCACCTCTAACCCAATCAATAGTTTGCAATAACGATAACCGGCTTTCATTATCCATCCCGAGGCGATACTTATCGGCAGCAAGATAGCCTTGATACTTAGTCATTAGCGGCGCGAGGCGATTCCAAAACAAATCTACCATCATGGTTTTTCTAAATGACGACACTTTAATGGTTCTTTTACTACCGAATGTAACAAATGACGCCACTTGATCGCGCAAAGCAGCTAAACGAATATAACTACTGGCCATTAACACCCCACCCCATGAATGGGCACACCAATGCACCTTTTGTGCTTTAGCATGCTGCAGCACGAACGCGTGGGCAATGGGCAACTGCTCTAGAATCACTTCTGTTTGTCCCATGTGATAATCAGCATCAATTCTTGGCTCGCTCGCCCCTCTACCCGCTGTATCCAGTACATAAACATCATAGCCTTGCTCAGCAAGATAACAGCCTAATCCTTTACCTGAAGGGCTATAAAAAACGCGCCCATTAGACATAGCACCATGAAGCATCAAGATGGGGGTACGACTATCGCTACCCGGCTGAGATAAAGGGCTTGCTTTGATATGGCGAAGATGAAGTTTTCCATTTCGGTAAGGAAGGTAATGAGAGTGCTGCATACAAGTCTTGATATATCCGTCATCATGAATATAACCACGGTAAACACAGCGAGTGTTAATTACAAGTAAATTAGAGTAATAAATCTAATCAGCCAAATAGATTTAATCAAATCTATTTGAATAAGTCGCACATGCTAGAGAGCGACTTCACCAGTAAGAGCACACCAGTTTCCCTAACAAATTCATTGCCGAGCAAACCTCATCGCAATAAAAAGCACCATCGCGACAAGTTCAGTTTATTGTTCAGTATATTGAATAGCTTAGCCTTGTAAGTAAAACACTAAACAACGTAAGTCTAGTTTTTGAATACTGGCATCAGCGGCCGCAAGCAGTTTAGGTTTAGCATGAAAAGCAACCCCAAAGTCTGCCGCATTAACCATTGGGATATCATTTGCGCCATCGCCAATGGCCATTCGTTGACCTGCCGCTATTTGCCACGATGCGCTGCTTTTATCAATCACATCGGCTTTATATTGCGCATCTACTACTTCACCAGTGACTTCACCTGTTAACTTGCCATCTTTAATTACCAGTTCATTGGCATAAGCTGCATCAAGCTTTAACAGCTCTTTTAAGTGGCCCACAAAAGGCGTAAAGCCGCCAGATGCTAATACTAACTTCCAATCATTAGGTTTAAGCTCAGCAACTAAGCTTTCAAGCCCTGGCATTAATGGCAAGTTCTGACATAGTGTCGTAATAATCTCTTCACTGGCACCAGCAAGTTTACCGACACGCAATCGCAGACTTTCTTCAAAGTCCAACTCACCCTGCATTGCTCTTTCTGTGACTTCTGAAACAGCATCGCCCACACCCGCCATTGCTGCTAGTTCATCTATGCATTCAATTTGAATCGCCGTTGAGTCCATATCCATGACCAATAAGCCCGGCTTAAAAAAGCTTGGTAATGCTTGAGTCACTTCAAGTATCTCGGCATTTATGTCAGCAGGAAACTGTTCAATTAATTGGGTTAATCGAGAAGATGAAGCAATCTCAACTCCTTTCAGGCTGTTGTGGCGCATTAACACCGCAATAGAACAATCTTGTTCTAAACCTTCAAACCACTGACTAATCCCATCAAATGCCGACTCATCAAATATCACCCGAAATCGATGCGGCTGTTTTATCTGAATATTATTAATAAACTCATCTTCAAAATAACGAGTCAGTGTTATATCACTATGAGTAAAAGACGCATCAAACCCTGAGAATAACCAAGTTAAAGCTTGTATATTTTTCTGACTTTCCATCGACTGCATTTCCTCAATGATTGCGACTATCTACTATTAAATATTTCGATTAGTATTAATTAAATAGAAAAAATACCAAGGATTAAAGTGATTTTTGTTAAAGGTCTTAAGAAAAGTCAAAAAATCAGTAGGCTAATTCAAATCATCCTGGCGATTATTTTGCTGATAGGGCTAACACACCTGTGGAAATCCAGTCTCAATAACGGCCAGCAATTGCTTAATTCGCAAACCCAGATCATGGCAAGGCTGCTAGCGCAACAGGCTGCTAACGGAGCTGCGCCAGCAATGTTTTTGCAAAATGATGAACAGCTTCAATGGCTTGCTAATGCACTGATTGATGACCCTAAAGTCATGTCAGTTAATATATATGATGCCCAAGGCGTTAGACTCGCCTTTGCTCAATCTGTTTCAGAAGATGACTTCGACGCCGATGACAAGGAACTTAAGCAACTTCTCTCCCCTTACCCGCCACTGATTGAAAACGTGCTTCAGGGCGAAAATAACTTAGGTTATATTGAGGTTCGGTTAAATCTGCGCATTTTCTTTGACGAAATTAAAACCTTGTATCAAGAAAATATGAAGTTGCAGCAAACAATGTTGATTGTAGCGGGCATTATCGGCTTATTACTTTCAAGAGCCTTATCTTTTAAACGTGCAGACTTTGATCGCCGTAAAACCAGAGCTAAGCAAGGGCGCAAAAATAGCAACTTGCTACAAAATAGTATGATTGAAAATACCGCTGAAGATGAGCTAAATGACACTGACTTTAATAACAGCGACTTTAATGAAGCTGACTTAAATGACAGTGACTTAAACGACAGTGGCTTTGACAAGAATGACATTAGCCAAGACGAAGCAGTAAAACTAGAGTTTCAAGAGCTATCTGACATCAAAGAAGAACAAGCTGAAGATAGCAGCAGTAAGAATAAATCTAAAACTCAATAGCCTGTATTAAGTTGAATAGGCTACAAACTTTAGCTAAGTATCAGGGTATAGCTTAAAAAAAGACATCAAAAAAGGGATAACGCTGACGTTATCCCTTTTTAGTGAGCAAAGACTCTACATTAAAGAGTAATTGCTGCATCCAATGTCATAACAATCATGTCATTGAACGTAGTTTGACGCTCATCAGAAGAGGTCTTTTCGCCAGTTCTGATGTGGTCAGAAACAGTTACGACACATAATGCTTTAGCACCAAGTTCGTGTGCTACGCCATAAAGGCCAGCAGCTTCCATTTCGACGCCTAAAACACCCATTTTTTCCATTGTGTCGAACATAGAAGGATCTGGAGTGTAGAATAAATCAGCAGAGAAAACGTTACCAACACGGATGTTAGTACCATGAGCTTTAGCTGAATCAACAACAGCGCTCATTAGGCCATAATCTGCAATAGCAGCAAAGTCTTGACCTTTGAAACGTAAACGGTTGGCTTGTGAGTCAGTACAAGCACCCATACCAATAATTACGTCACGTACTTTTACGTCAGTGCTGATCGCGCCACAAGTACCAACACGAATCAGGTTTTTAACACCGTATTCTTTGATTAACTCATGAGCATAGATTGAACAAGAAGGAATACCCATACCTGAACCCATAACAGAGATGCGAGTCCCTTTATAAGTACCAGTGTAGCCAAACATGTTACGAACATCAGTCACTAGCTCAACGTTTTCTAAGAACGTTTCAGCAATGTATTTTGCACGTAATGGATCGCCTGGGAATAAAACTGTTTCGCCAAAAGCACCGTCAACAGCATTAATATGTGGTGTAGCCATGAAAAACCCCTATATTTTTATCTTAAATCTTTAAAATGAGTAATTAAGTCATCCCCTTAATTACTCAAACCGATTCTACTATATTTATTAACAATAATATCGTTAGAAGACAGTAAGTTTCATTGTTAAATGAAAGATTCACCATATTCCATTGGCTCAAGCTCAAAGTAACTCGCAATTGACTGACCTATATCAGCAAAACTATTACGACGACCTAATGAACCTGCAGCTAAACCAGCGCCTAATGCCAACACAGGCACTCGCTCACGAGTATGCTCAGTACCTTGCCAGCTTGGGTCGCAACCATGATCCGCTGTAAATACAATCAAATCTTCAGGATTCAGCAAGGCCAATAGTTCAGGTAAGCGTTGGTCAAAATACTCTAACGCTTTGGCATAACCTGCTATATCACGACGATGGCCATAATGAGAGTCAAAATCAACAAAATTGGTGAACACGATAGTGTTATCACCTGCACGCTTAACTTGTTCAAGCGTTGCATCAAATAACTCTTCAAGCCCAGTGGCCTTAAACTTTTGCGTAATACCGCTGTTGGCATAAATATCGGCAATCTTACCAATACTCACCACTTCACCACCGGCATCTTTAAGTTTATCTAATACTGTTGGAGCAGGCGGTAATACCGCATAGTCATGACGGTTGCCTGTTCTAGCGAAATCATCAGGGCCAGTACCCACAAATGGACGCGCAATTACACGGCCAATATTATAAGGCTCTAACTCTTCACGAGTGATTTCACACAAACGATAAAGGTTTTCTAAACCAAAAGTTTCTTCATGACAGGCAATTTGAAATACCGAATCAGCAGAAGTGTAAAAAATTGGCTTACCAGAACGCATATGTTCTTCACCAAGCTCTTCAAGTATTGTAGTACCTGATGCGTGGCAATTGCCTAAAAACTCGGTTAAACCAGCACGAGCTAAGATTTTATCAGTTAACTCTTGTGGGAATGAGTTTGTTAAGTCAGAAAAGTAACCCCATTCATATAGAACAGGTACACCCGCCATTTCCCAATGACCACTCGGTGTATCTTTACCAGAGCTTAGTTCATCAGCATGACCATAGGCGCCGATAACCTCGACATTATCGCCAAACGCATCAGCAAATTTACCCGTGCTTTCATAACCCGCATGGCCTAAGCCAAGCTTGGCTAAGTTAGGTAGCTTTAATGGTCCTTGACGACCAATATCCGCTTTACCTTCGGCACATGCTTGAGCAATATGGCCAAAAGTATCTGAGCCAACATCACCAAATTTATCAGCATCCGTTGCAGCACCTACACCGAACGAATCCAACATCATAATAAATGTACGTTTCATAATCTCACTCCCTTATAAATCTGAAGCGCGGATATAGCGATAAATTTCAGGCGTTTTCTCTGGCGCTGAATCTTTAATGTGAATCGCTTTTTGTACCGCGGCTGAAGCTTCTTCAAATGCCGCTTCAGATTGTGCATGTATCATGGCGATAGGTTTATCAGGTGTAATCTGATCACCTAAAGCACAAACTTCTGTTAAGCCAACACTGTAATCTAATTTGTCACCAGGCTTTCTGCGTCCGCCACCAAGTGTGACAACGGCTAAACCTAACTCACGAGTATCCATACTATGGGCAAAACCTTGTTCGGTTGCATACACAGGACGAATGATTTGCGAATGAGGTAAATATTTATCATATGACTCGATAAAGTCAGTCGGCCCGCCAAGACCTGATACCATACGACCAAATATCTCAGCAGCTTTACCGTTATCTAATACGGTATTTAACTTATTACGTGCATCAGCATCATTTTGGGCAATTCCACCCAATACCAGCATTTCAGCACATAAACCCATCGTGACTTCATAAAGACGTGGATTACGGTATTGACCCGTTAAGAAATTAATCGCTTCACGCACTTCTACTGCATTACCTGCACAAGACGCCAGCACTTGGTTCATGTCTGTGAGTAGAGCGGTCGTCTTAGTGCCTGCACCGTTCGCTACCGCAGTAATGCTGCGAGCAAGCTCTTCAGATGCTTCGTAAGTTGGCATGAAAGCGCCGCTACCGACTTTAACGTCCATCGCTAAAGCATCAAGCCCTGCTGCGAGCTTTTTGGAAAGAATTGAAGCGGTAATAAGCGAGATTGACTCAACTGTAGCGGTATTGTCTCGAATGGAATAAAAGCGTTTATCAGCAGGGACTAGATCACCTGTTTGGCCAATAATAGCCACACCCGCTTCTTTAACAACTTTACGGAATAATTCACTAGATGGTTCGGTTTGGTAACCAGGAATTGCATCGAATTTATCTAGTGTGCCGCCAGTGTGACCTAAACCACGACCTGAAATCATCGGCACATAACCGCCACAGGCAGCAGCCATTGGGCCAAGCATTAAACTAATAACATCACCCACACCGCCAGTGCTGTGCTTATCGATGATAGGGCCATTTAATGACAATGAATCCCAGTTTAATACAGTGCCAGAATCGCGCATGCCTGTGGTTAAGGCAATACGTTCATCCATGTTCATATCTTGAAAGTAAACAGCCATACCGAAAGCGGCAATTTGACCTTCTGAGACAGTATTTTGAGTAATACCATCTACAAAAAATTGTATTTCAGCTTTGCTGAGAGCTTCACCATTACGTTTTTTACGAATAATTTCTTGAGCGAGAAACATACTATTTCCTCCAACATCATGTATAAGCCCTAATCATTTAGAGTCTGTACAATCCGCCTTAACAAGATGGCACCAATCACATGAATGCGATGGTGATCGATGCTATCAATTAAAACCGTTAAAACAAGTTTGGCTAACTAATGACGAGATTAATCAACTTGAAGTCTTTAATTAGCCACTCTCTATTTAGTAGCCTTGTGCGCCTTGAGGAGCATCAGACAGTTCAAGCGTATGCAATAAGCTTGTTAATAGGCTTGAAGCACCGAACCTAAAGCTTGCAGGGCTAATCCAGTCCGCGCCAAGTAAACGCTCAGCGACACCTAAAAATTCAGCTGTTTGCGCTGCATCACGAACGCCACCTGCAGGTTTAAAACCAACGTTGCGGTTCTTTTCACTGATGACTGTCAGCATGATTTCAGCGGCTTCTAGCGTTGCATTAACAGGCACTTTACCTGTTGATGTTTTAATGAAGTCTGCGCCAGCATCAATTGAAAGCTCTGAAGCTTTACGGATAAGAGCTGGATCTTTAAGCTCGCCAGATTCAATGATGACTTTTAAAATTGCTTCATCGCCACAGGCTTCTTTACAGGCTTTAACAAGTTCAAATCCTAAAGATTCATTTCCTGCCATCAGCGAGCGGTATGGGAAAACAACATCAACTTCGTCTGCGCCATAAGCAACAGCAGCGCGAGTTTCTAATACTGCAATTGCAATATCATCATTACCATGTGGGAAGTTAGTCACTGTTGCAATTTTGATATCTTCACAATTCAGCTCATTTAACGTTTTACGAGCTATTGGAATAAAACGAGGGTAAATACAGATTGCAGCAGTATGGCCAGCAGCTGTGTTAGCTTTGTGGCATAAATCAATCACTTTTTGATCAGTGTCATCGTCATTTAATGTCGTTAAATCCATTAAAGAGATACCTAATTGTGCTGCTTTTTTTAAATCACTCATGTTTGCTCTCCGAAACAAAAACCTAATAAAATCTTGTTTTGGCAATGCGTAAAGCTGGCAGTAGATTAATTGTGAGGCCGGGCCTTCGAGCATTGCCAGTAAATTAATTCATAAGTTACTGAACTAAGTATTCAATATGATAACGAGTACCACGACTTGAATCCTTGAAGACCGGAAGAGGTGAAACAATGACATTGTCCCATCCATTCCGCGAAAAATCCCTTTTAGCGCGCAAATCAATCCAAACTATTAAGTTGAACCATATATGACGAAATCATCAAAAGTTAGTTCAAATAAACCACTGTTTGGACGTTAATATTTATTTAAATACATTCTAACAAACTTTTCGATGTACTTAAGTAAAGACTAACATATTTTAAGATTTTTTTGGATATTTAAGAATAAATTTGGAGCCACTATTTCAGTGGCTCCAATCGCTTACAAGTTTAATTTAGAACTTGTAAGTTGCAGTAAAGTAATGTGCGAAACCTGTAGTTTCTAGGCCCGTTGCTCCGCCATCTGTCAACAAGTAAACGTCTTGATAAGCTTTAAGACCGTAACCTACAGCGTAGTTATCTGAATGCCAGTGTAGACCTAAGTATGCAGCACCACCAGAAGATGCAAGACCTTCTGTTACGTTGCCGTTCTCATCAGGCCAAGATGCTTCATCCGCACCAAATTGGTAATCAACATAACCTTGGAACGCTACGAAAGAACCGTTATCAAAGTTCATAACTGGCTTGAACCAGTTAGCTGAAAACTGGTAACCATTCCATTCTTTGGTATTCAAGTCGTAAAAACCGTATAAGTTCATGCCAGTTTTACCTAACCATGGAACCATAACGTCAGCACCGATACCAATAGAAGCGTTGTTTACGTCATTTGTCTCATTACCATCCGCATCTGTACCACGGATAGCGCCGCCACCCCAGTTAAATAGAGTAGAGATGTAAACTTCTTGAACAGGGCCAAATGATAAATCTTTACCTGTAATTGCGTCTAAAGAGAAACGAGGAGCAAACTTCATGAACATTTTGCTTGCGCCGTTATTCTTATCACCGTAATCGCGGTTTGTGATATTGAACACATCAACATAACCGTATAAATCAACAACACCAGCGCGACCACCAAATTCCATTTCTAAGTAATCATGGCCATTATCAGTAGAACCATCACGTGGAAGTTCATTTACTGCGTACATTGCATTGAACTGCATCCAGCTGTAATCACCAGCACGAAGATCAGTTCTGTCAGCAGCCATAGCAGGTGCAGACATTGCAGCGATAGTTGTAGCAGCTAAAGCTAAAGTTTTAACGTTTTTCATTATCAACCCCATTGATATATTTATTACCACCTTCGAGGGTGGCGATTTTTATAAACGTTTGCATTGTACATCTAATGAATAAAAGCTCAATAAGAATTGGTAAAAATACGAATACTTAATCCCAAAATGTGAACAATATCTCTACTTTTCACTAACAACTTAGAACGTTTATGTCTAATAAACTGCAATTTTTGACTAAATCAATATAAATCACTACTAACTTGTCATAGCAACTGACATGCCAGACAAAATAAAAACAGATTAAACTTTGGTTAAAGTTAGCTAAAACACACAAAAAAAAGCCGTTATTACCTGAGTAATAACGGCCTTTAATAAGCTCATCGTCAAACCTATCTTAGGATTAAATCGCTAAGAATAGACCTGCTAGAGTTGCGCTCATTAAGTTAGCTAGTGAACCGGCCATAACAGCACGGATACCTAGTCTAGCTAAGTCATGACGACGGCTAGGAGCCATAGCACCTAAACCACCTAATAGAATCGCAATTGAAGATAAGTTAGCAAAACCACAAAGTGCGAAAGAGATAATCGCTTTGGTTCTGTCAGTCATCATCAGACCCGTTTCTGCTACTACTTGGTAACCTTCAGCTGATGCATCAAGTAAGTAAGGAGCAAAGTTAAGGTATGCAACGAATTCGTTAACAACAATCTTTTGACCGATGAATGAACCGGCAACAAGTGCTTCGTTCCAAGGTACACCGATTAAGAATGCTAAAGGCATAAAGATGTAACCTAGAATAAGTTCTAAAGTAATACCTTCAAGACCAAACCAACCAGTAACACCACCGATGATACCGTTGATCATTGCAATTAGACCAACGAATGCGATTAACATCGCACCTACGTTAAGCGCTAAATGCATACCTGATGAAGCACCTGCAGCAGCAGCGTCTAAAACGTTAGCTGGCTTGTCAGGATCTTCAGGAAGCTCAGACATTTCGTTCTTAGCTTCTTCAGTTTCAGGATGCATTAGTTTAGCCATCATAAGACCACCAGGAGCAGCCATGAATGATGCAGCAACTAAGTACTCAATTGGTACACCCATCTGTGCGTAACCAGCTAATACTGAACCCGCGATTGATGCAAGACCACCAACCATGATTGCGAATAATTCAGAGTTAGTCATTGTCGCGATAAATGGACGTACAACTAGAGGCGCTTCTGTTTGACCAACGAAGATGTTAGCAGTAGCAGACATAGACTCAGTACGGCTTGTGCCTAATGCTTTTTGTAAACCACCACCGATAATACGGATGATCCACTGCATAATACCTAAGTAGTATAGAACTGCAATTAGAGAAGAGAAGAATACGATAACTGGTAAAACGTTAACAGCGAAAATGAAACCAACTTTAAATTGGGCTAAATCGCCGAATAAGAAGTTAATACCACTTTGTGCATAGCCAATAACGCTAGAAACAGCATCAGAAACACCTTTTAAGATGTCTTTACCCACTGGAACATATAGAACAAAACCAGCAAAGAACGCTTGGATAGCTAAAGCGCCACCAACAGTACGAACATTAATTGCTTTTCTATTATTTGATAGTGCATAACCGATTGCTAGTATGGTAACCACACCTACTAGACTCATTAGTATATCCATTAATCATCACCCTTATTTATGTTAACGATTTGTATATTTGTTGTTAACTCACCTATTTTCCGTTAATGATTATAACTGAGGAGCAGATGAAAATCGTGGATTAGATCATACTTTTAGAGTTTAATTTCAGGATCTTATGCAACATTAATATTAATTAATAACTGTGTTTAAAAAAAAAGAATTACAGCTCAAACAGTTGGGAGGCGTTTTTATTCAATCGTTCTAAAATAGAAACAGTTGTTTTTTTCTGTAAATTTGCGATCTCTGAAACGAACTTTGGCAAATGAAGCGGCGTATTTCGTTTTTCAAGTGCATTATATGGCGTCATACTCGGTGAGTCTGTTTCAATTAAGAAATGTTTGATGTCTATTTCTGTGATCGTTTTGCGTAATTTTTTAGCATTAGGGTTCATCAATAATCCCCCTATTCCCAAGTTATATCCTAAATCAATATAGCGCTTTGCTAGCTCAGGCCCACCATAAAAACCATGTATCACACCGCCTCGAGGGTTGGGGTTACGGATTAATAATTCAATTAACTCTTGATGACATTTTACCGCATGCAATATGACAGGAAGATGAAACCTGACAGACATTGTTAACTGCCCAGAAAGTAACTCTAATTGCATAGGAAAGTGTGGCTTTAATTTATCAAGACCACACTCGCCGAGCGCAACAAAACGAGCATTATCTTTATGTTCGATTATTTTTTGTTCTAATAAAGTTAATGAATCATCAATATTGTTAGGGACATACCAAGGGTGAATGCCTAAGGCGTAGTAGCAATTAAATTCAGCGGCAATCGCAATTTGTTTGCACCATTGCGTTTCACTAATACCGGGTATGATTGCGTTAGTAATGCCATGGGCTCGCATTTCGTTAAATAACGTATCGCGATCATGATCAAAATCCTCAAGGTCAAGGTGTGCATGAGTATCAATCATGCAGGTTCTCCTTCAAAGACTCAGTCCCCTCATCATTGTTATTACAATCCAATTGGGTTCTTTCAGGTTTTATTCGATTTTTTTTCATGTAAGCAAGAACATCAACATTCAGCTGGGGCTCTTCAATTCGAGGGGCACAACTTCTTTTATTCTCTAGCGTCAGCCCCATCTTGTCACACCAGCGAATATAAGCCTTCCAAGGTAAGAAAAGGTAGCGCAATAAAATCAGAGTTTTATTTGTGTTCAATGGCATATCGCTCCCTTAGAAAAACTGATGGCATACATTTATTGGCTATTGGCTCACTTATTAAAATTCAGGCAATAAAAAAGGCGGTTACCCGCCTTTAAAATTATACCAATATTGAATTAATGCTTAGTTCTCACGAGTCTTAGCAAATTCAATATCAGGATAACGTTCCATTGATAAATTAAGGTTTACCATGGTTGGCGCAATATAAGTTAGGTTATCACCACCATCTAGTGCAAGGTTAGTACTACACTTACGACGGAATTCTTCTAATTTACGCTCATCTTTACAATATACCCAGCGAGCAGTCGAGACACTGATGCCTTCATAGATTGCTTCTACGTTATATTCACTTTTAAGACGACCAACAACGACTTCAAATTGTAGTACACCCACAGCGCCAACAATAAGATCATTGGTATCAAGTGGTCTAAAGACTTGAACTGCACCTTCTTCAGCAAGTTGCACTAAGCCCTTCAGTAATTGCTTTTGTTTTAATGGATCTTTCAAGCGAATACGACGGAACATTTCCGGAGCAAAGTTAGGAATACCGGTAAACTTAAGCTTCTCACCTTGAGAGAAAGTGTCACCAATTTGAATAGTGCCGTGGTTATGTAAACCAATGATGTCACCTGGATAAGCTTCTTCAACTTGCTCACGATCACCTGCAACAAAGGTCAATGCATCTGAAATACGAACATCTTTACCGGCACGTACATGATGCATCTTCATGCCTTTCTGGTATTTACCAGAAACAATACGCATAAATGCCACACGGTCACGATGCTTTGGGTCCATATTCGCTTGAATTTTAAATACAAAGCCACTGAATTTTTCATCTTCAGCTTGAATCACTTTTGCTTCAGTCGCACGCGGTTGTGGTTTAGGAGCCCACTCTGTTAAGCCATCTAATACATGGTCAACACCAAAGTTACCTAATGCAGTACCAAAAAATACTGGTGATAATTTTCCGCTAAGAAACGCATCTAAATCGAACTCATGAGAAGCACCCACAACAAGTTCAAGCTCTTCACGTAAGATTTCAGCAAGCTCACTGCCAATTGCAACATCTAGTTCTGGATTATCAATGCCTTTCACTGTGCGCACTTCTTGGATCATATGACCTAAGCCAGACTGATACAAAACAGCTTCATCACGGTGAATATGGTAAATACCTTTGAATGATTTACCACAGCCAATAGGCCAAGTGATCGGAGCGCAGGCAATTTTCAGCTCATTTTCAACTTCATCCATCACTTCCATAGGATCGCGAATATCACGGTCACATTTGTTCATGAAGGTCACAATCGGCGTGTCACGTAAACGGGTCACTTCCATTAGCTTACGGGTACGGTCTTCGACACCTTTAGCGGAGTCAATGACCATCAAACATGAGTCAACAGCAGTTAAGGTACGGTAAGTATCTTCTGAGAAGTCTTCGTGACCAGGAGTATCAAGTAAATTTACCAGACAATCGCTATATGGGAACTGCATGACAGAGGTCGTGATAGAAATACCACGATCTTTCTCCATTTCCATCCAATCTGACTTAGCATGTTGCTTAGAGCCACGGCCTTTAACGGTACCTGCAGTTTGAATAGCTTGTCCGAATAAAAGTACCTTTTCGGTAATAGTGGTCTTACCGGCATCTGGATGCGAAATAATCGCGAAGGTACGACGTTTATCGACCTCGACTGTGTGAGCTGACATGAGTTACTTTGCCCTAGCATGATAAAAATGGCGCAAATTATAGCTTTTCCAAGGATAGTTGGCTAGGTAAAGCGTACCCTACATAAACAAAGTCTATCTAGGTTTATTTTTTTCCCTAAGTATCATGGTAATTTAATATAAATAAGATATTTTTAGCTCAAAAAAACAACTATAATCACTCTTAGGTTAGAGGATATAACTTCTGTTGATAATTTAACACTTATAGAGGATATGACTCATTCGACTAATCTATGATACTTAAGTGAAATACAAAATTAAGACTATGACTATCTATACCTTAACCTTGCTGGGCTCCGACAATATTCAAAATAGAATATTAAGCCAATTTATTAAAGATAACCTTAACCAAGTAGTTCGTATCTCAAAATGTGAATTGCTTTTGGCTCAATCGTGCCCCGAAAACAGCTTGTTATTAATTGATGTCAATAACTTAGATGAAGACGAAACCCTTCACTGGCAAAATATTCTAGCCTCTAACACTGGCAACATTTCAACAATTCTGCTCAATACTGATGATTTCCATGACAAACAAAAAATCTTAAGATGGCCTAATTGCTGTGGCGTTTTTGCCAATAATACCCCTCTTAAAGAGTTTATTATTGGTATGGAAAAAATTCTCAATGGAGAATACTGGTTGCCACGTAGTGTCATGACAGAGCTTTTGCAACACTATAGAACTGACTTTAAACCATCCGCACAACCAACAACGGCACTCACATCTCGAGAGCTTGATGTATTGGCATTACTACCAACTTGCAAATCCAATATTGAAATAGCTGATATTCTTTTCGTAAGCGAACATACTGTGAAATCTCATTTATATAAAGTCTTTAAAAAAATTGATGTAAAAAATAGACTGCAAGCAATGAGTTGGGTCAAAGAGAACTTACAGTAAGCAAAGTTTTATTCTGCAAAACCGCCAGGACTAATATATATATGTATTTCATCAGTATATATACCACCTAATTTATCTTCGGTCTCGCCAATGACAATTTTCAGAGGTAGACGCTCACCTTGACTTACCGTTGCTGAGTTAGCATAAAATTGATTTTCATTATGAGATAAATCTATCTCAATATTGTTCAATGTAAGCTGATAATCAATATCCCATTGGCTTTGTTGATTTTGATGTTTCAAGACACCCTTATTCATAGATTCAAAAGATAAAGAATAGTCAGTCGTACTTTTGACAAATAAATTAGGTGCAGCATTGATTACTTTCCCTGTTGATAAATAACCAAGATCAAGATGATAGGTATTATCTGATACGCCATAAAAGCTCACTTGTGCAGCCTGTTCAATAGAAGCGGCAATCAACTGTTGCAGTTCATCAATTACCTGACCACCGTCAGGTAATTGATGAAGTTTAGCTTCCAATAATGCGTCATAGTTACCATATGTACCAAATTGATGACTTGGAAAGCGTAATTGAAATCTAAAGCGGTCACTTGCGGGTGACACTTTGCCAAACCATCGATTATTCTGCACGCCACTGTCTAATGACTGAGGAACTGGCTCAAAAAATAAACTTTCATTCTTTAAGGAAGTTAATTTAGTTGTTGAATCAAAAGTAGATGCCGAAAAATAAAACAGACATTCCTCCCCTTCTACGACATCTGAAAAAAGCACCTTGGCTTCATATTGTTGAGTTAACCCATATGCTTCTGAAGTAAAAACATCGTAATCATCATAACTTCCAGCTTGAAGGTCTAATGATTGAATCTTCGCAGTGCATGCTAAAGCCGCGACCGGACAACATAGATATGAAAAACATACCAATAACAGATTAAAATTTTTAAATTGCTTAATCGACATAGAGTTTCCCTAAGCGCAATAACGCGCTGCTATCTTCATCAATAACCAGTTCGAAGTATCGTGGTGTAGGTGTATTTAATTTAATCTTATATGTGCCAGGCCTTACACCGGAAATAGCAAAACGACCCGTTCTATTCGTAAAAAATTGTAATGGTTCAAGATCATCACGCCCGATCAAAGCCGCTTTTCCTGCGACTAATGTAATCGGTTGCTGAGTTTCTTTATCAAGCAGTGTCCCCATTAAGGTAATTGCTGCCTCTGAACCAATTTGTAAGTTGTAACCTTGACCATTGCCTGGGTAGACAGGAAAAACACCCGCACCTAAATCATACCCAGCAGGTAAATCTTCAACCTCATAAGAGATAACTTGTTCACTGTATGCAGCAAGATCTGGGATAAGTATTGGGCCTAGCCCATCACTATATGCTCTAGCGCCCATTGAAGAAGGAGAAATTTCTGTTCGGTTATCTTCAATGCTTTTATGCTGCTTTATCACTGCAAAACTTTCTCTAACTGGGCGACCAAAAGCCAATTGACCGCCAGAGAACGCAATACCTGTAGCGAGCTTAGCTTGAGTAACATGATTATTGGTATCTTCTGAGAAATCGCTATAACGGCTGACATGTTGAGCCCTCAAGGTAAAGCGATTAGCATCGTAATCGATACCGACATCACCATCAATATCATTAGTTTCGGAGTGAGTGGCCCCAGCAAACATAGAAATTCCGCCACTGTTACCTACATTTTTACGGTAAGAATATTCTGAACTAATTTCTTTATTATCGGTTTTATAGCTTGAAATAACCCTAGATTCACTTCCAAATGGCCAACTCAAAGTCAGCAGCCCTGAAAACTCGCTACTATCATCTAAAAACTCTTTGTGGGTAACTCGTGCACTCCAAGTCGCACCTGTATCAAAGATAGAACCAGATAATGAAGGACTCAAAGTCCAGTAGCGTTGAGCGTCATCATAAGCATGAACATAATTGCCAGTAAGTGAAACTTTTAAAAACGGGTTGAATGTATAATTAATACGGCTGGACAAAAAATGTTGATTAGCGTTAATTGGGGCTTCTGGTGTAACCAGAATATCATTCCTCGCACCAATGAAAAATTGCGAGTAATAATCGTAATAAATACTAAACTCAAAAGTACTGTCGGTACTCGCACTACCAATTAAGTCATATCCAACACTTGCTGCAAGTCCTTTACCTAACACATCCTGATAACTGTAAGTTGTTTTAATATCAAAAATGCCAATACCTGTAGCAAATAAACTCCTATGACCTAATTGGTAACTGTTATCCCCAACCTGAAAGTTACCACCTAATGTATAAGCAGGGGTTATGCCGTACTCTAATTCACCATTAATAAGGTATTTTTCTCGTTCATACTCTGGTTCAGCATCACTAATATTACTTTTTATACCGCCATTAAAATTATATTCAAACTCACCTTCTTTTAATAAATCCATCCCTGTAGCGATAGAAAAACTGATCCTTTCTTCTTTTCCTGATGCATCTGTAATGATGAGTTCTAAGTCACTGACTCCTTCAGCTAAAGGAATATCTTGTAAGTTGTAAGAACCTGCACCCAAGGTTAATCGCCGTACCACAACACCATCAACCAGTAGATCTACAGTAGACGCACGTTGAAGGGTGAATTGTCTTGCTGCTGTCGGTCGAACATTTTTGGTTGGAATAAGAGAAAAATCCCTAGCAATCCCTATCCCAAGCATGTCGCCTCCATCTTGAAAAGTAGCACCACTGGAATAGAAATCTCCGATGGTCAGTCGGGTTCCTTGCTCAGGAAAATCATAATTAATTCGGGTTCCTTGCCTTGAATAGAGTCCTTTTTGATTTTGATAATCATTATAAATAGATTCATATTCTAATACTGCACGCTCATAATTGAAGCCAGCATCGAGTGTGTGACTATACTGCACACCCACATCATTCTCGGGAGTGTTATTCTCGAGTCTTGAAGCTCCAGCGGATAAATTAATATAGCCACTGAATAAGGAGGGCGTTAAAAATGAACGTTGTGTTGGTTTATCTCCAAAATCAATTTGCCCTACTTTTAAATCTTCAGAGTTTGCATCAAGCACTAACTCCAGCGAAGACATTTCAAAGCTCAACCCTATATTGAGCTTGGTAAACATAGCTTGGCTAATCATGCCATCTAGCTGTTGCTCAGACAGTGAACTCAGAACTTCATCCGATAAAGTTGCATTAAGCAGTGTGATTGTTGCTTCTGCAGGCATTAAAATGAGCTGTTCTTTGGTTATAGTCACTTCAACTTCACCAATCACAGTATCATGCAACCTTAATAAACTCGTTAAGGTAATATCTCGACCTGTGGGGTTTATTATTTCAGAGCCCATAACTGATGTAGTTAATAAACAAAGCAACATGATTAAAATTGAGATAACGGATGACTTAAACATTCCTAATCTCTTTGTGAATTATTGATTTTGAGTTTAGTACCTTGAACCCATAATTTTTCATAGGGAATAGATACCTTTTTAATCATTTGAGGAGGAAAGAATATATCCCCTAGCTGGCTAAAGGCGGCTTCATTTAGTAATGGAGTAGTCGAGCCATCTGAGTTTACTACTGCTAAATGGTATGGTTTTAAATAACTGTAACGCTGACCATTATTTTTCACATCAAAAGCTAGCTTGTGTTCTTGTTCATTGAACTCTATTGAACCTTCAACAACGGCTAAATCAGCTAACAAATCATTCGCACTCAAATGAACAACAGCATTGAAATGCACAAAAACCTTAACTCCACTTTGCGTATTTTCCTGAGAATTATCCTCTGACATAGGCAGCGATAAACTCGGTTGACTAAAACGCACGAAATAACTTACTGACTGCTTCACAGCATGTGTCCCTATCCATTGAACTCTTACTGACTTTACTTCTCCTGGCTCTAATACTAATGCAGGAGGAAAAACCAATAATTCACTATCATTTTCTACAGCTAACAGCGAAAAGGAATTACCTGTTGAAGCAGGATTAAATACAATTTTGTTTAAATTTATTTCAACAGGAACCGTCTTATTTGAAGGGTTTCTAACAAAAATTTGTTGATATTGAGGCCTGGAGTCTGACTTTAACTCAAGTGTCAGTGGGGATATTTCTAATGCGAATGAGTGACTCGTCATAAACAGTAATATCACCAAGCATAAAAAAGTGATTGAGGTGGAAAACGTATTAAGGTTAATCATCTCATCACTCCGTTTAGGGTTCATTATTACTGCTCTTGTGTTATCTAGATCAATGACCTATTTTTGAAATGTTTGAGATTACAATTACTGTTGTAACCATTTAATTTTTACGCTGGCATTAGCCATATCAATTTTATCTATTTGACTGACTGTAAAAATTCGAGATGCATTAGGCATCACCATCTTGCCTACAACAAAGTTCTTAATATTGTCGCGATCTAACGTCACTGAATGGTTACCATCTGAAACGACCCACTCCATTTCAGTAATTTTTGCAAAGCGGTTACCACTATTGACAACTTCAATGTTCCAGGTATCTCCGTGAGATTGGAAAGACTTTGCGTTTAACTCAGCCTTTGAATCATCAGGGGTAACATTCAGCATCGTTTTAAAGTTAAATGCGATCCCAAGTTCAGACGCTGAAACATCTTCCATCGCAACTGTAACTTGGTTAATCTCGATAGAATAAGTTTGTGATTGCTCTATCACAGGCTCACCTAAGTAACGAACCATAATAGTTTGTGACTTTCCTGGCTGAATAACCGCTGTCATAGGTATAACGAGTAAATCATTATCTGCAGGAGATAAGGTGTTTTTACCAAACTCATCTTGAGTAACGAGCCATGGAATAAATTCTAATGAAACAGGAAATGAATCGGTATTATCAACACGAAGAGAATACTGTGATTGCTTTCCAACAGGTTTTATTTCAGCAGACATAGGCTGAACCTGATAAGCAAGCGCGTAAGGATTGATAAGAAAAAAAGAAGTAAAGAGAATGAATATACTGAGTGTTAACTGTTTATTTGATAACTTTTCCATAAGTTTTATTCCGTAATAATGCGGGAGATGTTCTCCCGCATAGGTTGTTAAAGTCTTAAATTGCTGAGATTTGAATTGTTAACTGATCATAATATGCACCAGCCCAAGCACCAGTACCTGTAGTTAGCGCACCAAAGTTAATCTCCAATGTTGCTGCTGCGCCATTTAATAGCTGTGCACCAGTAAAGTCACGAGATTGTGAAGCATCATTAGTACCGGTGTTACCACCTGTTGTTAAATCCAAGATTAGGTCACCAAAACCACCTACAGAAAGCGTCGCTACATAAGGGATAACGAGATCTTCTGAGTCAATTCCTTGTAATCCACCTTCAGCACTTGTAATCGTAACTGTCGCACCATCACGGTCATTACACACAAAAGAAAAGCCTGACATTGTAGTCGTTGACATATCGCTAAGTGATGTTTGGGTAGCACTCGCTTCACAGACTTCTTGAATGTTGCCGCTAAGGTTAACTTCTACTGCGCTTGCTGAACCTACAAATAAAGTTGCTACAGCAGCTGCTGCTAAAGTATACTTTTTCATGGTAAAACTCCTTTTTAATATTCAGATTGGTTTTTTGCTACACCGATTTGTTCTCACCAACAAATCGGTGGTTTTCTTCTCTTCATTAGAAGAATTCTTATATTCCGCTATTAACGAAATTCGGATATACATCAATATGCAATGTATCTTGATATTCACCTGCAAACTTCAATGGTTCAAATAAACTCACTTTGATCATTCCAGATGTATTAAATGGAATATCTGCTCCGGTGATAAATCTTTGTTCATCTATTAACTCTTTAGACTTTTGTTTCAATGAAAAATTTAAAGAGTCGATATTAAGTTCAACTTGGTATTCAGCCACTAAGCTTGTTTCAACTGAACCGTCTATTAACTCCAGTCCGCCATAATCAGAGCGCAATGCTATGAGCATAGGCAAGTTACATTCAATTGATAGATTCGCTGTGTGAGATAGCTCAATGCTAAAATCAAAGGGAATTGAATCTACAATTCCAACGACACAACGTTCTTCAATTACACCGCTCATGCTTAAAGTTAAAGAGTCGTTAGCGTAAACATTAGTTAAAGATGTAAGTAGTGCGATCAAAAAACAGATTACCGCTTTAACACACCTTTCCATTTTTACCTCTAGCTAATAAGCAGTAGAAACATCACGTTTAACTCAACTAGAACTTAATAGTCCTTCAATTTGTCATTAACAAGCTTTGTAAATAACTTGTGAGAATTTTAATATAGAAAATCCAAGCTTAAGTCTGATTTAAGGTATGAAGTATTCAACACACTTGTTGGCAAACTTTTCAGCGACATTCTTTTACTGCTAAAACTTTATTTCCAAAAGCAAAGAAAATTTATCTTTCAAAATTTGAATGATTGTTCAGATTTTAGTTTCTTGCTCATAACCAAGGTAAAGAAAAAAGCATAAAACACTGATTATTAGTACCTTATTCTGACTCCAACGATTAATGATGGTTTTATAAATTCAGAATAAGAGAAGGTAAATGCAAACTTAACTGTAAGTTTGACATGAGGATAATGAATGGAAGTATGACAACTTTTTGGTGAACGGACTGAAGTATGATCATACTTTTCCTATAAAGTATGATCATACTTTTCGCATTATTAGATGACATAAAATAAAAAAGCTAGCCCCTGTATAGAGACTAGCTTTGTTTCTGACGTTAATACACTGGGTTTAACGCATATAATTAAGGCTGCTTAGCTGCTTGCTCAGCTAACTTTTGCTGTGTTTGTGCAAGCTCTATACGTGCATAGCGATGTTCAACAAAATCATAGATGTTAGTTGCTAGCGTTAATCGATAATAATCAATCGCTAACTCATAATCCTGTTGCTCGACTGCTTTTTTAGCTAAGTAAAAGTAAGTTTCGCATAAACGCTCAGAGTACTCTTTAGGCTGAGATAAGTTCTCTTTCGCTGCCTCAAAGACCTGTTCTTTAGTCAGTGTACCTAAATAGTAATCCACTAATACCGTTGACCAGGCTTGTTCGTTCAATGCTTTTCTGTTTTCAACTAATGCGAGTTGTGCAGTTTCAGTGTTTCTAGGCGAGTCAACTAAGTAAAGCCACAGCGCACGGTAACCATCAGAAGGCTCTTTGCGTAAAAAGTTTTGCATATCTTGCGCGGCTAATTCGTAACGCTCACCGTAATACAATGCAATACCACGATTCAAATATGCATAGTCGTATTCAGGTGATAATTCGAGTACCCCATCAAAAGACTCATATGCACTTTCAAACTCACCTTCTTGGGTATAATAAATCCCTAAGAAGTTATAAGCATCCGCTAAGTTAGGCTGAAGTTTAATCGCTTGATGAAAGTCTATTCGGGCAAGTAAACGCAAACCTACACTATCGTAGATAACACCACGGTCATAATGAAAACGAGCTCGTTGCTCAGGGGTTAACTCCATTGTGCCTAAGATTTCATTTAGCTTAGCCAAGGTGACTTCTAATTTATAATCTGGGACATTCGGTGCAACCATCACCTTACCGCTAGTTGCGCTGTCAGCACTTCCAGATAAAGAAGCACAACCTGACAATAATAAACTGGCACCCACACATAATGCGACGACTGTGGTACGTAATTTCTGTTCCATTTAAATACCTTATCAGGTTCTATAATTTCTTTGCATCATATCAACCTATCTACATTAGGGCTATGCAGATACTGATAAAATTTCATTTACTGAATTTACACTAGCTTCAATTAATATAAAGCGAGCGAAAGTTGCTGCAAAAGCGATTCAACTCGCATTTTGACAAGTGAAGTAACATTAAGTGCCTATCAACATAAAAAGATTACTCTATGTCACAAAACAAAAAAGAGACCCTAAGGTCTCTTTTTAAGTTGAACTGATGTCAGAAGTTATTCTGCAGCAGCTTCTTCTTTCGCGTTAGCTTCTTTGATAGAAAGTCTTACACGACCTTGACGGTCAACTTCCATCACTTTAACGTCGACGTCTTGATTCATTTCAAGATGGTCAGAAACGTTAGCAACACGCTCTTCACTGATTTGTGAAATATGCACTAAGCCATCTTTACCAGGTAAGATGTTAACAAACGCACCGAAATCAACGATACGGATAACTTTACCTTTGTAGATGCGGCCCACTTCAACTTCTGCAGTGATTTCTTCGATACGACGGATAGCTTCTTTCGTTGCTTCACCGTTTGAAGATGCAATCTTCACTGTACCATTGTCATCAAGCTCGATAGTTGTACCAGTTTCTTCGGTTAATGCACGGATAGTCGCACCACCTTTACCGATTACATCACGGATCTTCTCAGGATTAATCTTGATAGTCGTGATACGTGGAGCGTGGTCAGAGATATCTTCACGTGCGCCACCAATTGCTTGGTCCATAACGTTAAGAATATGAACACGTGCGCCGTATGCTTGCTGAAGCGCGATGTCCATGATCTCTTTAGTGATACCTTCAATCTTGATATCCATTTGAAGCGCTGTAATACCGTCACGAGTACCAGCAACTTTAAAGTCCATATCACCTAAGTGATCTTCATCACCTAAGATGTCAGAAAGAACAACGAAGTCGTCGCCTTCTTTAACTAGACCCATTGCAATACCTGCAACTGAAGTTTTAATTGGTACACCCGCATCCATTAATGCTAATGAAGTACCACAAACAGAAGCCATAGAGCTTGAACCGTTTGATTCAGTAATTTCAGATACTACACGAACACTGTATGGGAATTCTTCTGCAGAAGGCATAACAGCGTTAATACCACGCCAAGCTAACTTACCGTGACCAATTTCACGACGCTTAGGTGATCCAACCATGCCTGTTTCACCAACAGAGTATGGAGGGAAGTTATAATGAAGCATGAAGCGGTTAGTACGTTCACCCATGATGCTATCAATCTTTTGTGCATCACGTTCAGTACCTAAAGTACAAGTTACTAGTGCTTGAGTTTCACCACGTGTAAATAATGAACTACCGTGAGTACGTGGAAGTACGCCAGCTAGTACATTCAATGCACGGATCATGTCAGGCTCACGACCATCGATACGTGGCTTACCACTGATGATGCGACCACGAACAACTTTCTTCTCAAGGCTGCCAAGTAAACCATCAACTTCGCGAGCATCAACATCTGGGTTATTAGTCATTAGTGCTTCTTTAGCAGCTGCTTTAACAGCGCCAACTTGAGCATAACGATCTTGCTTAACTTCGATTTGGTAAGCTGCAGTCATGCCTTCTTCAGCTAGCTCTTTAATTTGAGCAACTAAGTCAGCATCTTGAACAGGTGCAGTCCAATCCCAAGCTGGTTTACCCGCTTCAGCTTTAAACTCAGCAATGGCTTGAACAACAACTTGTTGTTGATCGTGACCATAAGTCACAGCGCCTAGCATGATTTCTTCAGCTAAAGATTTAGCTTCTGATTCAACCATAAGAACAGCTGAGTCAGTACCTGCAACAACTAAGTCAAGGTCACTTTCAGCAACTTGATCAACTGTTGGGTTTAATAAGTACTCACCATCAATGTAACCAACGCGTGCTGCGCCGATAGGGCCATTGAAAGGTAGACCTGAGATAGATAGCGCTGCTGATGTACCAATCATAGCAACCATGTCAGGCTCAATTTGAGGATCAACAGAAACGACTGTGATGATCACTTGAACTTCGTTTTTAAAACCATTCGGAAATAAAGGACGAATTGGACGGTCGATTAGACGAGCAATAAGCGTTTCGTCTTCATTTGGACGACCTTCACGCTTGAAGAAACCACCAGGGATTTTACCTGCTGCATAGGTTTTTTCTTGGTAGTTTACTGTTAATGGGAAAAAGTCACGGCTAGGATCAGCTACTTTTTTACCAACGACTGTAACTAATACAGTTGTGTCGCCCATGCTCGCTAAAACTGCAGCGTCTGCTTGACGTGCAATAACACCTGTTTCTAAGGTGACGGTATGTTGACCATACTCAAAACTCTTTACTATTGGATTCACTTGACCCATTCCTTAATTATTGACCTTTAAATTACGCGCATAAGTATACTGCAATTTTTTACAATAGTTAAAGCGCATCGCAATATACCGCTAAAAAATAATTAAAATTAATCTTCTATCAGCCGATAAAACGGCTAATCACTCAATGAATAGATAACCTAACAAGATTCCACTGTTTGAAACACCATTTTTATTTGAACAAAAATAGCCTATTGATATAAGTTGTAACAGCTATAATTAATGACTTTTAATGTTATTTTGTCTACAGTTAGTTGTTGTTGTCCCTAAATAAAAATAACACATTAAATGAGTTCAACATGTTAAATGCACCAGTTACCCATAAAAGCTGTGATTATTTAATAAAAACAAATGGAATCGTTTGAATGACGCAAAGGTTTAAGTCACTGACATGGAAGCAAACAAACTTAGTTGTATTTACTGCTTTGTTTTTTGCGATTGCCATTTTTGTCGTCGAAATTGCATTAGTTGTTGTCACGACTAAGCAGCAACTTACCGCTTCGCAAGAAGAGTTGCTCAACTCAGTAGAACAAACTGCCTCTAATGCTGTCTGGGCGTTAGACGATAAACAAACCGAACAAACACTCGAAGGTATTATCAAGATTGATAATATTAGCTCAGCTGTAATTACCCTTGATGACGGCAGTTTATTTGTCACAGCTAGCAATAAGCCTAAGTTGTTTTCAGAAAACTATGACAACTTAAGCCATTTCCTGTTCAACGATTTAAACGAAATATCACGTCCTTTATATAGACCATTCTATTTCGAAGGGAACAAAAAACAGCAGCTTATTGGTACGTTAACCATCTTTTACGATACACAAGAGATGACTAACAACCTGTTTAATCAACTTCAATTAGGCTTTATTGCTACTCTCGCTCGCGCCTTATTGCTGACGTTGGTACTGACCATTGTATTCCATCGGTTCTTGACTCAACCGATTGCAAGGATCAGTGAAGCCATAGATAAAATTGATCCTGATTTACCTGATGAAAACTTATTACCTATGTCTGCAGCCCATAAAGATGATGAGCTAGGGCTAGTTACATCGAAGTTTAACCAAATTTTATTACAGTTTAGCCAAACACAAAATAAACTTAGAAAGATGGCAACCAGAGACCCGTTAACCAGCTTACCTAACCGTACCTTGTTACTGGAAACTCTCAATGTCACGATTCAGCGTGCTAGAGTTCACAAAAGACATTTCGCATTATTGTTCATTGATTTAGATCGCTTTAAAAACGTCAATGACTCATTAGGTCATGCGATTGGTGATCAGTTTCTTGCCCGCGTTGCCCGCATATTAGAAACTGTTGTCGGCGATAGAGGCAGTGTTGCCAGGTTAGGCGGTGATGAATTTGTCATTGTGGCTGATGATATTGAAACCCCAGATCAAGCTGCAGACTTTGTCGATAAGCTCCTACTACAACTCAATACCCCAGTGCAGCTCAATGAACATGCGATACACCCTGCGGCTTCGATTGGTATTTCAATCTATCCTGAAGATGGCCCTGGCGCAGAAGATTTAATTAGACACGCTGATATTGCCATGTATAGCGCTAAAGCGGCTGGTTCAAACCAATGGGCCTTCTTTAAACAACAGATGACAGAAAATGCCGCAGTTAGGTTAAAGACCGAAGCATCACTTCATGACGCACTAAAACACAATGAATTCTTACTCTATTTTCAACCTAAATTAGATTTAAGAACCAATCGAGTCATTGGCTGTGAAGCGCTTATCCGCTGGCAAAAAAATGGTGAGCTTATATCACCAATGTCATTCATCCCCATTGCCGAAGAAACTGGGATTATTATCCCTATCGGAAGATGGGTGATTGAGCAAAGCTGTAAAGTTATCCGCGAGTGGGAAAAGAAATACAACTACGCTATCCCAATAGCGGTGAACGTCGCTTCACAACAATTTGCTGATGCCAGCTTGGTTTCTGACATCAAGCAATTAGCTTTACGCTACCAAATACGCCCTGAGCTACTTGAGATAGAGATAACAGAAACATCTTTGATGAATGATGTAGATCAGGCAATTGCTAAGCTTGAGCAGCTAAAGAGCGCAGGATTCGGTATTGCCGTGGATGATTTTGGTACCGGTTATTCATCCTTGTCTTATCTTAGACATTTACCAATCACAACCATGAAAATTGATCGTGGTTTTGTTTCCGACTTACCCCATGATGCAGCAATAGCATCAACCATCTTAATGTTAGGTCAGCAGCTCAATTTAGATATTGTTGCAGAAGGTATTGAAAACGAAGAACAGCTTGAATGGTTACAACAACATAACTGTCAAATCGGCCAAGGATTCTTTTTCAGTAAGCCTCTGCCGCTGGAAGAGTTTGAATCTAAATACCTAACAGAAATGCCGATACAGCAACTCGAGCAAGTTTAAGCACTTTCACGTTAAACATTTCGGTAAATTATACCTAATAAAAAAGGAGGCATAAGCCTCCTTTTTCACGGTTTGAATTTGAGTATGTTAACCATGCCCAAATTAAACGTCGATATTAACGACGTAAACCTAACTTCTGGATAAGAGCAGTATAACGAGCTACGTCTTTACGCTTTAAATAAGCAGTAAGTTTACGACGTGCGCTAACCATACGTAATAGACCACGACGTGAATGGTGATCATGGATGTGCTCTTTGAAGTGACCTTGTAGATGGTTAATCTGCGCAGTCAATAAAGCTACTTGTACTTCAGTAGAACCAGTGTCGTTTTCGCCACGGCTATATTCAGCTACGATAGCAGCTTTTTGTTCATTACTTAGTGACATATTTATCTCCAGAAAAAATTAAATTAACTCTAGCCAATCACTAACTCAGCCAGAGGGGGCGACATTCTAACTATATTCAGACACTATCGCAATAAAAAACACAGAACAGTTAATAAAAGCTGTTAACTAATCTGCGCTATGATCAACAACCAAACGTTTAGGTGCTAATAAACCATCATCATTCATGGTGCCGATGCCGATAAACTGACGGTCTTCACCAGATGTCATCCGCACTAATACATCAGGTTCTAACCCTGATGCTTGTACAGGTTGACCTTGCATAATGTATTGCACACTTTCCTCAGGTAAATTAACCTCAGGGAAGTTCGCAACCGCTGTATCCATTGGCAGTAACAGCTCATCAAGTACGGTAAAAGTAGACTCATCTTCTTTATCCGTTCCTTCAGCAAGCTCTGTTAACTGCTCAATCGTAACCATTTTGGCATAAGGATATTCAGCGACTTGGGTACGTCTTAACATGGTGACATGCGCACCACACCCAAGCATTTCGCCTAAATCATCAATGATTGTTCGAATATAAGTGCCTTTAGAGCAATGAATATCAAGGGTTAAATCATCACCTTCAAGGCTCACAAATAACAATTCAAAAACCGTTATAGGTCGTGCTTCACGCGGAACTTCTATCCCTTCACGCGCATATTTATATAAAGGCTGACCTTGATGTTTCAAAGCTGAAAACATTGAAGGCACTTGCATGGTATCACCACGAAAATGCTCTAATGATTCATCTAATAGTGCTTGAGTAAACTTAACCGGACGGATCTGAACCACTTCACCATCTGAGTCACTGGTATCAGTTCTTTCACCTAACTTAGCAGTTACCAAGTAACGCTTATCAGCATCGAGAAGATGCTGTGAGAACTTTGTCGCTTCACCTAAGCAAACTGGCAGCATGCCAGTAGCTAAAGGATCAAGCGCACCTGTATGACCCGCTTTATTAGCGTTATAAAGACGTTTGACGCGTTGCAAAGCATGGTTAGAACTGATGCCAGTACCTTTATCTAACAGTACAATGCCATTAATAAAACGACCTTTGCGACGACGAGCCATTAATCTTTATCCTCAGGTTTTTCTTCAGATGCGTCAACATCGTCAGGTCCAAACTCTTCATGTCTTGCTTTGTCTTGCTTAGCTTTGTCTTGTGTAATCACTTGGCTAACTAAGTTAGACATGCGCATCCCTTCAACAAGCGAGCTGTCATAGACAAAACGAAGCTCAGGCATAACACGCAATTTCATGCGACTAGCAACCAAGGTTCTTACATATGGTGCCGCAGCGGTAAGCGCTTCAATTTTTTGATCGACTAATTCTTGATCTTCTTCGAAAAAAGTAACAAATACTTTCGCAAAGCTTAAATCACGAGAAACATCAACATCGTTAACGGTAACAAAACCGATACGTGGATCTTTCATGTCACGCTGTAAAATCATCGCTAACTCTTGTTGGAGTTGCTGTGCAATACGGCGAGTACGACTAAATTCTTTTGCCATAACATTAATACCTTATAGCTTTGTATAAATAAAAAAGGCGGCTAACGCCGCCCTTTCTGTGTTACAGCGTTCTGGCCACTTCGACCGTCTCGAAGACCTCAATCTGATCGCCAACTTTGACGTCATTGTAGTTCTTCACACCGATACCACATTCCATGCCGTTACGAACATCGCTAACGTCATCTTTAAAGCGACGTAGCGACTCAAGCTCACCTTCGTAGATTACTACGTTTTCACGTAGAACACGGATAGGAGCACTACGTTTGATGGTACCTTCGGTAACCATACAACCCGCAATAGCACCAATCTTAGGCGACTTAAATACATCACGTACTTCAGCAAGACCAATGATTTGTTGCTTGAATTCAGGAGCAAGCATGCCCGTCATTGCCGCTTTAACTTCATCAATCAAGTCGTAAATTACGCTGTAGTAGCGTAAATCAACACTTTCAGCTTCGATGGTCTTACGCGCTTGTGCATCAGCACGAACGTTGAAACCAACCATGATTGCATTTGAAGCAGCTGCTAATGTCGCATCTGTTTCAGTTAATGCACCAACGCCACGAGCAATAATGCTAACTTTAACTTCGTCAGTAGACAGTTTAGTTAATGAATCACAAATTGCTTCAAGTGAACCTTGAACGTCTGCTTTAAGTACAATGTTAAGCTCTTGTACTTCGCCTTCAGTCATGTTGGCAAACATGTTTTCAAGCTTAGATTTCTGCTGACGTGCTAGTTTAACATCACGGAATTTACCTTGACGGTAAAGTGCAACTTCACGCGCTTTACGCTCATCACGTACAACAGTCGCTTCATCACCCGCTGATGGCACACCAGAAAGACCTAAAATCTCAACTGGAATTGAAGGACCGGCTTCAGTGATGCTCTTACCATTCTCATCTTTCATTGCACGGATTTTACCGTACTCAAGACCACATAGAACGATATCACCTTGGCGTAAAGTACCTTCTTGAACAAGAACAGTAGCAACTGGGCCACGACCTTTGTCCAATTTAGATTCAATAACAACACCTGCTGCCATACCTTCACGAACAGCTTGAAGCTCTAATACTTCAGCTTGTAAAAGAATGCCTTCAAGTAACTCATCGATACCAGTACCCGCTTTAGCTGAAACGTTAACGAACATATGTTCGCCGCCCCAATCTTCAGACATAACACCGTGTTGAGCTAGTTCACTCTTAACACGTTCTGGATCCGCTTCTGGCTTATCCATTTTGTTAACGGCAATGATTAACGGTACGTTACCGGCTTTAGCATGTTGGATTGCTTCAATCGTTTGTGGCATAGCGCCATCATCCGCAGCAACAACCAATACAACGATATCTGTCGCTTTAGCACCACGAGCACGCATTGACGTAAACGCCGCGTGACCAGGAGTATCTAAGAAGGTGATCATGCCATTGTCGGTTTCAACATGGTATGCACCAATGTGCTGGGTAATACCACCGGCTTCACCGTCAGCAACTTTTGCACGACGAATATAATCAAGTAATGATGTTTTACCGTGGTCAACGTGACCCATGATAGTTACTACAGGAGCACGAGTCTCTAGTACAACATCATCTTCATCACGATCGCCCAGTACTTGATGCTCTAATTCGTTTTCACGAAGTAGTACCACTTTATGGCCCATTTCTTCTGCAATCATTTGCGCAGTTTCTTGGTCCAAGATTTGGTTGATCGTTACCATTGAGCCCATCTTCATCATTTGCTTGATGATTTCAGTGGCTTTAATTGACATACGTGATGCCAATTCTGCAACAGAAACGGTCTCACCGATACGGATCTCGCCTTTTACTACAGCAACAGGCTTGTTGAAACCATGTGCCATTGATTCAGGAGCAGTACTCTTGTTACGCGCATGGTTGCTACGGTTATCACGACCGCCTTTACCACCACGTTTCTTGTTGTTGCTCTTGTTACGAGCACGACGTCCACGCTTCTCATCAGCAGCATCTGAAGTATCTTCAGCTGCACGAGCCGCTTTCGAAGTAGTGATATGGTGGTCACTATTTTTCTCAGCTTCAATACGTTGACGTTCTTCTTCAGCCCAACGCTTAGAGTTTTCTTCAGCAAGCTTACGAGCAGTTTCTGCAGCTTGCGCCGCTTCTTCTTTCTGCTTTTTAGTCATTGCTTCTTCTTGCGCGGCTTTAATGCGTTCAGCTTCAGCTTTTACTGCTGCAGACTCTGGGTCTTCAGCTTTAGCTGGTTTAGCTTCAGATTTGGCTTTAGCTTCAGCTTCTTTTTTAGCTTTCGCTTCAGCGTCTGCTTTAGCCTTAGCTTCTGCTTTAGCTTTATCTTCAACAGCTTTCGCTTCTGCAGCAGCTTTTGCTGCAGCTTCAGCTTCTTGTTGTTGCTTAGCTTGTTCTTCAGCTTCTGCAGCTAGCTCACTATCATCACGTTTAACAAAAGTACGTTTTTTACGTACTTCTACTTTAACGTCTTTAGATTGTCCGCCACCTGCATTTACACTTAAAGTAGAAACGGTTTTGCGTTGCAGAGTCATTTTTTGAGGCTCTTTATCGCCGCCGTGCTGCTTCTTTAAATGGTCTAGCAAAGTTTGTTTCTCTGTTTCAGAAACATTGTCAGCTTTACTTTTCTTAATTCCTGCTTCGGCAAACTGTTCAATCAGTCTGTCTACATTCTTGCCCACTTCCGCGGCCAATTTATCTATACTTGTATCTGCCATCAATTAAATCCCCCTGTTGATCGACTTATGCTTCTTCGCCAAACCAACAGATATTACGGGCAGCCATGATGAGCTCACCTGCTTTTTCTTCTGTCAATTCTTCAATATCGATTAAATCGTCAATTCCTTGTTCTGCTAAGTCTTCTAAGGTCGACACACCTTTACTTGCAAGAACATATGCTAAATGCTTTTCTAAACCATCTAACGCTAATAGATCAGCAGCCGGTTCAGCACCATCTAGTGCTTCTTCCGTTGCTAATGCTCGAGTCGAAATAGCTGCTTTTGCACGTTCACGCAATGCAGCAACAATATCTTCATCAAAACCGTTAACTTCTAACAGTTCTGCTTCTGGTACATAGGCAATTTCTTCTAAAGAGGTGAAACCTTCTTCAGCAAGAACAGTTGCAAAATCTTCGTCAACATCTAAAGTTTCAACGAATAAGTTTACAATTTTAGCGCTTTCAGCTTGATGCTTAGCATTAAGCTCTTCCACTGTCATGACGTTAAGTTCCCAACCCGTTAACTGAGTTGCTAAACGAACGTTTTGACCATTACGGCCAATAGCTTGCGCTAAACTGTCAGCTTCAACAGCAATATCCATTGAGTGGTTGTCTTCATCAACAATGATAGAAGCAACGTCAGCAGGAGCCATTGCATTGATAACGTACTGTGCTGGATTATCATCCCACATTACGATATCGACACGCTCACCGCTTAATTCGTTAGATACAGCTTGTACACGTGCGCCACGCATACCAACACAAGCACCAATTGGATCGATACGCTTATCATTAGTTTTCACTGCGATTTTAGCGCGAGCACCTGGGTCACGAGCAGCGCCCATGATTTCAATCATCTCATCTAAAATTTCAGGTACTTCAACTCTGAATAATTCGATGATCATTTCAGGCTTGCTGCGAGTTAAGAATAACTGTGCACCACGTGCTTCTGGACGTACTGCATATAGCAATGCACGAACACGATCACCTGGACGGAAAGATTCGCGGCTGATGATGTCTTCTTTGTAAATAACGCCATCAGCATTATTACCTAAATCAACAACGACACTTTCACGGGTGCTTTTCTTAACAACACCAGTAACAATTTCGCCTTCACGTTCAATGAACTGTTCAACGATTTGTGCACGTTCAGCTTCACGTACTTTTTGTACGATAACTTGCTTAGCTGTTTGCGTTGTAATACGGTCGAAAACAACTGAGTCAATTTCATCTTCGATGAATTCGCCAGGTTGAATTTCTGGTTCTTCGTAACGTGCAGCTTCTAACGTAATTTCGCTGTATGGGTTTTCTAAAGCTTCACCTTGGTCATCGACAACCATCCAACGACGGAAAGTGTCGTAGTGGCCAGTTTTACGATCGATAGCTACGCGAACTTCAATTTCGCCTTCATACTTTTTCTTAGTTGCTGTGGCTAGAGCAATTTCTAGCGCTTCGAATATTTTTTCGCGTGGGACGGCTTTTTCATTTGATACCGCCTCTGCGACTAGCAGAATCTCTTTATTCATTATGTCTTGCCTCGTTCACCTTGAAACTATCAAAACTTCGCAATAACGTTGCCTTTACGCACATTATCTAAAGCCACAATCAAATCTTCACCATCTACATTAATCGTTAGCATTTGCCCTTCGATTGATGTGATAGCACCTTTTAAATTACGACTACCTGCAACAGGCATCGTTAACTGTACTTTTGCATCTTCGCCAATATATGCGGCGTATTGCGCAGCCGTAAATAGTGGTCTATCTACACCTGGCGATGAAACTTCTAGTGTGTATTCTGTCGAGATTGGGTCTTCAACATCTAGAACAGCACTAACTTGGCGGCTGGCTTCAGCACAATCTTCAATATTGATACCACTTTCACCATCAATAAATACACGTAATATTGAATGACGCCCTGCATGGACAAACTCAATACCCCAAAGTTGAAAACCTAGCGCTTCAACAGGTACTGTCAGCATTTCTGTCAGTTTAGTTTCTAATGTTGCCAAAAATGACCCCCAAAAACGAAAAAAAGGGCAAATAGCCCTCGAAAAGTCCGTAAAATCACGGAGTTACTAAGCTCCATATAACAGAAAACCCCGTAATAACGAGGTCTTAAATATAGAACCTTTTAATTGCCTTTACATTGCACTACTGCAAATAAGTAAAAACAATAAGCTGGTTGCGGGGGCCGGATTTGAACCGACGACCTTCGGGTTATGAGCCCGACGAGCTACCAAACTGCTCCACCCCGCGACAACTTGCGCAATTATATTAACTTACGTCTTTGCTTGCAATATTTAATCAAATTAACTTCAAAATGATTAATAAAATTTAGTGGTGCGGATGGTGGGACTTGAACCCACACGACCTAAGTCACCAACCCCTCAAGCTGGCGCGTCTACCAATTCCGCCACATCCGCTTACTACTAAATTTTTGCAGTCGTTATCATATTTAATTGAGGAAATTAAGATAACTCAATGACTGCGGTCTTACTTTATTTGCTTCTTTTTAAGAGGCAAATTAATCAGGGATTTCAGTCTCTGATGTTTCGGCCTGTGTAGGAGCTTGTTCAACTTGCTCTACCGCAGAACCTAAATCGTTCCAAGCATCATCTTTTTTAGAATTGTTTGCGCTTAAGTTACCTAAAGTAAGGCTTAAAGCGAAAAAAGCAATAGCTAAAACAGCTGTGCTTCGGGTCAGGAAATTACCTGCACCGTCTGAACCGAATAGCGTCCCTGATGCACCAGCACCAAAAGAAGACCCCATATCAGCTCCTTTACCTTGTTGAATTAAAATTAGTCCTACAAGACCAATTGCTACAACCAAGTAAACTACAATTAAAACTTCATACATAATATTAAGCGCTCATCGCAATGGAACATAAACTTAAAAACTCGCTAGAATTTAAGCTAGCTCCGCCAATCAATCCACCATCGACATCTGGTTGGGCAAATATATCTGCAGCATTTGATGGAGTCACACTACCACCATATAAAATGCGAATATTTTCTCCAATAAATGGAGACACTTCAGAGAGTCTATTACGAATAAACGCATGAACTTCTTGCGCTTGCTCTGGAGTTGCACTTTTACCAGTACCTACAGCCCATAAAGGCTCGTAAGCGATAATGGCATTATCAAAAGCCATGGTGCCATTCTTTTCGATAACAATGTCTAACTCTTCTGCAATCACTTCAAAAGTTCGTCTTGCTTCACGAGCTGGACCTGATTCTCCAACACAAAGAATCGGCGTTAAACCATGTTTTTGTGCTGCAGCAAATTTCTCTGCAACGATATTACTTGTTTCGCCGTACATACGACGACGCTCGGAATGGCCGATAATCACATATCGACATCCTGAATCTTTTAGCATTTTACCGGAAATTTCACCAGTATAGGCACCGAAGTCGTGTTGACTCAGGTTCTGTGCGCCCATTCTTACAAGCGCACCATCTAAGGTTTGCTTATTTGCTTCAAGCAGCTGTCTAACACTTTCAAGATAAATTGAAGGTGGACATAAAACTACTTCTGCAGAATCATTTTGGAGCTTAGTAGCAAACTTGGTGAATAATTCTTGCGCTAAAGGCGCACTACCATTCATTTTCCAGTTGCCAGCTACCATAGGACGTCTAAGTGCCATTACTGTCTCCTTTGAAAGCGGCGTGAATAATAACGAACCGCCAAACAAGTTACAATAGCTAAGTCAGGAATATTTGTCATAACATGACAGAATGTTGCTTTTTTACGCGCTGACTTTAGATATTAATAAATAACCAAATAATAAATAAAAACTGCTGTCGATTGTATATTCAACTTTGCTGCAAGCCTACCTTTTTAACCACATCTGCAATTTGATTTGCATAGGATGTGACAAGGTCAATATCTTGGCCTTCAACCATGATCCGAATGAGTGGTTCAGTTCCTGATTTTCTTAATAAAACTCGGCCAGTTTTACCGAGCTTAGTTTCGACATCATGTTTTATTGATAACACAATTTCTGATTGAAGTGGATTTGAATCACCTTCAAAACGGACATTGACTAATACTTGCGGTAACATTTTTAATGGCGAAACTAATGCAGCGATAGAAGCTTGTTGATTTTGCATCGCAGCCAGCATCAAAATGCCTGCCACAATCCCATCACCTGTTGTGCCGTGATCAAGGTTCAATATATGACCTGAATTTTCTCCGCCTATGCGCCATTCATATTGTCGCATTAACTCCATCACGTATCGGTCACCAACGTTAGAACGAACAAAAGGCACATTAAGTTCTGCCAAAGCTAATTCTAAGCCAAGATTTGACATCAAAGTGCCAACTACACCGCCTCTGAGTTCATTGTTTTTTATGGCATCACATGCAAGTACATAGAGAATTTGATCTCCGTCAATCACATTGCCTAAATGATCAACCATCATGATCCTGTCGCCATCACCATCTAATGCAATACCCACATCAGCCTGATGTTTTAGCACTTCATCGCAAATAGCCTGCATTGAAGTCGCGCCAACATTGTCATTAATGTTCAAGCCATTAGGTTGAACACCTATGCATATTACTTCAGCACCGAGTTCTTGAAAGACACTCGGCGCAATATGATAGGTCGCGCCATGAGCACAATCGACCACCAACTTAAGGCCATTAAGGGTTAATTCAGCAGGGAAGTGCCCCTTACAGTATTCAATGTAACGTCCAGCAGCGTCATCTATTCGAGCAGCTTTACCTAATAGGTGGGATTCAACACAAACTAGCGGCTTAGTGAGTTCTTTTTCGATTTCAAGTTCGAGTTCATCATCAAGTTTACTGCCATTAGCAGAAAAGAATTTAATACCATTATCAAAATATGGGTTATGAGAAGCACTAATGACTATGCCTGCTTCAGCTCTAAAAGTGCGAGTCAGGTAAGCGATAGCCGGTGTCGGCATTGGGCCAACCAATAGCACATTAAGTCCTGCAGCAGACAATCCCGCCTCTAGTGCCGATTCAAATAAGTAACCAGAAATGCGAGTATCTTTACCAATAATGACTTTCTGGGTACCACTGCGTGAAAGCACCCTGCCCGCAGCCCAACCTAGTTTTAAAGCAAGCTCTGGCGTCATCACTCCAGCGCCTACTTTCCCCCGAATACCATCGGTGCCAAACAGGTTTCTTTGTTGCTGTTCTTTATCTTGCTGCTCTTTATTTTGTTGGTTATGGTCCTGCATTAGTACCTCACATTAAGTGAATCAACACTAATTTAACCTATTTAAATCGACAACGCTTAAACCGAAACTTTACTGATGTAAACTGGCCATGGTCGCTGACATAACCTTAAGTACGTCAACGGTTTCTTTTACGTCATGTACACGTAAGATCTGTGCACCTTGCTGCGCTGCAATCATTGCCCCAGCCAAACTCCCAGCTAAACGTTCATTAGTATCGCGTTGCAGTAAATCGCCAATCATGCTTTTTCTTGATAAGCCAATTAATACTGGTAAATGTATACTGTGAAGCTCAGGCAGTTTCGCTAACAGCTGATAATTGTGTTCAAGTGTTTTACCAAAACCAAAGCCAGGATCTAAAATAATATTTTCTCTCGGCATACCTGCGGCAAGGCAATAATCCACTCGTAAGGATAAAAACTCTGTCACTTGTTGCATCACGTCCTCATATTGAGGCGCATCTTGCATGTTTTGTGGTTGGCCTTGCATATGCATTAAACACACTGGGACATCTAAACTTGTTGCCATGGCTACTGCACCTGGCTCTTGTAATGCACGTACATCATTAATTAAGTGTGCACCCGCAGCAACTGCTTTTTCCATCACTTCAGGTTTACTGGTATCGATTGAAATCCAAACATCATGCTGTTTAGCCGTGTATTCAATCACAGGGATAACGCGAGATAACTCTTCCTCAACAGATACAGCTTCTGCACCCGGTCTTGTTGACTCACCACCGATATCAACAATCAATGCGCCTTCTGAAACCACTTTATCAATCTGAGCGCAAGCTTGCTCTACGGTGGCGTGCTGGCCCCCATCAGAGAAAGAATCAGGAGTCACATTGATAATGGCCATAACCACTGGGCTAGTTAGCGATAAGGTTTTATCACCAGATTTAATTTCAAACACACAACCTCACTCAAATATTTTCAATACTGACTCTTCATAGAGCGCTATCTCAAATAATACGGCTCTACAAAAATTACACACTAATAAGTCTCTTTATAGAAATATGACTTATATATGACACTAGTTCAACAAATATAAAAAAACCCCTTTCGGGGCTTTTTAAAACTTCAAATCAGCAACTTACTTTGCAGGCGATTCGTCAGTTTTCGGTTCCGTATCTGGCTTTTCAGCAGATGGCTCTTCAGTCGTTTCTTCAGTTGAAGTCGCTTCAGGCGTTACCGGAGTGCCTTTGTCTTGATCGTCCATAGAGTCATCAGCTTGCCAATCAGCTGGTTGACGCACTTCACGGCGATTCATTAGATCATCAATTTGCTCTGAATCAATGGTCTCATACTTCATCAATGCATCTTTCATTGAATGAAGAATATCCATGTTATCAGTCAAATATTGATTTGCACGTTCATAGTTACTGTCGATTAACTGTTTAACTTCTTGATCGATTAGACCAGCAGTTTCATCAGACATATTCTTAGATTTCGCCATGCTACGACCTAAGAATACTTCGCCTTCATCTTCAGCATATAAAACAGGACCTAATTTCTCAGAGAAGCCCCACTGAGTTACCATGTTACGCGCAATTGACGTCGCATACTTAATATCTTGCGATGCACCAGTAGAGACTTTCTCGCCGCCGTAAATTAACTCTTCAGCTAAACGTCCGCCATAGGCTACTGAAATTTGGCTTTCAAGTTTACGTCGGCTTTGGCTAATTGCATCTGCTTCAGGTAAGAAGAATGTCACACCTAAGGCGCGGCCACGTGGAATGATTGTCACTTTATGCACAGGGTCGTGCTCTGGCACTAAACACCCCACAATCGCATGACCTGCTTCATGGTAAGCAGTCATTTCTTTTTCTTCTTCAGACATCACCATAGTGCGGCGCTCTGCACCCATCATGATTTTGTCTTTAGCACTTTCAAACTCTTCCATACCGACAACGCGGCGGTTACCACGAGCAGCAAACAAAGCAGCTTCGTTAACTAAGTTAGCTAAGTCAGCACCAGAGAAACCTGGCGTGCCACGCGCAATAACGCTAGCTTTAACGCCATCACCTAATGGTACTTTGCGCATGTGAACTTTAAGGATTTGCTCACGACCACGAACGTCTGGTAAGCCTACGACTACTTGACGGTCAAAACGACCTGGACGAAGTAATGCAGCATCTAACACGTCTGGTCTGTTTGTCGCAGCAATGACAATAACGCCTTCATTACCTTCAAAACCGTCCATTTCAACCAACATTTGGTTCAATGTTTGCTCACGTTCATCGTGACCACCACCAACACCAGCGCCACGTTGGCGACCTACAGCATCGATTTCATCAATGAAGATGATACAAGGTGCAGACTTTTTAGCTTGTTCAAACATGTCACGTACACGAGATGCACCGACACCAACAAACATTTCAACAAAGTCAGAACCAGAAATAGTAAAGAACGGTACTTTTGCTTCACCCGCGATTGCTTTTGCAATCAGAGTTTTACCAGTACCTGGTGGACCCACGAGCAGCACACCAGTAGGAATACGGCCACCCAGTTTTTGGAATCGAGTTGGTTCTTTTAAGTAATCAACTAATTCTTTAACATCTTCTTTCGCTTCGTCACAACCAGCAACATCAGCAAAGGTGGTTTTAATTTGGTCTTCGCTCATCAATTTGGCTTTACTCTTACCAAATGACATTGCGCCTTTACCGCCACCACCTTGCATTTGACGCATGAAGAAAATCCATACACCAATCAGCAGTAACATTGGGAACCAAGAGATAAATATCTGGGTTAAGAAGCTAGACTCTTCAGCTTCCTGCCCTTTCATTGAAATCCCTTTACGATCAAGATCATTAATTAAATCTTGGTCATACATTGGCATAATAGTGGTGAACTTCTCTCCAGAACGTTTGATTCCTTCAATAGTTCGCTGGTCACTTTTGATTTCAACCGAATTGATATTGCCATTTCGGACGCTATCTAAGAATACGGAATAGTCCATCTTCGACGATGACGAAGAAGAGGGGGAGTAACCCTGAAAAACTGACATCAGCACAACGGCGATGACAACCCAGAGAATTAAATTTTTTGCCATGTCACTCAAATTTCTAGACCTCTTGAAGACCCACGATAATTAATCGTTAGACTACTATAACTTGTAACCAGTCGCCACTATATACACTTCACGTGAACGTGGTCGCGATGAATCTGGTTTTCGTGTTTTAACTGTAGTGAAAGCTTGTCGAACTGCTTTCATATATTCGTCAAAGCCCTCCCCCTGAAAGACTTTAACCGCAAAGCTACCATTAGGTGCCAAAACTTGATGACACATATCTAGTGCTAACTCTACAAGATACATCGCCCTTGGTTGATCCACACCATCTGAACCACTCATATTAGGCGCCATATCAGAAAGTACAACATCCACTTTATCCTCACCTACACGGTCAAGTAAAGCATCTAGCACTTTCTCTTCACGGAAATCACCTTGTAAAAAGTCAACTCCCACGATCGGATCCATTGGTAAAATATCACAAGCTACCAATTTGCCTTTTTCACCCACTAACTTAACAGCGATTTGTGACCAGCCACCCGGCGCGGCACCTAAATCAACCACTGTCATGCCTTGTTTAATCAGTTTATCTTTCTGTTGGATTTCTTCCAACTTAAATGCAGCACGAGAGCGTAAACCTCGCTTTTGAGACAATTTCACATAGTGATCGTCAAAATGCTCTTGCATCCATCGGCTTGAACTTGCCGAACGTTTTTTCGTTGCCATTTAAATTCCGTAACGATTTGGAGTTACATAAAGCTTATATAAGGGTAGAATAGCCGTTTTTCAACAGTAACATTCAAAAAGTTGGTACAAATGAACTTAACAACCAAACAAAAACAGCATTTAAAAGGCCTGGCGCATAACTTAAAGCCAGTAGTGCTGCTTGGTGCTAATGGTTTGACCGAAGGTGTGCTGGCTGAAATTGATAGTGCACTCACTCATCATGAACTAATAAAAGTGAAAGTAGGCTCTTCTGATAGAGAGCTTAAAAATGCTGTCGTTGACGCGATTATTCGCGAAACTCAATCAACCAAAATACAGCTTATCGGACACACCTTAGTTATTTTCCGTCAGTCTGCTGAAATGAAAGTTGCCATTCCAAAAGCAAAATAATTTCGTCAAACAACTTAAGGTCTAGGGTTCATCTTGCAGTCAATACGATTCAAATGTTCATTCTGACCTAAAAAAACCACTGTTTAGCAGTGGTTTTTTTATAACTATAAAATATCAATCTTAAGTCGTAATTAATATTGATATTAAATGCAGTTAGATATATTCAACCGCAGTAATTTCATACTCAGCTGTGCCGCCTGGCGTAGTGATAGCCACTTCGTCATCAACACTTTTGCCAATCAGACCGCGAGCAATAGGAGAATTAACTGAAATTAAATTCTCTTTGATGTTAGCTTCATCGTCACCAACAATGCGATAAGTCGATTCAGCATCAGTATCAACATTTAAAATTGTCACTGTAGTACCAAAAATCACACGGCCAGAATTTGGCATTGAAGTCACATCGATGATTTGAGCGTTCGATAACTTGCCTTCAATATCGCGAATACGAGCTTCACAAATACCTTGTTCTTCACGTGCTGCATGATACTCAGCATTTTCTTTTAAATCGCCTAATTCACGCGCTTCAGCAATTGCAGAAGTAATTGACGGGCGACGCTCAAATTTTAATTCATCTAATTCTTTACGAAGCTGCTCAGCTCCAATAATCGTCATAGGGACGGTATTCATAATGTCTTATGTCTCCTTTAAAAACAAAAGCACCCCGTGCCAACCTAAGTCAGCACAGTTAAATCTCGATTAATTCGCATAGCGCACGATCTTTACAACATAAATGTTTTAATGATGTGGTGTCTTGCGTTGAGGATGCATCTAATGATGATGGTCTAAGCTTACATAAGCTTGAGTTTAGTTACTAGTGACTGTCAAAAAATAGTAATAAAAAAGGCTGCACGAATGCAGCCTTTTTAATCAAATCAGCAATAAATTAATCAAAATTAATTTTTAGCGATTCTTTCATGTAGTTCTTGTACAGAACTCACGTTATTTCTGTCATCAGCCGAATGCGCCATACAAGTAGCAAAGGCAGCATTTAGCGTCGTTGTGTAGTTCACTTTGTAACGTAGTGCACCACGACGAATTTGACGAGAATCTTCAATCGCTTGACGCCCTTCTGTCGTATTGATGATGTAAGTGTATTCACCATTCTTAATACGGTCGAGAATATGTGGACGGCCTTCGTGTACCTTATTAACGAGACGAGGATTAATACCCGCTTCGCCTAAAATAACTGCAGTACCGTGAGTTGCGTCAATTTGATAACCCAACTCAATTAGCTCAGCAGCAAGTTCAGCGACGCGTGCTTTATCACTGTTACGCACAGAAATTAATGCACGGCCTGACTTAGGCACTTCAGCTGTAGCACCAAGCTGCGCTTTAGCATAGGCTTCAGCGAATGTGTCACCCACACCCATTACTTCACCCGTTGAGCGCATTTCTGGGCCAAGCATTGGGTCAACACCAGGGAACTTGTTAAATGGCAATACCACTTCTTTCACTGAGAAATATGGTGGGATCACTTCTTTAGTAAAGTTTTGCGACGTTAAGCTTTGACCCGCCATAACACGAGCAGCAATCATCGCTAGTGGAATACCAGTTGCTTTAGACACGAATGGCACTGTACGTGCAGCACGCGGGTTAACTTCAATCATATAGATTTCGTCATCTTTAACCGCAAACTGAACATTCATCAAACCAATTACGCGTAATTCCATTGCCAATTTAGCAACTTGCTCACGCATACGGTTTTGCACATCTTCACTTAAGCTGTACGGCGGCAGTGAACAACCAGAGTCACCAGAGTGAACACCGGCTTGTTCAATGTGTTCCATGATTGAACCAACAACCACGATTTCACCATCACAAACAGCATCAATATCAATTTCAATCGCGTTATCTAAGAAGCGATCAAGCAATACTGGAGAAGAGTTCGACACGCTAACAGCTTCATTAAAGTAGCGACGTAAATCTTGCTCGTCATAAACGATTTCCATCGCGCGGCCACCCAATACATATGATGGACGAACAACTAATGGGTAACCGATACGTGCAGCTGACAGTACCGCACCTTCAACCGTTGTCACAGTATCATTTTCAGGTTGCTTCATTTCAAGACGCTGAATCGCTTGTTGGAAACGTTCACGGTCTTCTGCACGGTCAATAGCATCTGGGCTTGTACCAATAATTGGCACGCCTGCAGCTTCTAAAGCACGAGCAAGTTTAAGTGGTGTTTGGCCACCGTATTGAACAATCACGCCTTTTGGCTTTTCAATACGCACAATTTCAAGTACATCTTCAAACGTAACCGGTTCAAAGTACAAGCGGTCAGATGTATCGTAATCAGTTGATACTGTTTCTGGGTTGCAGTTAACCATAATGGTTTCGTAACCGTCTTCACGTAATGCTAATGCAGCGTGAACACAACAGTAATCAAACTCAATACCTTGACCAATTCGGTTAGGGCCACCGCCAAGAATCATGATTTTGTCGCGCGTTGAAGGCAGAGCTTCACATTCTTCTTCGTACGTTGAATACATGTAAGCGGTATCTGTAGCAAATTCAGCAGCACAAGTATCAACACGCTTATAAACAGGGTGCATACCGTAGCTATCACGAATTTTACGCACTTCAGTTTCACTCACACCCAAGATTTCAGCTAAACGTGAATCGGCAAAACCTTTGCGTTTGAGCTTAAGTAAGAATTCTTGGTTAAGACCAGACATGCCCACTTCTGAAACTTTTGCTTCTTGAGCAATTAAGTCTTCAATTTGAACTAAGAACCAATGGTCAACATTAGTCAGTCTGAAGATTTCATCACGGCTTAGCCCAGCGCGGAATGCATCGGCAATGTACCAAATACGGTCACAACCAGGTTCTTTCAATTCGTGACGAATTTGCTGCATGCTTTCTGGCAATGAAATATCAACAACAGAATCAAAACCGTTACGACCGACTTCTAAGCCACGCAGTGCTTTCTGTAATGACTCTTGGAAAGTACGGCCAATCGCCATCACTTCACCCACTGACTTCATTTGCGTAGTTAAACGGTCATTAGCGCCAGCAAATTTCTCGAAGTTAAAACGAGGAACTTTAGTCACAACGTAATCAATTGCAGGTTCGAATGATGCTGGAGTGCGACCGCCAGTAATATCATTCATTAATTCATCAAGTGTAAAGCCTACAGCGAGCTTCGCAGCGATTTTAGCAATCGGGAAACCGGTTGCTTTAGAGGCTAATGCAGATGAGCGAGAAACACGCGGGTTCATCTCAATGATGACCATACGTCCTGTATTTGGACAAATACCAAACTGAACGTTTGAACCGCCGGTCTCAACACCAATTTCACGTAATACTGCTAAAGAAGCATTACGCATTAATTGGTATTCTTTATCCGTCAATGTCTGCGCAGGTGCAACTGTGATTGAATCACCAGTGTGAACGCCCATCGCATCGAAGTTTTCGATAGCACAAACGATAATACAGTTATCGTTACGGTCACGAACCACTTCCATTTCGTACTCTTTCCAACCAATTAGCGATTCATCAATCAATAATTCGCTAGTTGGAGAAAGCTCAAGACCTTGAGAACAAATATCCTCAAACTCTTCTTTGTTGTATGCGATACCACCGCCACTGCCACCCATGGTGAAAGATGGACGGATAATACAAGGGAAGCCAACTTGGTCTAATACGCCGTGTGCTTCTTCCATTGTATGAGCAATACCAGCACGAGGACATTCAAGACCAATGGCTTTCATTGCAGTATCAAAACGACTACGGTCTTCAGCTTTATCAATTGCGTCAGCTGTCGCACCAATCATTTCAACGTTAAATTCTTTTAGTACGCCTTCAGCTTCTAGCTGAAGAGCACAGTTAAGTGCAGTCTGACCACCCATGGTAGGCAAAATCGCATCAGGTTTTTCTTTAGCGATAATATTGCGAACCACTTCCCAATGAATCGGCTCGATATAAGTTGCATCGGCCATTTCAGGATCGGTCATGATCGTGGCAGGGTTAGAGTTAACTAAGATAACTCGATAACCTTCTTCACGAAGCGCTTTACACGCTTGAGCACCCGAATAGTCAAATTCACACGCTTGACCAATGACAATTGGTCCAGCGCCTAGGATTAGAATACTTTTAATATCAGTACGTTTTGGCATTGCTTCTATCTTCTCCGAGTGACCTAACTATTTAGCGTTTGAACGAGATTGCTCAATCAATTCAATGAAATGATCAAACAGCGGTGACGCATCGGTCGGTCCAGGGCTCGCTTCAGGATGGCCTTGGAAACTAAACGCAGGTTTATCAGTAAGGTGAATACCTTGAAGTGAACCATCAAATAATGACTTGTGGGTCACTTTGATGTTCGCTGGTAGTGTAGCTTCATCAGCAGCAAAACCGTGGTTTTGGCTGGTGATCATCACATTACCTTTCTCAATATCGCTCACAGGGTGGTTAGCACCATGATGACCAAACTTCATTTTCAAGGTTTTAGCCCCTGATGCTAATGCAAGCAACTGGTGACCTAGACAAATACCAAATACTGGAATATCAGTTTTTAGTATTTCTTGAATGGCAGTGATAGCGTAATCACAAGGCTCTGGATCGCCAGGACCATTTGATAGGAAAATCCCATCAGGATTCATCGCTAATACTTCTGCAGCTGATGTTTGGGCTGGTACTACTGTCACATCACAACCACGGTCAACTAACATACGTAAGATGTTACGTTTGATGCCGTAATCGAAAGCGACAACTTTATATTTAAGTTCTGATTCTGGAGTCTCATCAGGTAAACCACCGACTAAACGCCAGCTTGCTTTACGCCATTGATAAGTAGACTCGGTAGTGACTTCTTTTGCTAAGTCCATACCTTTTAAACCAGGGAATGCCTTCGCTGCAGCTAATGCTTTAGCTTCATCGATATCGCCGACCATAATACAGCCGGCTTGCGAACCTTTTTCACGTAAAATACGGGTCAATTTACGTGTATCAATATCCGCGATACCCACAACATTATTCGATTTTAAATAATCGCTTAATGACTGCTGGTTACGAAAGTTGCTGGCTAATAGAGGTAGATCTCTAATGATAAGACCACAAGCATGAACTGAATCAGATTCTGTATCTTCATCATTCGTACCGGTATTACCAATATGAGGGTAAGTTAAAGTTACGATCTGGCGAGAATATGACGGATCCGTTAAAATCTCTTGATAGCCTGTCATTGAAGTATTAAAAACTACTTCACCAACAGTGAGTCCATCGGCACCAATTGCTGTGCCAGAGAATACGGTTCCATCTTCGAGTACGAGTAAGGCAGACTGTGTCAACGCGACCTCCAAAAAAAAGAGCCAAGCCACTGAAATTATTTGTATTTAATTTTTACAAATCTACCAATTTACGAAATTTTGGCAAATTCCAGCGATTTTATATGAATTAAGTTAAAGCGTCTATGCTTAGTTATTTTATTTTGGGAAAATTTATTTCCAAAAAAAAAACCACCGAAGGTGGTTTTTTTAAATATTAATTGAGTCCTAACACTTGCTGCATGTCGTATAAGCCTGAATCCTGATCGGATAACCAATAGGCTGCACGCATGGCACCATTAGCAAATGTCATTCGACTGGTCGCTTTATGAGTTATTTCAACTCGCTCACCGATATCGGCAAACATCACGGTATGATCGCCAACAATATCACCAGCACGAATAGTAGAAAAACCTATGGTATTTCTATCACGCTCGCCAGTCATACCTTCACGACCATAAACTGCGCACTCTTCAAGATCTCGGCCAAGGGTATCAGCAATCACTTCACCCATTTTTAACGCCGTACCAGAAGGTGCATCCTTTTTAAAACGATGATGCCCTTCAGTGATCTCAATATCAGTGTAATCGCCCATGACTTTCGCGGTTAGCTCTAATAGTTTCAGCGTTAAGTTAACGCCTACAGACATATTAGGAGCAAACACAACAGGTGTTTGCTCAGCAAACGCATTAATCATCTCTTTTTGAGCATGATTAAAACCTGTCGTACCAATCACAATCGCCTTATTATTTTTTGAACACCAATCAAGATGCACAAGCGACGATTCTGGAGAGGTAAAATCAATTAATACATCAAAATGTTCTGATGCTATGTCTAATGAATCTGTAATCGCAACATTCATAGTACCCACGCCAGCCAACTCACCAGCATCAACACCAATCAGTGTAGAACCTGTGCGTTCAACTGCGGCACCTAAATATATCATGTCATGTTGCTTAGCAGCTTCAATCAATGTGCGACCCATACGGCCACTGGCACCAACAACAGCGACTCTTACTTTTGCAGTCATGTATTTCTCCCAGTGATACAAAAACGCCTAAGTTAAACTTAGGCGTTAATCATTAAACGATTTCTAACAATTCAACTTCAAATACCAACGCCGAGAATGGCGGGATTGAAGCACCAGCACCACGTTCGCCGTAAGCTAAGTGTTGTGGCACGAATAATTTAAGCTTGGTACCAACTGGCATTAGTTGTAATGCTTCAGTCCAACCAGCGATAACACCAGAAACTGGGAATTCAGCTGGCTCGCCACGAGCAACAGAACTATCGAATACTTCACCGTTGATGAAAGTACCATGGTAATGAGCACGAATTGTTGAATCAAGAGTTGGTTTCTCACCTTCACCTTGAGCGATAACTTCGTACTGAAGACCAGACTCAGTCACAGTAATACCGTCACGTTTAGCATTTTCAGCAAGGAAGTTTTCGCCTTCAGCTGAAGCAGCTGCAGCAGCTTCTTCTTGAGCAGCTTGTAAACGACGGCTGATTTCAGTGAAAGCCACTTGTAAGTCTTCCATTGCAACAGCGCTTTCTTTACCTGCAAACGCATCCGCTAGACCAGCTTGTACTGCAGGGATATCGATACCTTCGAAAGAGTTAGCAGCTAGTTGCTCACCCATTTGACGACCTACACCGTAACTTGCTTGCTGTTCCATTGTGTTGAACTCTGACATAACGTATTTACTCTCAATTCATCAGTTAAAATTTGCGGGGCAGTTTAGCACACTTTATAACGCTATGGGCGCTAATCTGCGATGATAATGACTATTTTTCATTAGCCTTTTTTACATTGTGTTGGGGACTGTTTTTTTGCCGCTTGATATAAAGGGGTCACCTTAGTTTGTAGCGCTTGTAAATCAGATATACGGCTTGAGTGAGATGGATGAGTAGAGAACAATTCCGGCCCTTGCTCACCGCCAGCTTTCGCCATGTTTTGCCATAAAATAACACTCTTGGCTGGATTGAAACCTGCCTTGGCCATTAACTCTAAACCGAGTTCATCCGCTTCACTTTCTTGATCTCGACCAAAAGGTAATAAAATCCCTACCTGCGCGCCAAGCCCTAAGCCTGCCATATACATGTCTTTATTTGAAACACCACCAGCGCCTAGCGCTACATCCGCTAATTGCATGCCAGTATTGGTCATTTGAGCACGAGACACTTGCTCATTACCGTGTCTTGCCAATACATGTGCCACTTCATGCCCAATAACCGTTGCTAGCTGGTCTTCATCGCTTGCAACAGTTAACAGGCCTGTGTACACCCCGATATGACCGCCAGGCAACGCAAAAGCATTGACTTGTTCAGAGTCAAATACCACGACCTCCCATAGCAAGGATTGATCAGGAAGCTCTGCGGTTATCCTGTCAGCAATGCAACTTACGTAAGCGATTTTCTGTTTATCTGTACTGACCTTTTGCTCTTTTTTCATCGCAGCAAACGATTGCCCGCCCATTTCTGTCATTTGTGTTTTATCAAATAACAGTACCTGACTTCGCCCCGTGGGTGACTTTGTCGTTGCACAACCTGCTAATAACACTGGAAGTAGTAATGTCAGAACTAGTTTTTTCATATTACATCCCTTTAAATATCTTGTTTACGCGTTAAGCCTATCTAATTGCAATTATTTTAAACTATTCCACCCGTTGATTGCACCTTTAGCCAGTTACAGTTACAGCTACAGCTACAGCTACAGTCCATTGCAATATTACAGTCCACTTTCAAATTCAGTATCAGCGTACCTGCTTCTTACTAAATTGACTGGCACTGCGTTTTTTAGCCGTCCGTCGATTAGCCTGTTTATCTTTAGGCGGCCTTTTACTATTAGGATCGATGGGTTTATCCGTTACGGGAAAGCCTTCGAGTTCACTTACCGGCACGGATAACTGGCTTAATTCGCGAATAGCATTAAGCCTTGGCATTTCAGCATGAGATATCAGAGATATTGCACAACCGCTTAACCCTGCTCGTGCAGTACGACCTATTCGATGAATGTACACAGCTGCTTGCTCGGGTAATTCAAAATTAATCACCACAGGCAATGCGTCAATGTGGATCCCACGAGCCATGACATCGGTGGCCACTAATACCGTTAACTGCTTTGCCTTAAATTGGTTCAAAGTATCTGTACGTAATGCTTGGTCTTTATCGCCATGTAAGGAAGCCGCTGTCAGTTTTGCTTTATGTATCTTCTTACATAAAGCATCAGCGTCACCTTTAGCATTCACAAACACCAACACTTGAGACCAGTTATTACGTTTAATCAGATCAATGACTGCTTTTGCCTTACTGCCCTTATTGATGTGATAAATGGTTTGAGTAATATCTTCAACCGCTGTATTAACCACATTAGCTTCCAGCCTAATAGCATCTCTAGCTAATATCTGCTGAGTAAATTGCAGCAAAGGTTCTGGCATGGTGGCTGAAAACAACAAGGTTTGTCTTGTGGGCATAAGTGCAATAAGTGACTTAATATCGGCGATAAAGCCCATATCTAATAAACGGTCAGCTTCATCTAACACTAGGTGTTCTAGTGTTGCAAAGTCCACAACACCTTGATTAACTAACGCCAGTAATCTTCCTGGCGTCGCAACAATCAGATTTGCAGGCGTTGATAAGCGTTCAATTTGTAGTTCTGTATCTTCGCCACCACATACCACCTCTACTCGAAGAGCTAAGTCTGCACCTAATCTAGATAAATCCCCAGCCACCTGCGTGGCCAACTCTCGGGTTGGCACAATAACTAAAGCCAATAGTTTCTGGCTCAGTTTCTGAATTGGCTTTTGACTCATACTATGCAAAATAGGTAAACCAAAAGCGTAGGTTTTGCCACTACCAGTTTGCGCTAATGCCATTACATCCTGCCCTTGGATGATTTTAGGTATTGTCTGCTTTTGAATCTCACTGGGTTTCAACACTGAAGCAGGTAAAGCATCGACGAGTTTAGGGTTAAGTGAAAATGATGAAAACGACATATGATTACGCCTAATTAAACATGTGAACTCATTGAATCACGCTTTTAATAAGTGCTCAACAAGGTGATTTTATTGCAATAAAAAAGGCTGTTTACCATAGGTAATCAGCCTTTCAAAATATCAGCGTAATGTGTTTACAACGATTAACTGTTTAAATCGTGAAAAAACTTTTTAACGCCATCAAAGAAACCTTCAGCTTTAGGGCTATGTTTCTTAGATTCGCCTGTCAACGTTGCTTCGAATTCACGCAGTAATTCTTTTTGCTTTTCATTCAGGTTAACTGGTGTTTCCATCACAACCTTACAAAGCAAATCACCGACTGCATGACTGCGAACTGATTTAACACCTTTACCGCGTAAACGGAACATACGGCCAGTTTGGCTTTCTGCTGGGATCTTTAAGTTCACTTTGCCATCAAGTGTTGGCACTTCAATTTCGCCGCCTAAGGCTGCTTTACTGAATGAGATTGGCACTTCACAATATAAGTTATTGCCATCGCGAACGAAGATATTATGTTCGCGTACCGTCACTTGTACGTATAAATCGCCTGGAGGTGCGCCAAATTCGCCCGCTTCACCTTCACCAGATAAGCGAATACGGTCACCCGTATCAACACCAGCAGGAATTTTAACTGATAATGTTTTGCTCTTCTCAACGCGACCTTCACCATGACATTTCTTACATGGGTCTTTAATGATCTTACCGCGACCATGACAAGTCGGACACGCTTGTTGAACAGCAAAGAACCCTTGGCGCATTTGTACTTGGCCTTGGCCATGACATGTGCCACAAGTCGTTGCAGAGGTGCCTTTTTTAGCGCCGCTGCCATCACAGGTATCACATGATGCGAGTGTAGGGATACGTAACTCTTTTGATAGGCCACGTACCGCTTCTTCAAGCGACAGCTCAAGGTTGTAACGTAAGTCACTGCCTCTAGCTGCTTGACGTTGACCACCGCCACGACGACCGCCACCAAAAATATCACCGAACACATCACCGAAGATATCACCGAAATCGCCAGCGCCACCATGACCACCGCCACCGCGGTTAGGGTCAACACCAGCATGACCAAATTGGTCATAAGCGGCTTTTTTATTGGCATCGGTTAGAATTTCGTAAGCTTCTTTAACTTCTTTAAAGCTTGCTTCAGCTTCTTCATCACCTGGATTACGATCCGGGTGAAACTTCATCGCCAAACGTTTATAGGCTTTTTTGACTTCTCGTTCACTAGCATCGCGACCGATACCTAGAACTTCGTAATAATCTCGCTTTGACATAATCTCAGTTTTCTCAAGCAGGTATTGTACGAACGGGCGTTAGAGATTTCTCTCAACGCCCGCCTGAAAGTTAACTAACTAATTAGTTTACTTTTTGTCGTCTTTTACTTCTTCAAACTCAGCATCAACAACGTCATCTTCAGGCTTAGCTTCTTGTGCATCTTGTGCAGGAGCTTCACCTTGTTGCGCTTGTGCATTCGCTTGAGCAATTTCCATTAACTTAGCTGACGCTTCCATTAATGCTTGAGTTGCTTTATCAATCGCTTCTTTGTCGTTACCTTGAGTTGCGGTATCAACTTCAGCCATTGCAGCTTCAATTTTCTCTTTTTCTTCAGCTGGTAGTGCTTCGCCAGCTTCTTCGATTTGCTTCTTAGTCGCATGAACCATGCCATCAGCTTGGTTACGCGCTTGAACTAGCTCTTCGAATTTAGCATCTTCGTCAGCATGTGCTTCAGCATCACGTACCATTTGCTCTACTTCTTCGTCACTTAGACCAGAGTTAGCTTTAATGGTGATGTTTTGCGCTTTACCGGTTTTCTTATCAGTTGCTGATACGTTTAAGATACCATCTGCATCGATATCAAAAGACACTTCAACTTGTGGTTGGCCACGTGGAGCAGGCTCAATACCTTCAAGGTTGAATTGACCTAAAGATTTATTGTAGCTAGCTTGCTTACGCTCACCTTGAAGTACGTGAATCGTTACTGCACTTTGGTTATCTTCAGCAGTTGAGAACGTTTGGCTCGCTTTAGTCGGGATAGTGGTGTTCTTCTCGATAAGCTTAGTCATTACGCTACCCATGGTTTCAATACCAAATGATAGTGGTGTAACGTCAAGTAACAATACATCTTTTACGTCACCAGAAAGAACACCTGCTTGAATTGCCGCGCCTACAGCTACAGCTTCATCAGGGTTAACATCTTTACGTGGCTCTTTACCGAAGAAATCAGTTACTGCAGCCTGTACCTTAGGCATACGAGTTTGACCACCAACAAGAATAACTTCGTTGATATCAGAAACTGATAAGTCAGCATCAGCTAGAGCAACTTTTAGTGGCTCTAAAGAACGTTGAATTAAGTCGTCTACTAAAGACTCTAACTTAGCACGAGTGATTTTAACCACTAAATGCTTAGGACCTGTTGCATCAGCAGTGATGTAAGGTAGGTTAACTTCAGTTTGAGTGGTGCTTGAAAGTTCAATTTTCGCTTTTTCTGCAGCTTCTTTAACACGTTGCATAGCTAGCGGGTCATTACGTAAGTCTAGACCTTGCTCTTTTTTGAACTCATCAGCTAAATAGTTGATTAGACGGTTATCAAAATCTTCACCACCTAAGTGAGTGTCACCGTTAGTTGCAAGTACTTCAAAAGTTTGGTCGCCATCGTTGCTATCGATTTCAATGATAGAGATATCGAAAGTACCGCCACCTAAATCGTATACAGCAACAACATTGTCGCCTTGTTTCTTATCGATACCGTAAGCTAATGCAGCAGCAGTTGGCTCGTTGATGATACGTTTAACATCAAGACCAGCAATACGACCAGCATCTTTCGTTGCTTGACGTTGTGAATCGTTAAAATATGCAGGAACAGTAATAACCGCTTCTGTTACTTCTTCACCTAAAAAGTCTTCTGCAGTCTTTTTCATCTTTTTCAAGATTTCAGCAGAAACTTGTGGTGGTGCCATTTTCTTACCGTGAGCTTCAACCCATGCATCACCATTGTCTGTACCAATGATTTTGAACGGCATGATGTCAACATCACGTTGAACTTCGTCATCTTTAAAACGACGACCGATTAAACGCTTAATCGCGAAGAAAGTGTTAGTTGGGTTGGTAACAGCTTGACGTTTAGCTGGTGAACCCACCAATGTTTCATCTTCAGTGTATGCGATGATTGATGATGTAGTACGTTCGCCTTCAGCGTTCTCAATTACGCGAGCTTTGTCGCCATCAAGGACAGCAACACAAGAGTTCGTTGTGCCTAAGTCAATACCAATAATTTTGCCCATGAGGATCTCCGAAATATAAATTTTAGTGTTTCTAAATTTGCTTATGGTTGTTGATATGGGGTCAGGATTTGTAATTTCAAGTCCTAATTTTTTAGCCTCTCATATCAGCCTTACTGCATATATTGGGACAGCGATCTAAATTACAAGGGCGAGATCGTAAATTTTATTAAAAATATCTTAAGCAATGAGAAAATAAGTAGTGCATCCACTTTGTATATTGCATACAATCTCGGAAATTATTTAGCCTACGTTTTATTTTCAATTAGGAAAGACAGTGTCGAATACTTCTCTAGCTTATATTTATGGCCTATTGGCCGTATTGTTATGGTCAACTGTCGCGACAGCTTTTAAAATAGCGTTGGGTTATTTCACCCCATTACAGTTAGTTTTTGTTGCCGTCATCACCTCTATATTCGCCTTAGGTATCATTGTTATCGCCCAAGGTAAATTTGGCTTAATCGCTAAGCAATTTATCAAACGCCCTTTCTTTTATTTATTCACTGGCCTATTGAATCCGTTTTTATACTATTACGTATTGTTTGAAGCTTATGATTTATTGCCCGCTCAACAAGCCTTATCCCTGAACTACACATGGGCTATTTTATTACCCATTTTAGCCGTACCTTTACTTGGCCATAAATTAACTAAGATAGATGTACTTGCAGCGATTATTGCGTACAGCGGGGTTTACGTTATTGCTAGCGGCGGGAACCTCACCAGTTTTAATTTTGACAGCCCTACAGGTATCGCATTTGTGTTAAGTAGTACTGTTATTTGGTGCTTTTACTGGGTGATTAATACGAAAGATGACGGCGATGCGATTGTTAGTTTATTACTGAGTTTTTTAATCGGCTTGCCTTTTGTTACAGCCGCAATGATGCTGCACCAACCCATTGAAGCGATCAGTTGGTCAGCGCTCGTGGCTGGGATGTATGTTGGCTTATTTGAAATGGGTTTAACATTCGTGCTTTGGTTAATGGCACTTAAAACCACTGATAAGACTTCCAATATCACCACGCTGGTTTTCCTCACCCCAGTATTATCTGTTGGGTTAATATCTGTCATATTAAAAGAGCATATAACTGTGAGCACTTATATTGGCTTGTGCTTTATATTATCTGGCTTAATGCTACAAAAAATATTGCCAAAACTGCTGCCTAAATTGAATCGTTTCTCAAAAGTAAAATATGCCAGTTAGCTGCTAATATATTGCACTATCATGCATATACTCAATAAGCTGGTTGTCAGGCAGCAGATTAATTGTTATTAATATGTTACAAGCAAAAAGAAAGCAATGGAGATATTGGCAATGGGAATGCCGCGTTGGAACTTTAGTGATGCCGTCGAAACCAGAATACGTATTACCTGTCTATTGATAACGGTAGGGATTATGGTTTATGAATATTTCAACGGTGACAGTTCAACACAATACCCAGCCATGTATATTTGCGTTTTCATTTTTCCAGCGGTCTATTTTACTAACCGCATTCAAACCAAATACTTCCCATTTATGAAGGAATATGTCCAAGCGACAAGGATTGCTGCAATAATAATGACACTCAGTAGTTTTGCCGTTTGGTGCTATGCCACGTATTTACGTTTATCAATTCCACCTATGCCAAGTCATCTCATTTTTACTCAATAACAGCTAACCTGATACAACATCCCTACTAGCTTGTAGTAAAACTTACTAATTGGCAGATGGCAGAAAGCAAAAAAGCACCGAAGTGCTTTTTAACTATCAATCACAAACGTTAAGTAATAATCTCAAACATTAAGTATCTATCTCAAACGTTAAGCAGACTAACTATCCACGTGCAGTGTAGTCACCTGTTGCTAACCATTTGTATGTGGTTAACGCATCAAGTGCCATTGGTCCACGAGCATGTAACTTCTGCGTACTGACAGCAACTTCAGCGCCTAGTCCAAATTGCGAGCCATCAGTAAAGCGTGTACTTGCATTCACATACACCGCAGCTGAATCGACTTGATTCATAAAATGACAAGTGGCATTAATATCGTCAGATAAAATCGCTTCAGAGTGACCGCTAGAATGCTGGCGGATATGTTCGATAGCCTGATCAATGTCATTAACCACTTTTACACCTAAGGTCAGTGATAACCACTCTGTTGAGTAACTCTCATCAGTAGCTGAATGGATTTCAAAGGCTTGAGTATCCACTAAGGTTTTGGTTTTATCACAAGTATAAAAACTGACACCTAATGCTGACATTTGCTTGAATAAGATTGGCAAAAATTCAGCAGCAACATCTTCATGTATCAGTAAAGTATCTAACGCATTACATACTGTTGGGCGCTGAACTTTTGCGTTAATAATCACTTCTGCACTGCGGCTCAGGTCGGCCATTTTATCTAGGTATAAATGACAAATACCAATACCACCTAAGATCACCGGGATACTGGCTTTTTCAGCACATAAACGCTGCAGCGTTTGCCCACCACGCGGGATAATCATATCGACGTATTGATCTAAGGTTAATAAACCAGTTACCAAATCTCTGTCGGTTGAGTTAATAAGTTGAACCGCATTCTCAGGTAAGCCTTGCAAGGTTAATGCTTTACGAATGACGTCGCTTAATACCTGGTTAGAAGTTAGTGTTTCTTTACCGCCACGCAAAATAACTGCGTTACCCGTTTTTAATGCAAGTACTGCGATATCAACTGTCACGTTTGGTCTTGCTTCGTAAATCACTCCCACAACACCTAGTGGCACGCGACGTTGAGTTAAGCGTAAACCGTTATCTAACAGCTGACTGCTTGATTCACTTCCAACGGGATCGGCAAGATTAATCACATTATCAATATCTGCAATTATGCCGCTTAATCTATCGTTATCTAATAACAAGCGGTCAATCATGGCATCTGTTAAACCATTTTCTCTAGCCGCTGCGACATCTTTAGCATTGGCAGTAAGAATAGCTTCGCTGTTAAGTGATAACTGCTCACTAATACAATGTAATAATTCAGATTTCTTTTGACTAGATAAATTCGCTAGGGCAAAACTTGCCGCTTTCGCTTGCTTGCCTAATGTGTGTAAATATTCTTTATGAGGCATGTTTGCTTCCTTTAAATTGTTCGCAGTCTAATAGAACCATATCGTTTCGATGTACTATAGAAGCGCCATAGTCGTAACCAATTAATTCTTCAATTTGGTTAGAATGTTTGCCGGCAATAAGCTTCAGCGCACGTGAACAGTAACGGCTTAAGCCTTTAGCTATTTCATTGCCAGATTGATCGGTCAATAACACAATCGCACCACGCTCGAATTCGCCTTCAACACTGACTATACCTTTCGGTAATAAGCTGCTGCCAGTTTCAACCACCGCATGACATGCACCATCATCAAGTTTAAATCGCCCTTCTGTTGCAGGTCCTACCAAAATCCATTGTTTACGGTAACTTAGTGGGTTTTTAATCGCACTAAAATGAGTGCCAATTGCTTCTTTTTTAGCAATTTTAGTCAGGACTTCTGGATGATGGCCTGAAGCAATTACAACCTCAACACCAGCTCTTTTAGCGATGTCTGCGGCTTCTAATTTAGTCGCCATGCCACCAGTGCCAAGCCCAGATACAGCGCCGCCAGCTAACTGACGTAAGTTGTCGTCAATGGTGGCTACGGTAGTGATTAATTTGGCATTGGGGTTTGATCTCGGATCTGCATCGAACAAACCATTTTGATCCGTCAGTAGCACTAACAGATCGGCTTCGCATAGCAATGCAGCTCTGGCAGATAAATTATCATTATCCCCCACTTTGATCTCACTAGTCGCAACCGCATCATTTTCATTAATGATTGGAATGATGTTGTTTTCTAACAAGACGTTAATCGTATCGCCTGCATTCATGTATCTTTCAAGATCATGTAAATCAGCGCCAGTAAGCAACAGTTGACCGACATGCAAACCATAAATGCTAAACACTTCACTCCAAGCAAGAATTAACTGACTTTGGCCTACTGCTGCAAGAAGTTGTTTGTTGGGTATGTCATCGGGGAGTTCGGGGTATTGGAGGTGCTCTCGTCCTGCAGCTATTGCGCCTGATGTGCAAAGCACAACTTCAACGCCTGAACGCACTAACGCTGATATTTGTCGCGCTAATTCAACCATGTGCGCTTTATCAAGCTTATTACTGCCTGATGTCAGCACGCTGGTGCCTAATTTTACTACTACCCGCTGGTAAGACATTGGTACCTTTCCAAACAAAACAATTTTAGTGGAAGATTTTTATACCTAATTAGACTAAAGAATAATAGCAATGCTTAACTATGTTAAAAGAAATTCATGACATAGATTATGATCCTGCATAAAAAAGGGCTATGCAATGCATAACCCTTAACAAAAAATCAATAAATCGTTTTATTTTAGCTAACAAGATATATTTAATGAAGCCTGTAAAAACAATAGCTGAGGATTAAAATCCAAAGCAAACGAGTAAAATCAACGCAAAAAGTTAACTTAAACCCAACATCTCAACGGTTTAACCATATATAAATTTAACTAAGAATAAGACCGCAATAAATACAATGCCTAGATTCAAATCTTTAAAGCGACCAGTCAATACTTTAATGACAGCGTAAGAGATAAATCCAAAGCCAATTGCGTTAGCAATAGAAAAAGTCAGTGGCATCAGTAAACAAACAATCACCACAGGCGCAGCTTCAGTGAGGTCTTCCCATTCAACATTCACCAAACCAGACATCATCAAAATAGCCACATAAAATAATGCACCGCTTGTTGCATACGCAGGCACCATACCCGCGAGTGGCGCAAAGAATAATGCAAGGATAAATAAAATACCGACCACAACCGCTGTTAATCCAGTTCTGCCACCAGCGCTCACACCCGCAGTACTTTCAATATAACTGGTTGTTGTAGAGGTACCTAAGCTCGCACCTGCAATAGTTGCCAAACTATCAGCACTTAATGCACGCTTCACTCTCAGTAAACGGCCTTGTTCATCTAAGAAACCACCGCGTTGAGCCACTGCAACTAATGTCCCTGAAGTATCAAAGAGATCGACAAATAAGAAAGCAAATATCACTGAAATCATGCTGATTTCTAATACGCTAGATAAGTCCATTTTCATGAAAGTGGGCGCAATAGATGGCGGCATTGATACAATGCCATTATAACTAACGTCGCCAAACGCTAACCCCAGCGCTGTGACGATAAAAATACTTAAAATTACTGAAGCTTTTAACCCTCGCTGAACCATAGCAATAATTAAAAAGAAACCGAGTGCAGCCATCACAGCTGGAAATGCCGTAATGTCGCCCATGGTCACTAAGGTTGCAGGACTTGCAACAACAATGCCTGCAGCCTTAAGGCCAATAAAGGCAAGGAATAAACCAATACCAGCAGCAATACCCAAACGTAAACTCATCGGAATACTATTGACAATCCACTCTCTAATTTTCACTAAAGACAGAATAAGGAAACAAATACCCGACATGAATACCGCACCTAGTGCCGTTTCCCAGCTATAGCCCATTTCACCAACTACGGTGTAAGTGAAAAAAGCATTTAATCCCATTCCAGGTGCCAACGCGATTGGATAGTTGGCAACAAAGCCCATCACTAAACAACCTACTGCAGCCGCTAAACATGTCGCCACAAAAACAGCGCCTTGATCCATGCCCGCATCCGCCAACATCATCGGATTAACAAAAATGATATAGGCCATGGTTAAAAAGGTCGTGATACCTGCAACCACTTCTTGTTTTAAATTTGATTGATTCTCTTTGAGTTTGAACAGTTTCTCTAACATGAAACTTTAATCCTTGAAAAAGGGAATGGAACGGCTGTTGTCACGCCTTACTTGATCAACTCACTATGATAAGGAACTGATACAGGTGACATTTTAGTGACAAGGATTATAGGTATTTATAGGGAGCTTAGCCATATTCACAATATAAACACTCATATTCGCTAGCAAGACAATTTAATAAACTGATTACTGAGGGAAACGTGAAATACAGGCAAAAAAAAGCCTACTCAATGAGTAGGCTGACAAGTTTAATCGTTTTCCGGTATGGGGATAGGAAAACTGAATCACCATTAAGTGATAAAACTTCAAAATAAACTAGCAATAGAGAACTAGCTTACTGTTGTCTAAGATCGCCGTGAGGCGACAGAAAAAAGGGTTGATACGGGTAAAACTTCAATCAAGGATGGGTTAGCCCTTGAATGTCATGGCATATAAGCCACCTGATAAAGCATCTGAACTTAACCAAGTGTTTTGCCAATAAATATATTGATTGCCTGTATAAGACATAGTACATACTCCAAATAAAGTTGTTTAAAACCTAGTCTTGCTGGGCTCGGTTCCTTGGAACTTACTTTTCTCAATCCATTGAGACAACTTACTTACTCGATTCCTTGGAGACTTTATCCTTCCTGGATGAACTAGAATTGAAAAGCACCGTGCTCTTCAACGAGACAAATAATACCAAAATGTAATTTTATTACAAGTATTATTTGAAATTATTTTAAATATAGCTAAAAAAGTAACTAAATTACATTTGTATGACTATATAAATACAAGCGGCTTTGTTACTTTCGCAACAAAGCCACTATATATTGTGCTCGGTTATTTTTTAAGCTACTAGAAGTTTACTTTATCGCATTATGTAATAAAGTTACCAAAGGTGATGCCGTCGGTTTTCCATACAAAGGGTGCCCTTCCGTTGCACTACCCGCAATGTCGATATGGGCAAATGGTAGCGGTGCAGCACTGTGACTGCCATGGTCGCCTAAACCAGAGGCATTAATAAGGAAAGCTGCTGGGTATTGATGACCACGGGCAGTAATGGCTGATGGGCCATTATTAGATGACAGTAACTCACCTTGACCAGAAATGTTATTTACCTTAGCGAAATCATCATGACGTAAACGAGACAACTCAACCGATTCACCCCATAACTCAGCGACATCAGCAATTCCAGCGCCAATGCCCTGTGCTTTTGACACCGCATTTTCTACCACTGCGGTGTAACCACCGTAACAGCGCACCACATGGCCAGTTAAGGTAGCCACTGAAAATAATTGAGGATTAACTGCAGATGTGGCTTTTATTCTTAAATGCGATAATAAATCAGCGAGTACTAAACGCCCTTCTGCATCAGTATTACCAATTCTTACGCGCACGCCTGCGTGGCTATTGATGATTTCATCAGGTACAAACGCATCACTACCAATGCTATTTCTGACTAAACCTAATTCTGCGATAACCCGAATACCTTTTGGTTTTAATAGAGATAAGGTTTTCATTAAGCCTGCAACAGCTGCAGCGCCGCCCTTATCACGGCTCATCCCTGCCATACCGCCAGCGACTTTGATATCTGCACCACCGGTATCGTATATAACCCCTTTACCAGCGAATAAAAATGTCTTCTCTATTTCACCTTCGCCAACGTATTCAACCTTTACAACACGAGGCTGATGCCTAGGTACACAAAATGATGCTCGACCAACTGCGCATAATAGCGGGTAGTCTCGCTCTAGCTCTTCTTGCTCATCCACCACTGAAACTGATAAACCACTGCCGTTAAAAGCATCGACACAATAATCAGCAAAAGCAGGAGCTGCCATTCTTTCAGGTTCGGTGCCACATAAGTCACGAGCCAGCACCTTACCCGCTTCAACGGCATTGAGTAATTCACTGCAAGATTGAGTTACCAATAAACCAATCGCTGTCATCGCAGGCAATGCCTGTTCAGCTTCTCGGTACTCAAGGGATTGCCATAACTCTTGACCACATGCTAATGCCGAGACCTGTTGCGCATATTGATAACGCGTATCGCTATGTTGGCTTACCACCAATAATGGTTTTACCGCGCCAGCAGCTTTTGCAATCGCAATCCCCTCACGTGCAGCCTTAGCAAACACAGTTACATCACTGTATTCGTTTTGTGCATTGAGCACTGGCGACACAATCAAACGCCCACCTGCTAAACCTGGCGCTAATAATAAGGTTGCGGTTTTACCAATTCTTTGATCAATTTGTTTGGCATGATTTGCCAGTAATTTGATTTCATCTTGCGCGATGACATCTAAATCTGAAGTAACAACAATAACGGCATCCCAGCCATTACCTTCGAAAATCGCATCATCACTTTGAACGTCTACTAGATCCACTTGAAACATGAGCCTTCCTTTTTAATCATTTTTATTTAGCTATGAACAGTTTGCCATTAAGCATTAAATAATAGCCAGTTTGGGCGGCCTAAGTATATAAATTTCAAATGACGACAGGGTTAATATTTATTTACATATATTTGTAATAGCACAAACAATCAAATCGCCTCAGATCACAGTCTAACAGGCTTGATATGCTAGACTGTTTGCCATCTATTCCCACCTCAAAAACAATAAGGGAGTCTTCGTGACAGCGATCAATCAATTATATCCTCAGCCTTTATGGCAATGGTTTGAACAAATTTGTTCAATTCCACATCCATCAAAATTCGAACAAGCATTAAGTGAACACATACAACAGTGGGCTAAGTCAAAAAACTTAAGCGTTGTAGAAGATAAAGTGGGCAACCTCATCATTAAAAAACCCGCTTTTCCTGGCATGGAAAACCGCAAGGTTGTAGTTCTTCAGGCTCATATTGATATGGTTCCGCAAAAGAATGCTGATAAAGAGCATGATTTTGAAAAAGATCCGATTGAAGCTTATGTTGATGGTGAGTGGGTAAAAGCTAACGGTACAACGTTAGGTTCTGATAATGGTATTGGTATGGCTTCTGCTCTAGCAGTACTTGGCGCTGCAGATATCAAGCATGGTCCATTAGAAGTATTATTGACCATTGATGAAGAAGCTGGAATGACTGGCGCTTTTGGTCTAGAAGCAGGCATGCTTGAAGCAGATATTTTAATTAATACTGACTCTGAGCAAGAAGGCGAAATCTACATGGGCTGCGCTGGCGGTGTTGACGCTCAGTTAAGTGTGCCAATGTCATGGCAAGCTCCTGAGCAAACTAATGCCAGCTTTAGCCTAACTTTATCTGGACTAAAAGGTGGCCATTCAGGTGTAAACATCCACTTAGGTCGTGGTAATGCAAACAAGTTACTAGCACGCTTCTTATTTAGCTACGCCGATGAGCTTGCACTTGAGTTAGTTAACTTTACTGGCGGCTCACTACGTAATGCTATTCCACGTGAAGCCAACATCAGCTTTATGTTGCCTAGTGAAAACCAAACTAAGCTTGAACAAGCCATTACCGAATTCCAAGCAATAGTGCGTGCAGAGTTATCGATTGCCGATCCTGACATGTTACTCACGCTTGCTTCAATCGAGACTCCAGAAAAAGTCATGAGTGAAGATGCACAAAACACCTTGATCGACTTACTTCATGCTTGCCCTAATGGGGTTATGCGTATGAGTGATGAAGTTGAAGGCGTTACTGAAACATCATTGAATACTGGTGTTATTAGTACTGAAAATGAATCTGTTGAAGTGCTTTGCCTTATCCGTTCATTAATCGACTCAGGCCGCGTTGAAATTGAAACACAATTGACAGCACTCGCTAACCTTTCAGGTGCTAGCATCGAGTTATCTGGCGCTTACCCAGGCTGGAAGCCCGACAATAACTCTCCAGTGATGGCAATTGTTCGTGATACTTACAATGACATTTACAAAAAAGATCCAACCATCATGGTAATTCATGCGGGTCTTGAGTGTGGATTATTTAAAGAGCCTTATCCAACAATGGATATGGTTTCTATTGGCCCTACCATTCGTTATCCACATAGCCCTGATGAAATGGTTAACATCACAACCGTTGGCCAATATTGGGAACTGTTATTAGCAGTGCTAGAACGTATTCCTGCTAAAGGTTAATAAACTTAATCAGTACAAGACTAAAAGGCTGCCAATGGCAGCCTTTTTATTTGAATGGCGACCTTAAACTCTATTAGAAGTTTAAGTCCAGTTGCTCGCTATGCGTTAATGCCCCTTGAGACTCACTTGTTGAATGGCTAGCATCAGCCACAATATCAGCCAGTCCGACAGAAACACCCACTAATCGTATTCCTCTTCCATTTGACCGCTCTAGGGCTTGTGCCAGTAGGTCTTGAAACATGTTCACTGATATCTCGTCACTGCGATGCTCAATGGTGGTTTGTTTAAAGTCATTAAACTTCAACTTCACCACTTGTTTATGTATTTTTCTATCTTTAGCACTGCGGTTGACTCGAGCCAGCAATTCTTGGATCAACTGCGGCATCACATTATTACATTGCTCAAGAGTAAAAATATCCTGAGCCAGTGTGGTTTCGACTCCCACAGATTTACGAACTCTATTCGGGCTTATCTGACGATTATCGATACCTTGGGCTCGCTCTATTAATACTCGGCCAAATTTACCAAATCCCGCTATCAACTTTTCTTTTGGGTAATGTTGCACATCTTCACAGGTGTTTAAGCCTAATGCAGCTAATTTAGCAGAGGTCACTTTGCCTACGCCGGGAATTTTATTTAAGGTTAACGGTTTTACAAACTCAGCAATGGCACCAGGAGGGATAACATATTGACCATTGGGCTTATTCAAATCTGAAGCAATTTTGGCAAGAAACTTAATCGGTGCCACACCTGCTGATGCAGTCAGCCCAGTGACCTCAAATATTTCCTGGCGAATGGCTTGTGCAATCAAGGTCGCACTGCCCTTACATTGTTCACAATCTGTGACATCGAGGTAGGCTTCATCTAATGACAGTGGCTCGACTAAGTCGGTATAACGGTGGAAAATTTCTCTAATTTGTACAGATACAGATTTATATACATCCATTCGACCGGGGACTAGGGTAAGGTCTGGGCAAAGCTTAAGCGCATGGTAACTCGACATTGCAGAACGTACGCCAAACTCACGAGCCTCATAATTACAGGTGCTAATAACCCCTCTGCGATCGCTTCGACCACCCACAGCAAGCGGTTTGCCGAGCAGCTCAGGAAAATCGCGCATTTCCACTGCGGCAAAGTAACAATCCATATCGATATGAATAATTTTTCGCATAGACAAAAAACTAAATAGCAAATACACATCCCAATAGTACTGTATATAAAAACAGTACACAAGAAATCAAGCCACCTCAACGTAAAAGAAACGATTACATCCCTATCATTGAATCGATTTCAATTGTTTAAACTCATAAAGTAACAATAAAAATGTTCAATTAATGTCACTAGAAGTTAAAATAATTGAGCAAGATATCATTTTTACCTCCACCTAATGATTATCATATAAACCTATAATAATACAAATAGGTAACCAAATGAAACAATTAGGTTTTAAAACAAGTATATTGTCTGCCATGAGCTTTCTATTGGTGCTTTCACTGTTGATTTATGGCTGGGTTGCTCATAGCTTACTTAAAGATCAAATCACTAGCGCACTCACCCAAGAAATTCATAATACCTTAAAGCACAAAGTTTCAGACATTCACACAGCATTTAATCGAACTACTGAGGCTGTGACTGAACTTGCACATCTTTATAGTCAAGGTGAGATAGGTGATAACCATGTTGCAATGACAAGGTACACCGCTCAATTAGGTGGGGTATCTAAAGTCATAATCGGTTTTGATGATGGCTCATCATTTGTTTCCAAAGAATCTGAGTCGTTTCCGAATGGTGTTGGGTTGTTAGATAAATATGATCCAAGAACACGCCCTTGGTACCAAACAGGAAAAGGTAGCTCATCATTAACTTTAAGTGACATTTTTTTTACTCGGACTGATGCTGTTCCAATGCTTGGTGTCATGCATGCGATAGATAACGGTATTATTATGGCTGATCTCAGGTTTGATGAACTGCAACAAGAATTAGATGATTTACATAAAATCAATGGGGCATCTGGATTCATTATTGATAAGCAGGGGTTAGTGCTGGCATCTAACTCGATTTTGATTGAACAAAAGCAGAACATTAATGATGTCGCAGCACTACAATCACTCTACTACACGATAACCGATAAGGCTGAAGCCGTAGAAAGTAGCATGATAAATGGTCAAACAAGTTTAGTTGCAAGCCAACGCATTGAACTGCTCGATGGTAAGGAATGGTACGTTGTAATTACCGTAGATGAAGACATAGCCTTTGCGCCTCTGGTTAGTGCCACTTTGCAAATGGCCATGATCATCAGCGTAATTCTTATTATTTCAATCGTTATCTTACTTACTCTTCTGAACAAGCTTTATCAACCGATTATTGAATTACGAGATCTTGTTATAGGTCTCTCAGAAGGTAATGGCGATTTAACTCGACGATTAACCATTAAAAGTGAAGATGATTTAGGTAAAATTGCCTTAGGGATAAATCAATTTATTGCCCAACTTCAGTCAATGCTGGTAGAAATACATCAATCAACTGTCAGCCTTTCTGAAGGAGTAAGCAAATTACAAGAATATAGCGCTCACAGTGATAATATCTTGGAGTCACATACCTGTGAAACAACACAGATTGTAACAGCGATCGAAGAGCTATCTAACACTGCTGAGATGGTTGTAGAAAACACCTTTAACGCTGCACAACTTACTACGCAAGCACATACTACAGGTGAATATTCACTTAAGACAATCGAATCGACTCAAATAGGCATAACAGCATTAGCTTCACAAATTAATGAAACAGCTCAAAAAGTAGAACATATGAATAATGAAACCAGCAGTATTCAAAGTATTGTGTCTGTGATTGGGAGCATTGCTGAGCAAACTAACCTACTGGCGTTAAATGCATCTATTGAAGCAGCTCGTGCTGGCGAACAAGGTCGAGGCTTTGCTGTAGTGGCTGATGAAGTAAGAGCACTAGCAAGTCGAACTCAAGCAAGTACCAGTGAAATTGAAGTAGCCCTCGCAAAGTTAAAATCAGAGGCAACCAATGTTGTCTCTTCTATTACTCATACTGAAACCGCTTGTACTGAAACAGTTACAAACGTAGAAGCTACATCATCTAGCTTGCAGGAAATGAGTCAATTCATGACACAAGTGAATGACTTAAATAATCAGATATCAACATCAGCCAATGAACAAAACCAGGTTATTCATGCCATTAATAAGAATATGCATAAAATACACGACATGGTAGAAACACTCAATAATGAGGGCAACTTACAAAGAGCTGAAACCAACAATATTATCGACATAAATAACAAACTCACCAATATGATTGGCCGCTTCAAACTATAATGGATTAAATACAGAGTAGATAAGATATATATCTAATTAATATATTTAGATTTTTACCTTATTAGGGCGTAACTTTAATTAATAGAAACAAAAAAGCCCAAGCTGTTATTAAACAGTTGGGCTTTAATAATAAAACAATTTACATAGATTACATTTTTGTTTGTAGGTAGTTTTGTAAACCAACGCGATCAATGAGTCGAATTTGCTTCTCTAACCAGTACATGTGATCTGATTCAGTATCGTCTAATAACACTTCTAAGATTTCACGAGTTTGGAAATCTTCTTTAGCTTCACATAAAGCGATAACTTCACGTAGATGATCAGCTACGGCATATTCGTAGTTCAGATCGTTTTTCAGCATTTCTTCAACATCTTTACCAATGTTTAATGCTTCACGACTTGCGACATCTGGCGTTCCCTCTAGGAACAAAATGCGCTGAACTAGCTTAGCTGCATGGGCTTTCTCATCATCAGACTCATGAAGGATGCGAGTATAAAGCTCGTCAAATCCCCAATCTTCATACATGTGAGCATGTACAAAATACTGATCCATTGCCGACAATTCACCGGTTAATAGTGCATTCAGCGCTGCAATTACTTCTGGATTACCTTTCATGTTAATTTCCTATTAATCTTTAATTTGTGATTGAAGGTAGTTTTGAATACCCGTTTGATTGATTAGCTCTTTTTGAGACTCAATCCAATCTAGGTGCTCTTCTTCATCTTCGAGTAAATCTTCTAATAAATCGCGGCTAACATAATCACGTTCAGCTTCACAAAGCTTGATAGTCTCACGCAATACCACTAACTGTTCTGTTAGCGCTTGCTCATCACAATCAAGCATTTCTTCACAATGCTCACCAATCCGTAATTTATCTAACTGCTGAAGGTTAGGTAAGCCTTCTAAAAACAAAACACGCTCAATCAATTTGTCAGCATGTTTCATATCTTGAATCGATTTTTTGTATTCCTTTTCATTAAGGTTTTCTAAACCCCAATGTTTAAACATGCGTGCATGTAAGAAATATTGGTTGATTGCAGTTAGCTCGCAAGTCAAAACACGGTTTAACTGACTAATTACTTTTGGATGGCCTTTCATGATTTTGTCCTTTAAATGCAAGATTGATCTGGATCAATTTCCAACAGAATAGTACATACAATAAAAAAATACAAATATCCTTTAAAATCATAAGCTTAATTAGTGATAATCATTATCATTACAACTTAGGTTATTAACTAGGTTTAACTATGCGTAAGTTACGTTAACTTCAATAGAATCACCCTTCTAGCTAAATAGGTAATATATTTCACCTGCATCAAATCACAAAATTAGTCGAAAATGTTACCTAAAAAGAGTTTTGTAAATTTTGTATCTAATACAATAATGTCATTATATTGGCCAATGATGACAACAAAAAAAGCCCAATGAATTATTTATTCAATGGGCTTTATTGATATCAATTTAAGAGCAAGTTGACGCTCTAATCAGATGATTAAATAATCCGATTTTGATTTAGTTTAGCTTCACGTTCTGATTCAGCCATTCGGCGTTTACGCTTATCACATGGGTCATCGCAGTCACAGGCTTTTTCAATACCTAATACACCTAAACCACCGCAACTACCTTCAACCGCTTTTCTTTTAATAATATAGCCAATAGACATCAATAGAAAAAATAATAACAACACAACGAACGCTGCAATAAAGGTACTCATAATATTCTCCAACAATTACTTCTAATCGGCAAAAATCGCTAAATAATCCACAAACAACGCATAATAAAACGCTTACTGAATATACGGTGCGTAAGCTTCACTGTAAAAAACTTCGTATTGATCGCCATCTTTTTCAATTAACATCACAGGCAAATGCTCATCATGGGCTAACGCTAATGATGCTTCAGTGCCTAACACCATCATTGCAGTCGCATATGCATCCGCTGTCATGCTGCTTGGATGTAATACTGTCGCTGAGGCTAGCTTATGCTTAATTGGATAGCCAGTACGTGGGTCAATTAAGTGCGAAAAACGCTCGCCATTCTCTTCATAATATATACGGTAGTCACCCGATGTCGCCAACGCCATGTCACCAGGCTCAACAACTTGCTGAACAGAGGCTCCTTCTGACGACGGCTTCTCGACCGCTATACGCCAAGGCGCACCGTCATCTTTAACGCCTTTAACGCTAATTTCACCGCCAATCTCAACAAGATAACCTTTAACTTGATACTTATTTAAAAGTTGCGCTATTTTATCAACACCGTAGCCTTTTGCTAATGAGGATAAATCCACATATAAGTCAGGGTTGGTTTTTGTTAGTTTTAAACCATTAATAGTAAAACCGCTAATATCAGCTTTTGCTTTCACTCTATCAATCGTTTCTTTACTCGGGATCTCGGTTGGACGCTTATTAGGACCAAAGCCCCATAAATTAACCAACGGCCCTAATGTAATATCTAAAGCGCCACCGGTCACATCATAAAGTCTTAACCCTTCTTTAAATACTGTCATCGTATCTTGTGAAACGGTAATACTCTGATTAATCCCTAGCTGATTAAATTTAGATAATTCAGATTTCGGTCGGTAAGTCGACATTTGGTCATTGACTAGCTCAAGCGCAATATCGATTTCAGCTTGCAGTAATTGTGTCGTTGGTAATTGCTCATTTCTAACGACTTTAATATGGTAAGTCGTGCCCATAGTTTTACCGGCAAGCGATACCATCTTATCTTCAGTCCCGCATGCTGTGAGTAAAAATACAACGAGGGTAACTGCAATCGAATTTATAGAAATCTTTATCATCTCAAACTTAAAAATTAGTAATATCTAAAATAAAAAATTGCAGCTTACTAACTAGAGTGACCTCCGTGTCAGCGAGCTGCAATTCATGACGTTCAATGTCTTATAGTGTAATTGCTAATCTATGTTGATTAACGCATTAGCCACCAAAGTCATCGAGTAAGATGTTTTCATCTTCAACACCTAGGTCTTTAAGCATACCAATTACGGCAGCATTCATCATTGGAGGTCCACACATGTAGAACTCACAATCTTCTGGTGCATCATGGTCACGTAAGTAGTTTTCGTACAATACGTTATGAATGAATCCAGTATAGCCATCCCAGTTATCTTCTTCTTGCGGATCAGATAATGCAACATGCCATTCAAAGTTTTCATTGGTCGATGCTAGTCCGTCGAAATCTTCAACGTAGAACATTTCACGTTTAGAACGTGCACCATACCAGAAACTCATCTTACGCTTAGAGTTTAAACGCTTAAGTTGATCGAAAATATGTGAACGCATTGGGGCCATACCAGCACCACCACCAACGAACACCATTTCAGCATCAGTCTCTTTAGCGAAGAACTCACCAAATGGGCCCGAGATAGTGACTTTATCACCTTCTTTAAGACTCCAAATGTACGATGACATCTTACCACAAGGTAAAGTTAAATTACGCGGAGGTGGCGTAGCAATACGCACGTTCAACATAATAATACCAAACTCTTCAGGGTAGTTAGCCATTGAGTAAGCACGAATCGTCTCATCATCAACTTTTGATTCTAAGTTGAAGAAACCAAAGTGCTCCCAGTCGCCACGATATTCAGCAGGAACATCAAAGTCCGCATACTTAACATGGTGAGCAGGTGCTTCAATTTGAATGTAACCACCGGCGCGGAAAGGAACTGATTCATCACCAGGAATTTGCAGCTTAAGTTCTTTAATGAACGTCGCTTTGTTATCGTTAGAGATAACTTCACATTCCCACTTCTTAATACCGAAGATTTCTTCATCAAGTTCGATATCCATGTCAGTTTTTACATTTACCTGACAGGCTAAACGACAACCTTGACGAGCTTCACCTTTACTAATGTGATCAAGTTCTGTTGGAAGAATATCACCACCACCAGACTTAATATTAACGCGACACTGACCACATGAGCCACCGCCACCACAGGCACTAGATACAAAAATACCGTTATCAGCTAATGCGCCAAGTAACTTACTGCCCGCACCTGTTTTAATTGCTTTTTCGCTATCATCATTGATTGAGATAGTGATATCACCGCTTGCAACCAGCTTAGATTTAGCGAATAGAATCACTAAAACCAAGATTAAAACGATTGCAGTAAACATACTCACACCTAGATAAACATCTATTGGAGTAGCGTTAAGAATATCCATTAAACTTATCCTTTAAGGTTCAAAGTAATACGTCGCTGGGTATCTCTTAAAGAGATACACCTGAGAACGACATGAAACCTAGCGCCATTAAACCTGAAGTGATGAAGGTAATACCTAAACCACGAAGACCATTTGGCACATCAGAATACTTCATTTTCTCACGAAGACCGGCTAGCAATACAATCGCTAATGCCCAACCAATACCAGAGCCAATCCCGAATACTAAACTTTCACTTAGGTTGTAATCACGCTCAACCATGAATGAAACAGCACCAAAAATTGCACAGTTTACGGTGATCAAAGGTAAGAAAATACCTAACGCGTTATACAAAGGCGGAAAGTACTTGTCTAAAGCCATTTCCAAAATTTGTACTAATGCTGCGATAACACCAATGAAGGTAATGAACTTCAAGAAGCTCAAATCTGCATCAGGAACACCAGCCCAAGCAAGTGCGCCTGGCGCTAATAAACCTTGATAGATGATTTGGTTTACAGGTACTGAAATCGCAAGTACGAAAATAACTGCTACACCAAGGCCCATCGCAGTTGTGACTTTCTTAGATACAGCTAGGAAAGTACACATACCCAAGAAGAAGGCCAACGCCATGTTCTCAATGAATATCGAACGAATTAACAGACTAATATAATGTTCCATTGCGCTTACCCTTTTGCTTCTACTTGCTCTGGCTTATAAGTACGGATAACCCAGATCAAAATGCCGATCAAGAAGAACGCACTAGGAGGAAGAAGTAACAAGCCATTAGGCTGGTACCAACCACCGTCAGAGATTTTGCTTAGGATTTCCACGCCAAATAATGAACCGTTACCAAATAGCTCACGGAAGAAGCCAACTGATAATAGGATTGCACCGTAGCCTAGGCCATTACCGATACCATCCATGAAGCTCATTAAAGGTGGTGTTTTCATCGCATAGGCTTCTGCACGACCCATTACAATACAGTTAGTAATAATCAAACCAACGAATACTGATAATTGCTTCGCAACGTCATAGGCGTAAGCTTGCAATACTTGGTCAACCACAATTACTAACGAAGCAATAATGGTCATCTGCACAATAATACGAACACTGCTTGGAATGTGATTACGTAAAATCGAAATAAATAAATTCGAGAATGCGGTAACCACTGTCAATGCTAATGTCATTACGATGGCAGTTTCCATTTTAGCGGTTACTGCTAGCGCACTACATACACCCAGAATTTGCAAAGCAATCGGGTTGTTATTAATGATAGGTCCGGTCAGAACCTGTTTAAGTTCTTTAGCATCAGCCATTAGCTAAGTCCTCCATTGCGTGCTTTTTCAATAAAGCGTGCAAAACCTTCTTCACCTAACCAGAACGTTAGTGAGTACTGAACACCGTTACTCGTTAGTGTCGCACCAGATAATGCGTCAACACCGTGGACTGAAGATGCGATAGTAGGGATCTTTGTCACTTGAATGGCTAGCTCGCCACTGTCGTCATAAAGTTTCTTACCTTGCCACTTAGCAACCCATTGTGGGTTTTGAACTTCACCACCTAGACCTGGGGTTTCACCAGAACCAGTGAAGTCGTAATACACTAAGCTACGAATTGTATTCATATCAGGTTCAACGGCTAAGAAAGCAAACATGGTTGACCATAAACCGTAGCCTTTAACAGGAATAATCACGGTTTGTAGTTCGTTGCTGTCATCTTTAACAAGATAAACAACACCCTGGTTTGCTACGCGCTTAACTGATGCAATATCGTTTTCAGGTTTGAAAGACGTTGCTGGAGTACGTGCTGCTTTTTCAACATCAAAAGTATCCGCATCACCTTCTACGAAGTCACCTGTTTTTAAATCAACAAGGCGAGCTTCAACGTACTTATTGTACTTTTCGATGATAACGTCTTTCTCTACTTTGCCAGCCTTAGTGTCAACTAAACCAGCAGCTTCAAGAATGTACTTTTGCTTATCTAATAACTTATTTTGCTGTTGAGTCGGCTTTAATAACACTGCTGCCGTCGAAACGAACATTGAGCAGACAAAGCACAGACCGACAACAACAAATAATGTTTTGCCGATTGATTCTTTATTACTGGCCACGTGAAATCCTCCGCTTAACATTTGCTTGAACCACAAAATGGTCAAATAATGGTGCGAATAAGTTAGCGAATAGAATTGCTAACATCATGCCTTCTGGGAATGCTGGGTTAATAACACGAATAAAGACAGCCATGGCACCAATCAATAAACCATAAGCCCATTTCGCATTGTTAGTAAATGACGCTGAAACTGGGTCAGTTGCCATAAACATCATACCGAATGCAAAGCCACCTAAAACAAGGTGCCAATACCAAGGCGTTGCAAACATTGCATTGGTGTCACTTCCGATGACATTAAGCAGTGTTGACACTGCAATCATACCGAGTAAAACACCTGCAATAATGCGCCAAGATGCAATACGAGTATAAACAATCACCGCGCCGCCTAATAAGATAGCGAACGTAGAAACTTCACCGACAGAACCTGGAATGAAACCAAAGAAAGCATCCCACCAGTCTTGAGTGATACCGTATTCTAATGTGCCCTGTGCAGCTTGACTCAGTGCAGTTGCACCAGAGTAGCCATCAGCAACAACCCAAGACGTGTCACCTGACATGTTTAATGGGTAAGCAAAGAATAGGAAAGCACGACCAGCTAGTGCAGGGTTTAAGAAGTTACGACCTGTACCACCGAACACTTCTTTAGCAACAACAACACCGAAGGTAATACCTAGTGCAACCATCCATAAAGGAATTGTTGCTGGCAGTGTGAGCGCAAAAAGAATCGAGGTAACAAAGAAACCTTCGTTAACTTCATGGCCACGTACAGAAGCAAATAATACTTCCCAGAAGCCACCAACCGCAAAGGTCACAGCGTAGATAGGTAAGAACCAACAGGCACCGTACCACATCAAGGCCGCGATGCCAGAGTCTGCTGTTAGCTCAGTACCGAATAAGCTAAATAGGCTGACTTGCCATACATCAGGAGTAGCAAAACCAGCAATAAGCGCATCTTGAGCTTGTAAGCCAACGTTGTACATACCAAAGAACATTGCAGGGAAAGTACACGCCCAAACCGTAATCATCATACGCTTAAGGTCAAGGTTATCACGCACATGCGTGCTACCTTTGTTTACTTTACCTGGAGTGTAAAACACAGTCGCAGCCGCTTCATAAAGGGCGTACCACTTTTCGTACTTACCGCCTTTTTCAAATTGCGGTTCAATACGCTCGATAAAATCTTTCAAGCTCATTAGCCTTCCCTCTCGATCGTATCTAAACAATCACGCAGGTATGTACCGTAGTCATACTTGCCTGGACATACGAAGGTACATAATGCCAAGTCTTCTTCGTCTAGCTCTAATGCACCCAGTGCAGCTGCACCATCGTAATCACCAGAAACTAAATCGCGAAGTAACATTGTCGGTAAGATGTCTAACGGAACAACACGTTCATAGTTACCAATCGGTACCATTGCACGGTCAGAACCACCAGTACTTGTGGTCATGTTGAACAGACCAGTACGGTTTAAGTGACCTAAGAATGCACGAGTGATAGAGAACTTATCGCTGCCAGGCATAGCCCAACCGAATAATTCTTTTTCATTACCTTCAAGCAACAAACTAATTTGTTGATGGTAACGACCAAGGTAAGCGTGAGGACCTGCAGCTTGACGACCACTTAATACTGATCCTGAGATAACACGAACGGTATTACCTTCAATTTCACCAGCAGTAAGTTCGTTAGTGCTTGCACCTAAAACCGTACGAACGAGACGAGGGTTCTTAGCTTGTGGGCCACCAATAGCAACAACACGTTGAGTGTTAAGTTCGCCTTGGGTAAATAGCTGACCGATTGCAATCACGTCTTGATAGCCAACATGCCACACAGTACGTGTTGCAGATGCAGGAAGTAAGTTATGTATATGAGTACCCACAAGGCCTGCCGGATGTTTACCAGCAAACTCTTCAACTTGAGCATTCCCAGTAGGAATATCTGCACCAGGCGCTTTAGCAATGAACACTTTGCCTTCAGTTAATTTTGCAAGCAGGGTTAAACCGTTTGCGAAATCTTCTTTATGCTCAGCAATCACAATTGCAGGATCTGCAGCTAGTGGTTGGGTATCTATAGCGGTGACGAAAATACCAGCGGCGACAGAGTCAACTGCAGGTACTTTACTGAAAGGGCGAGTACGCAAAGCTGTCCATAGACCTGATTCAATCAAGTTCTCTTTGACAACAGCTGCATCTAACGTGTTTAACGCGTCAGCACTGTATTGAGTAAAGCTGACTTTGTCGTCACCTTCCACTTCAATAACAACTGACTGAAGTACACGTTTAGCACCCCGGTTAATTTCTAATACAGTCCCACTAGCTAAAGCAGTATATTTTACACCTAGGTTTTTTTTATCTTCAAAAATAACCTGGCCTTTCTTAACTTTTTCGCCAACCTTGATTTTCATCGTTGGACGTAAGCCAATATACTCTTCACCCAAAGTGGCGACATTCTTAATGGCTGGGCCATTATGGATAACTTGCTCTGGGCCACCTGCTAGAGGTAGTTCCAATCCTTTCTTTATTGTAATCATATCCACAAGCACTACGTTTGAAGGAAAGACAATGCGCCGCGTTCCTACCCAAAAAATACAAAGTGTTAACAAACACTTCAGTGTTGAGCTAGCGCAGATTTATCACGGAAATGCGATCGCAATCACGCTGGTCGCGCGCATTTTACCTCAAAATGTGCGCTATCGCCACGAAAATAATAGGTGATTGAAATTTTTGATTGTTCATTTTTAAACAATTACACCTATTTAGGGTGTGGAATAGACTGATATCACGCGATTCGATGCAATAATCCAGCAACATGAGCACTATAGCATTAATTTTAAAAGAATTAATAGAGGAAGCGGTTTATCTATTTGTTAACATTTGTAGCAGTTAGTATGGGCTAATTAAGCCCATACTAAAGCACTTTTAAAACAGTAAGCTAGGTAATATAGAAGGGATTGTATTTTTTTAGAAACGTGCTTGATAGCCGAAATATGTCAACATTTCATCTTGAGCATTAATGCCTAAAGTAGACTGTTGACTCACTAAATCCTCATCAAGTACATTTTCTATACGTAAATACACTTCATGCACAGTAGAAATATGATAATTAGCGGCAATATCGACTTTCCATTGCCCGTCAATTTGTTCTCCACCATTAAATGCTGTCGCATATCCTAGCTCTGATTGATAAAGCCCTTGGGCCATAAAACTAAACGCTCCAACAATAACACCACCACTAATGGCTAATTGCTGCTCAGGCACCCAAGGCAATTGTTCGCCTTTAACATATAAACCAATTAAGTCGTTAACACCTGATTCAGCAAATTCAGCCTGGCTATACTGGTATTGAACGCTCAACGGAATGGAGAAACTCTCGAAAGCAAATTGGTAATCGGCAGATAAATCGACGCCATTAACACTCACGTCTTCAATATTTTCTTGCACATAACGCTGAGAATAGTCACATGCCATACTCCACATACAGCTAATGTGCTGATTATCGAAGTCTTGCATATAAAGGTTTACACCGAGATTAAGCGAGTCTGTCTGGTAAGTTAACCCAAGTTGATAATGCATTGACTCTTGCGCTTGTTGACTGGCATTGCCTGCTGAAGCTGCACTCCATGCTTGTTTCGCTGCAAGTGCCGCTTTCCAAGCGCCTGTAGTATAGGCAATTTCAAGTGATGGTATCCAACCGTCATCAGAGAAGTCTGCGGCTTCAATGCCATATGCTTCAACACTGACTTCACGAGTGGTACTGACATTTTCAAACGCCAACCCTAAGTTAAATGATAAAGCGCCATAATTTAATTTAGCATCGGCTGTAGTGGTAAACACATTCACATCATCAACATACGCCATTACAGCTTTATCTACATTGACACTGGAAAGACTTCTATCGTCACTCCATAGCCAATCTTGTTGACCAAATTTCATTTCAGCTTTATCTGAATGATACAGGGCACCGTAAGTTACTTGATGCTCACCATACTGACTTGTTCCTTCAGTTTGCAGGCCGTAACCTGCATAGTGGTTATCTTCTAACATAGAAGAAAGATTATTGCTTCCAACTGGGTTGGTATCAAAGTCAGCGATGGCTTGTAACTCAGTCAAACCAATAAAGTTACCGTCTAATGCATTAAGCTGCGCTTTTTTCTCATCATAAGACTGGTAATAAAAGTCTGACACCATTTGAGTGCCACCGGTTAAATCAACGATATGGCTAACTTGGTACTTGTGACGCTGGCCTTCTTGCTGATCATTTTGCGTCGCAGAATATCGAGTACCTGGGTTCGTTCCCCAGTCTTGCGCTGTTAAGCCCACATTTGAATAACCGCTATCAGAGTCAGTGTACTGGTACATAAATTCGGTTTGTTGCGGATTACGCGCGCCAACTAAGCTATCTGCATTAATTTTAAACATAATGTCAGTTTGCGTTTGCTCATTATCAAAGCCGCTAACAAAACCGACTTCTTCAGCTGTGTTTTGATAATCCACCGCTAACATCATGCCGTATTCTTTATTCAATCCGCTGGCAATTGCACCTACGTGGCCATCACCATTTTCATTGATTTCAATATTTGCCTTACCGCCCAATTCATTTGGACTAATCTGCGCAGTCGTGTAATTAACATGACCAAAAGATCCCATGCCGCCTTTGGCCACATCTGTGAGAGTTAAAGCTGATATTTTGCTTTGTAGCGCTAAATTAGGCTGAAGTACAAGCTGAGGTGCTGCATAAGGAGAAGGAGAAAAACTAACACGATCTTGTGTAACAGCAATACCACTCATTGCGCCGCGGTGAGTAACTGCTGTCGCCTGTCCTTGACTGCTAGGCAACACTGTCATTCCTGAAAAAGCTAGCGGAATGGTGCTATCTCGATAATGCAGCGGAGCCGTCTGAGGCTGGGTTAGCACAACAGTATTGTTCGACTCATCCATTGAGGCTGTAACGGATGTTCCAGCAAAACTAGAACCTGAATGGCAAACAAAAAGCACAGCTGAAGCAATTACAGACAAGCTGAATTGGCTTTTAGACATGATTAACTCCCAAAATACATCATCAGCATCGTTATATTCGATGCTTTATTGTTATAAATAACGTCCTATTATCAACTGATAACAATAACGTTTTCACACAAATAAGAACAGTATTTTAATAATTAATTAACCTCATAAAAACAAAGCGACCGAAGCCGCTTTTGATAAATCTATGCTGTTTGCAAATTAAAACCGTTAAAGCGTTCCTAAAATATCATCGCTTAATTTCAAATCATCGTTACGATTGACGCTGACGCCTGCTGCGATAATAGCGCGAGCTATATCTTGAGCTTGTTCAAGTGAATGCATCTCAAATGTACCGCATTGGTATTCATTTAATTCAGGAATTTCAGTTTGCTCAACCACATTAAGCACATCTTCCATTGCAGCTAACCACGCATCTGCAACCATACGCTCTGATGGAACACCAATTAAACTCATGTAAAAGCCAGTACGACAACCCATTGGCGAGATATCAATAATCTCAACACTGTCACCATTTAAATGATCACGCATAAAGCCTGCAAATAAATGTTCTAAGGTATGAATGCCACGTTCACTCAAAATATCTTTATTCGGCGCACAAAAACGTAAGTCAAATACCGTAATGGTGTCACCTTTAGGTGTACTCATATGCTTAGCAACACGAACAGCCGGCGCGTCCATGCGTGTATGGTCAACGGTAAAACTATCAAGTAAAGGCATTACACATTCCTTAAGGTTGGCAAATAATCTGCTTGGCATCATAGCATCAAAATAAAATGCGAACAGCTAAGCAAACCATTGAAGATATCCATGCATATCACCTTCCAATGACAAGCTTATGACAATCGGTCAAACTTGAACCGCCCCATGGCTATTCATTGTAATTATTGATTGGGGTGATGCCGTCAAAATATAAGGCAATTAATGTGCTAGTTGAAGAAGGTAAATTGGAGGCAATAAAAAACCCCATCCGCTGATGAGGTTTAAGAATAACTAACGTATTTTTACTGTATGACACAGTAAAAAATTAGCCTTTACAGTTCGGCGTTTTAGGCACTGTATCAAGGGCCTTCCACTCTTCTTGAGTATAAGCATTAATTGATAATGCATGAACACCATTAGCTAACTCTTCAGCTAAAACGCCGTTTACCGCGCGATGACGGGATATAAGACGTTGAGATTCAAACTCATCACTCACGACTACAACTTTAAAGTGTGTCTCAGAGTTTGGTGGTACATGATGACGATTACTTTCATTAAGTACGTCTAAATGGATTGGGCTAAAAGACTGGTTCAGTTTTTGGGTTATCACTTGTTCAACTGACATAACAAACTCTTTTTATCTACAATCTGAAAGGTTGAAGACTACTGTTTAACGTTTCAAAAATCAAACCGACATAAATTCAATAAGACATGTTTGGCAAAAAATGCTGACAATGCAAGCTTGCTCACTTTTTAACCCTAATTATTAACTTGAAAATTACTCATGAAAACCAACAACTAATTTGCGAAATGTAAGATTAATTCTCGGTTCAGACACTTTTAGGCGTTTTGGCACACTATGCTGCCAATTTTGCTGCATATCACCATGCATTATTAATAAATCACCAGAGTGCAATGTGAGCGTAAGCTTTTGCTGAGTAGCTTTATGCCTTAATACAAAATCTCTACTTGCACCAAGGCTTATCGACACTATGTCACTATTGGGCTCGATTTCTGGCTCATCATCACTGTGCCAACCCATGCTATCTGAACCATTTTGATAGCGATTTACTAATACGCCATTAGTATTCACATTAAGTTGCTGCTGCAATTGGTTTCTTAAGCTCAATAATCCTTGCGGCCAAGGTGTTGGGGTTATCAGTAAGGATGAATACTGATAGGCACATCCATCATCAGCAAACCATACCTGTTTACGCGGAATAGGATGCTGTTTGCCAAATACAGTAACCATAGGCTGTGCAAAAGGATACGTTAACGATTCAGTTAATAGCGCTTGCTGTTGCTGCAAGTTCAAAAACGTTTTAATTAACGTTACAGGTGCGATAGCTTGCTCAGACCTAGGACTGACATTTTTAAGCTCTTCTTTTGGTAATAGCCCTAAACCTAGCTGTTTCATCTCACTTTACCTATTGATTTATCGCATGTTTAATTTTGACAAGCTCACCTTTGTGACTAATCCTTAAGTATGCAAACAAGGTTTATTACATAATTTTAATATTCAGTATCACTTTATTATGAGAACCTAAAATCAATAAAGCATTGAGCTATTCTAGTTGTAAAATATACAGTTAAACGAAGCTTAGCCTTAACAGAGCGTTATGAACAAACAGCGCTTAATACACAGCTCTTAATAAACAAGACTCTAGCTAAATCGCACTTTGCTAGAACATGGATTTCAGCGTTAACAAGATAAATAATGGTATTTTATCGCACTTATGAAATGGATATTTACGTTAGCTATTAGTTTAATTCTTGGATTGAACGTCAGCATAGTTCAAGCTGACGCCCTTCATTTATCTGAAAACCATCCAGAACCCATCGGCTACTCTCTTTCCCAATATGTTGAAAAGGACAGGCTGAATGCTTCTCAGGCTTTTGAGCTTTTAAAAAAAGGAAAATTTAGTCCCGTTAATCAAAGTATCAGTAACTACGGTATTAATGCCAAACCGGTATGGCTGCATCTCACTATTAATAATGATGCCTCAGAACCCTTGAATCGAGTTTTGCATATTGATAATTATTGGCTCGACGAAGTCAGCGCCTTTTGGTTTGATAACGATACAATAGTCCACTTTGAGCACCAAGGCGACTTGTCACTTTACTACCAACAATCGGCAATGCAGCCGAGTTTTAACTTTAACTACAGCTACCCGATAGGCAAAACTGATGTGCTTATCAGAGTACAAACACCCGATCCGATGGCAGTTCCCGTTTATTTGTTTAACCAAAAAGAAATGCTACAAAAAAGTGCTTTCAATAATTATAGTTACGGGTTTCTCTATGGCGCGATCACTGCTTTATTAATCTACAACTTCATTTTATTCATTGGCCTACGGCTCAAAAGCTATCTTTTTTATAGTTTGTATCTTGGTAACTTTTTACTGCTCCACTTTGCCTACAGTGGTCATGGTTCTTTATGGCTGTGGCCTAACTCTCCCTTATGGCAACAATGGTCAATTCCCCTGCTGATGGTGACCTTTTGTACTAGCGGGATTTTATTCGCTTGCCACTTTCTACGATTAAAATTTCAATTGCCTACACTTAATCGGATTTTAAAAAGTTTATGCATCATTTTCCCAGTATTAATGCTGATGGCAGTAATGCTACAAGATAGAGTATTAGGACTCATATTTGCCTTTGATCTTATGCTGTTATTTAGTGGCCTAATGATTGTATTAGGTGTTTTGTCACTTAACTTTGGCAATATCTCTGCACGATTCTTCTTAATAGGCTCCATTTCTTCAATGTTGGGCATCGCTGTGACTTGTTTAGCGGTTTGGAATTATATCCCCTTTAATCATTTCACTTATCGCGCTGCAGAAGTCGGTTTTTTTATCGACGTATTATTGTTGGCCCTTGCCTTAACCGAACGATTTAGGCGAGTAGAAAATGAAAAAAACATCGCTGAAAAAATGGCCAATATGGATCCGCTCACCCGACTTAATAATCGTCGCGCATTCTACCAACTAGTCGAGCCGATGTTTGCCGAAGAAAAAATTCAAAAATCCGCTTCTATTTTAATGATAGATATTGACCTATTTAAAGGGATTAATGATACCTATGGACATAACTTTGGTGATGAAGTTTTGGTTAAAGTCGCTACTTTAATCAGAGATACATTGCGAAAAGATGATGTACTAGCACGCTGGGGCGGTGAAGAATTCATCATCTTTTTGCCCCACACACAAGAACAAGAAGCCAATACGCTTGCAGCAAGATTATGTGAGAATATCGCTAAACTGCCATTCACCCAATCACAACGTAAAATCAATGTCACTGCCAGTATTGGTATTGTTACAAGCTGCAGTGCGATCAATCAGTTGCCCATGTTAATTGAAGTTGCCGATAAACATTTATATCAAGCTAAACGCTCAGGGCGAAATCAAATCTGTGGCGGACTTTCACCAGATGTAAATCGTGCCGTGAGTTAATGTCTAAGGTTATGGCTATGGGTTATGGGTTATGGAATGTCGATATCAAGTTGCTGACAAATATCTGCGATATTAGCTTCAACCCATTGATAGTTGATCGGGCCCCAATCTTTTAATTGATAATACCCTGCATTATGTCGTTCGCCATCCTGGATAAATGTAATCTTTACGCCAATATCTAACATGGCAGCTAAGGTATCTTGAATGGTTCTACGGGGCATTTTTGATATCTGATGTAACGACAACAAGTTTTGCTGTTGCTGAGAAATTAAATAGCACAGATACAGTTTACGTAAAAAAGCTTTATGCGCCTTTGAAATGAGTTTAGGTTCTGCAGTGTCGTTAACGATTGAATTACTAGAAGATGCCATAAATACTTTTCCATGTTTAGGTATAGGTTTTCCATACGCAGATATCAATAAGCTATAAGATTGCGTATTGATTAGAAAGCATTTTATAGATTTAATTCTATATAAATAAGCGATTATTCATGCTTAATTAACAAACATATAATGCTAAGTTTCACTGATTAAAAGTCGCAATCGCCTATTGGCACAATAAGGACAATTAATGACTTCAACGTCTGATTTATCAAGTAATGCATCAACTGCGGCAGCAACCTCTCAGCAGCTAATAGAACAAGGTTCTGAGCACGCAGAAACGCCGACAGATAAAACATTGCTGACCCAGTCACAGTGGCAACCCTATAGCGATTTATCCTTATCTGCTGTTGATAAAAATTATCCAAAACAAATAGCAATACAAACATCAGGGCTTGTTGTGGTTATCATTGCAATCATTATGTTCATCATGAATATCGACAACCAAGCAGGAATATCTCATTCACTAACCGTTTTTACAGTATTAAGCTTATTAGGCGCAGGCTTGGTAATCCTGAAACATAAAGCCGCTAAAAATCTTGGCTACGGCGTGCTAGAACATGAACTTGTTGTTCGAAAAGGACTCTGGTGGATATCGACAACGACCCTGCCTTTCACTCGCCTACAACATGTCAGTTTGTCACAAAATCCACTGCAAAGAAGGTTTTCTCTGGCAACGCTAAAATGCTTTAGTGCCGGCAGTGGCGCCGCTGAAATCTATTTACCAGGATTATTATTTGATACCGCTGAACACCTAAGGCAGCATTTATTGCATCAAGCCACGGCGTACCAATCAAAACAAAGCTCAGACACATCGCTACAAACAGAGCAAACAAACCAGCATTTAACACCAAATGACAATGTCATAGAAAGTGAACATGACATTATGAATCAAGATCTAGATGTGGGTGTGGATGTGGATGTGGATGTGGATGTGGATGTGGATTTAGCCTCTGAGACTAGCTCAAAAAAAGCACAAGGCGATAAGCAAGATGACTGAGTCTAAAGATGCGACTTCAGTCAATAAACCACAAAAAAGTCACGGCGATTTTAGCCAATGGCAATCCCTTTCGCCTTGGTCAATGCTCAGCTTTAGCTTTGGCACCGCCAAAGCTATTTTATCCAACGGTTATGCCATTATCCCTATTGTTTTTGCCGGCTGGAAAAATGGGTTTGATTTACAATTAGGGCTACTAGCTGCCATCGTTTTGATGATTTTGTTGTCTGTATTTGCCGTTATTCAATGGCGTAAATACCGCTTTAAACTCAATGGTCAACAACTCAACATTAAACGAGGGTTATTGTTTACCCGCAAAGACGAAATCCCATTCAATAAAATCCAAAATATTCGATATGAACAGCCCTTTTACTTTAAGCCATTAAAGTTAGGCACCTTAGTCATCGAAACTGCTGGTTCAAAAGAAGATGAAGCTCACTTAGCAGCACTGAATGCTAGTGATGCAAACTTAATAAAACAGCAATTATTACAACTCCAATCAAGCTCAAACGAGCACCTTGGAGCAGAACAACTCGAAACTGGTCTATTCGAAGCTGGTCAACTCAATAGCACCACTGCCAATGAAAATAGAATTGAAGACAATCCGCTAGAAGCTCACCGCCTTGATAGCGCACAAGTATCACAGTCTACAAGGCTTATTATCAAACGAGATTTAAAGCAGCTAATCCAGTTTGGTTTTTATCAAAATAATTTAATTTGGCTCGCGGTTATTGCCGGGCCCATCTTGGGGCAAATCAAATGGGAAGACATTGTTGAAATTCCGCTGGTGCAATATATCTGGACGAACATAGTTAGTTTTAGTGGCGAAAATCTCACCCTTCAAGTTATCTCAGCAGTCATCATTTTCGCTTTAATCTATAGCTTGTTTTCTCTTATCTCTATTATTGCAGCTGTGCTGAAATACTACCCCTATCGCCTGGAAAAAAGACTGAAAACTCTGCAGCGCAGTGGTGGCGTGATATCGCATCAGCAAGATGCTTTAGCGATTAAACGCGTGCAGTTATTACATTTCAGCCAACCGGTTCTTGCTAGTTTTTTTGGCGTATGGACGGTTTACCTAAAACAAGTAAAAGGCCAAGAGGTCGAGCAGAAAGCGGCGCAACATATGTTGATCCCCACTGTAAAAACCGCTGAAATAAGCACGATATTACAGCATATCCCTGAGCTTTCAGGAGGATGTAATAGCATCCCCAAAACCTACCAAAGCATTGCGTTTGCCTGGTTCACTAGACGTGGGTTTATTGCGTTTATCCCAGCGGCGCTGTTAACCGCAATTGAAGGGCTAGATATCTTCACAGGGATACTTTGGTTAGTAGCTTTCCTAGTGATGGGGTTAATCTATTTAAGATATAAACAATGGGGTTATGTCATCGAAGATAATGTCGTATGGCAACATAGTGGGCTTTTCAGTCGTAACTGGAAAAGAATCCCTTTCGAGAAAGTCCAACATGTATCCATAATTCAAACGAAGGCGCAAAAGAAAAAAGGTTATGCCTATCTCAAACTCGGATTAGCCAGTGGTAGCTTAACCTTGCCTTATATAAAGCAACTTGATGCAAACTTTATTGCTGAAAAGGCAATGGCACGTACTAAGTATGACTCGAGTAACTGGATTTAGGCTAGGGCGTATTGATCTTTTTGGTTGAGTTTTGTGCGCCAAAAATTCGCTGTAAAAATAACCTTGAAAGATCAACACGCGCTAGTCATCAAATGAGTTGTCAGTGATATCCTGACAGCTCATTCCACTAACTAAACCTTGAAAATAGCCTTTAATCAAAGGCACGATTATCAGTGTATGATCTAAGTGTTCCGCACCACTAATAACTGCTCAGTTAACTATTTGACCACTAATACTGGGCAATCAGCTTGATTAGCCACTTCTTCAGCAACGTTGTCATGTAAAAAATGAGCTAAACCTGTTCTTCCGTGGCTGGCAATCACCACCATACCAATATCGCTACTATTGGCTTCTGACACAATTTCTTCAATTGCGTCACCGCGCCTGATCACGGTTTCAACAGGCAGATCAGTTTTAAGCTCTGCTAGTAAACTGCGCATTTTATCTGCGGCTGCTTGCTCCATGCTTTTAGCCAGTTCTTCGGGGGTAATCGCAAGGATCATGTAATTTTCATCACCTAAAGGCTGGTCAACCACATGTAGAATACGGATCCCTACTTGGTATAAATTCGCCATTTCAATGGCATAACGTAAAGCATGGGATGCTGTTTCAGAAAAGTCTGTTGGCCATAAAATATTACGTGTACGCATAATGATTTCCTCCTGCAGATTGAAAACAAATAAATAACTCATCTATATTGTTCAGATAACTCATGGTTACCGATACTGCTTAAACCTTTATCAGGTCGACGATACTCTCATTGAATATACCAAGTTTTTTTTAATTTATACTTAATATTTTTGCACTGATGACATGAGTAATGATTAAAGGATGAGCAACTTATCACACTATTACCCAGGCTGAGTTTGACCTTAGGAACATAGTTAAACACGTACTTGAGCACTTATTTGAACACTTAACTTCAATCCAATTTTACCCACTAATAAAAGTGTAGTGTAAATCCATAATCACCTCCTTGATACAGCTCAAATTTCAAACTACTTGCTATTTATTCAATACTAGCCCATAGTAAACCGACTAATCGGTCGGTTTTATTTTATACATAACAGCAATCATGAAACATGGTTGATGCTAGGAGAATTTATGAATATGGCAGTCAGTGACAATCAGCAAACATCATTGCAGCTTTTACTGGAGCAGCAACGCAATGCATACCTTTCTATGCCAGCACCTAGCTATCAGTCACGTATAGAAAAGCTTAACAAGCTGAAAGCGGCATTACTTGAGAACAGTGAACAGTTCGTTAATGCATTAGCCACTGATTATGGTCATCGTTCAGGCAATGACACCATGATTTCTGACATTATGCCGTGTATTAATAATATTAATTACTCGATTAAACACCTTAAGTCTTGGATGAAACCAGATAGACGTCATGCTGGTTTATTACTTGCTCCGTCTTCTGTCACCGTTCATTACCAGCCATTGGGTGTTGTAGGCATTATCGTGCCTTGGAATTTCCCTGTGATGTTAGCGGTAGGGCCTTTAATTACCGCTATTGCAGCAGGTAATCGTGCGATGCTTAAAATGTCAGAATTTACCCCTGCCACCAATCAGGTTTTAATTGCTCTATTGAGCGATATATTTTCCCAAGATGAAGTTGCTGTTGTAGAAGGTGAAGCAGATATCGCTGCTCAGTTCTCATCATTGCCATTCGATCATTTATTATTTACTGGCTCAACCACAGTGGGACGTCACGTTATGCGTTCGGCTGCTGATAACTTAACGCCTGTGACATTAGAGCTCGGTGGTAAATCGCCTGTTATCGTCGCGCCTGATATTGACATTCCAACAGCTGTTGAGCGATTAATCTATGGTAAGTGTTTAAACGCAGGTCAAATCTGTGTAGCGCCAGATTACATATTATGCCCTGAAGATAAAGTCGATGCGTTCATCAGCGAGTATCAAAAACGTTTCAATAAGATGTATCCAGATTTTGCCAATAACCCAGATTACGGCAATGTTATCAATGAACGTCAGTATTCGCGTTTACTCGCTGTATTAGAAGACGCCAAACAAAAAGGCGCAACAATTCACCCCGCTGCAGAATATGCCATTGATGCCAATGTGCGTAAGTTACCGACGCAGCTGATCACATCTACAACTGATGACATGACTGTCATGCAAGAAGAAATTTTCGGGCCATTATTGCCGATCATTAGTTATCAAAATATTGATAAAGCCATTGGCTACATCAATAAAAATGAGCGCCCTTTAGCGCTTTATGTCATGAGTTTTGATAACGCGACCCAGCAACACATCATTCAAAATACTCATTCTGGCGGAGTGTGTATTAATGATACCGTTTTTCATGTGGCAGCAGATGATGCACCATTTGGTGGTATTGGACCTTCAGGTATGGGGCACTATCACGGTAAAGAAGGCTTCTTAACCTTTAGTCACGCTAAAACAGTGTTAAAAAGCGGTAAATTCAACTCGGGGATATTTGTCCATCCACCTTACGGCACAAAAATCCAAGCATTATTGATGAAAATGTTTTTACGCTAAGTTATCTTACGATATAACAACTAGTTAGTGTTTTACGTAAAAATACAACGTAAGTAATGTTTAAAATAGAAACTGGAGATTGCTAGATCGTTTCAGCATCTCCATTGACTATATCGTTAATGAAATAAGTAAAGGTCACCAATGGAAAGTAAAGCGAAGTCGAGTAAGACGGATAAAAAACAAGCGATTTTAGACGCCGCACTTATTCTGTTTGTTGAACAAGGTTTTCATGGCACCTCTACAGCCTCTATCGCCAAAAAGTCAGGTGTCGCCACTGGCACCTTATTTCATCATTTTCCTTCTAAAGAAGCCCTGTTAAACCATCTATTTGTATCAGTTAAACAAGAGTTTGCGGACTCAATCACAGCATCGATGGCCAAACTTGCAGCCGACGAAGTGAGCATAAAGCTGAACGATAATACGATCACGGGTTCAGCTGAATTAAACGTGACTCATTCTATTTCTGCCGACGTTAATAACGCTGCGACCCTCAAACATAGTGCCAACAGCTTATGGCAACACGCTATCGACTGGGCATTACTTTACCCGATAAAACAGCGCTTTTTCTTGCAGTTTTCGCTATCTTCAGAAATCGATGCCACCATCAGAGCGCAAGCAATGAATAGCATTTTGCATTTTATTATTGAGCTTATCGCCAAAGGCCAACAACTTAATATCATAGCTAATTTTCCGTTAGCATTGATGCTTGAAAATTGTCACGGCCAATACCTCGCCGCGATTCGATACTTCACCGACAACCCTCAATGGGGTCACGATATAACTCACCGCGAAGCCAGCTTTGAGATGTTTTGGCGTTCCATGAAAGCGTAATCTTGTCGAAAGAAAATTCAAATCTACACTTTTGCAATTTTAACAAAAGTAATTTGTAATAATTGCTATTTTTGTAACGTAACCGATTAGCTAACATAGCCTCAATTCGCAAATCATTGAGGACTTATCATGACCGCTGCACTTTTTAATCCCATTAAACTCGGCAAACTCACGCTAGCTAACCGAATTGTCATGCCACCAATGACGCGCTCTCGTGCCAATAACACAGATGACAGCGCCACTGACATCATGGCAACCTATTATGCTCAACGTAGCAGTGCTGGGCTGATTATCGGTGAAGGCAGCCAAATTTCTGCTATGGCTAAAGGCTATGCTTGGACTCCCGGGATTTATTCAGATAAACAACTATCCGGCTGGAAAAAAGTCACTGATGCAGTTCATGCTAAGCATGGCATTATGTTTGCTCAACTCTGGCATGTTGGCAGGGTCACTCACCCTGAAAACATTGGTAATCAGCAGCCAATATCGTCATCAGCAATCAAAGCTGAAAACGTCAAAGTATTCATCGATGATGGTAAAAATGGTCCAGGTTTTGTTGACGTCGTTGAACCAAGAGAAATGACACATGCGGACATTAAACAAGTGGTCGAACAATTTAAACAAGCCGCACTCAATGCCGTAAAAGCGGGCTTTGATGGTATTGAGTTGCACGCTGCTAATGGTTATTTAATTAACCAATTTATTGATTCTGAATCAAACCTACGTACTGATGAGTATGGTGGCTCACTAAGCAACCGTTTACGCTTTTTAGATGAAGTGATCACAGCAATGGCAAGCGCTATTGGCGCTGATAAAATTGGGGTCCGCTTAGCGCCTTTGACCACACTTAACGGTACAGTCGATGCTTCACCTGAACTCACCTATACCGCTGCAGCTAAGTTACTCAATCAACATGATGTTGCGTATATCCATATCGCAGAAGCTGACTGGGATGATGCCCCAGTAATGAGTATTGAGTTTAAACAAGCGCTCAGAGCGGCTTTTAAAGGCGTGTTAATTTATGCAGGAAAATACACAAGCCAAAGAGCTACTACAGCTATTGAATCAGGTCTTGCTGACATGATTGCATTCGGTCGACCTTTTGTAGCGAACCCTGATTTACCAGCAAGAATAAAACATGGCCATACTTGGGCAAGTCATAATCCAGAGACATTATTTGGTGGTGATGAAAAAGGCTTAACTGACTATCCAAGTTATACATAGCTCCGTTTTCACAATGCCGTCAGACAGTTAGTTTGCTTTGCAATATCACTATTAACACAGGTGCAGATGTGCTTATTAACAGCACATCTGCTCAGAAGAATTAGGAATTGTTATGTTATTTTCAGAATTTCCAATGGCGAGCGGCACACTTGCCAATCGTATCGTCATGGCGCCAATGACACGTTCACGTACCACTCAACCAGGTGATGTACCTAATGATTTAATGGCTAACTACTATCAGCAGCGCGCTTCGGCAGGACTTATTATTGCTGAAGGTACGCCAATTTCAGCTGTGGCACGTGGCTACTCGTTAACACCGGGAATTTATAGCCAACAGCATATCGAAGGTTGGAAAAAGACGACGACAGCAGTGCACAAACAAGGCGGCAAGATTTTCTTGCAACTATGGCATGTCGGCCGACGTTCGCACACTGATATTGCTGGCCAGCAGCCAGTAGCACCATCAGCAATTAAACAACCGGATCAGGTTTACGGTCCTTTGGCTGATGGAAGTTTCGGCATGGTTGAAACGTCAATTCCAAGAGCCATGACCAATGAGGATATTGAGCAAACCACCGCTGACTTTGTTCAAGCGGCACGTAATGCAATTGAAGCAGGATTTGATGGTGTAGAACTTCACGGTGCTCACGGCTATTTACTGGATCAATTCATGCGTTCTGTAAGCAACCAACGCCAAGATGAATATGGCGGCAGCCAGCAAAATAGACTACGTTTTCCACTTGAGGTGATCAATGCTGTTAATGATGCCATTGGCGCTGACAAAGTGGCTATCCGTTTATCACCATTAGTGGGTGAAGGATTTAAAGAGGTTGATAGCGATATTATTGAAGTCACGGAGCTGCTACTGAAGCAACTTGCTCCTATGAAGCTTGCCTATGTGCATTTTTCCGAAAACATCGGCGATTACACCGAAGCAACTGATAGCTTTAGACAGAAAATTCGTGATATTTATCCAAACCCGATAATGGTTGCAGGTAAACTCACTCAACAAAGTGCGCAAGCTTTGCTTGAAAAAGGTTATGTAGACTTAGTCGCCTTTGGTACGCCTTACGTGACTAATCCCGATTTAGTCCAGCGATTTAATCAGAATATTTCACTTACAGAGTTTGATGCTGATGCCAGATTAACCCTCTATGGCGGAGGCGCTGAAGGTTATACAGACTATGCAGTTCATACTTAAATAAGACTGGTTTATAACATACTAATTTATAACAGACTGATTGATAAAACTAAGTCATATTATCTAATTATTAAAAGTAGAGTGATATGAATTAGCCTAGAATAATCACTACAAAAAAGCGCTTATCGTTTATATAAACGGTAAGCGCTTTTTATTCATTCAAGCATATTTAAAAAGCTTGAAAGAAAATCCCAAAGGCACTAAATATTCCGACAAACCAAGCCAGTGAACGCATAGTGGCAATGCCTTTTAAATAAAGTAAGTGATAACTAACCCTTGCGATGACATGTACGATAGCCAAGGTCGACACTAGTGGGGTGACATTATCGGTAGCAAGCACTACAAGACAACTTATGCCAAAAACAATCAATGACTCAAACGCATTCTGATGCCCAGCTAATGCTCTAGCACCAACCCCAGTTAACTGTGCTTGTTGCGAACGTGGGTGAGCATTGTCATAACCGCCCAGTTTTGCCATAGCAACTGCCACAGGACCTTTAGCCAAATAAGGTAATAACATAGCGATAAATAAACAGATAAGTAGAGTTTGCATTAATGCTTCCAAGCTTGCAGAGGACAATTAGCCGACAGTAAATCACTTTTTAGTGGCTTTAAAAAGGACTTTTCAACTGTCTAGATTTAAATTTTCAATTGTCTAGATTTAAATTTTCAATTATCTAGACTTAAAAATAACCGCTTATGAAGTGATAAATAGGCTCAGTTAGCTGAAATCAGAAATTTATTTCATTAACATAAAACTGAATTTAAATTGTTTTAAATCAACTGTAAAACGCTATTCTCGCCCTGCTTGGTTATAACATTTTGTTTACCTCACACAACTAATTTGAAATATCCCAGCCACCCTCACGGTCAATATAGTTACCTGCTATTAAGACAGATAACCGCGGACAGTATCTTTTAAGAGCAGCATCTTTTAATTAGTAGGAGCACATGTAAGTGTCTACTTACCTCACTAATTAAGCTTACAACTCAATTGAACACTCAATAATATTGATTCATTTGAACGTTCAAATTTAAGCAAGGAACTATCATGAATACGAAAGCACAAACAGCACTTTCAGGTGCAGCACTTGCAATGGCAATGGCTGGGTTATCAGGTCAAGCAGTGGCAGGTGAATCTAATACTGCACCTTTAGCTGCGGGTGAAACCGATTTAGTCCACTGTTATGACGTCAATGTCTGTAAAGGACACAATGATTGCGGTACAGCTGATAATGCCTGTAAAGGCCAAGCAAGTTGTGAAGGAACTGGGTTTGTTGCTATGCCATCAAAGGCCTGTGGTGATGTTGGCGGTAAAGTCAAAGATGACTGGGTTGGTAAAATAACGAAGGCAGATTTGGTCCATTGTTACGGCGTCAACGTATGTAAAGGCCATAATGATTGTAAAGGCGCTGATCATGCGTGTGGTGGCAAAGCGAGCTGTAAAGGTTCAGGTTTTGTCAATACAACAGCTAAATCATGTGCTGACATCGGCGGTAAAACGGGTTAGCGATCATTTGAGCGAACATTCCAATAAGAGTTCGCTACTGTGAAAAAGTAAAAAGTGATGGCTTGGTAAGATTCCCCCCCTAATTTCCAAGCTATTAACTTCCCGCACAATGCGATGCGTTCAATAAGAGGTAAGCCAATGTCAGAACAGAAAATCACACAAGACTTTATTGGTTTTGGCTTAGGGTTACGCACGGATCATTTCGAGTATATTTTGCAGCACCAACCTGCTATCGATTGGTTTGAAGTCTTATCTGAAAACTACTTAGTTGCTGGGGGTAAACCTCGATACTATTTAGAGGCAATCGCAGAGCAATATCCGGTAGTCATGCACGGCGTATCAATGTCAATTGGCAGTACTGACCCACTGGATATGGACTACCTTAAATCTCTAAAAAAACTCAGTAATGACATTAATCCTAAATGGATCTCTGATCATATTTGCTGGACGTCAATTCATGGCGTTAACAGTCATGATTTATTACCTTTGCCCTACACAGAAGAAACCGTTAAACATGTGGCTGAACGAGTGAAAATAGCCCAAGACGTTTTGGGCAGAAGGCTGCTACTTGAAAACGTATCCAGTTACCTATCATATAAAGACTCAACCATGGATGAATGGGACTTTTTATCACAAGTTGCAGAAGAAGCTGATTGCCTTATTTTACTGGATATCAACAATATTTACGTCAGTGCTCGAAACCATTTTTTTAACCCACTAGATTACTTAAAAAAAATTGATCCTCGTCGTGTACAACAATTTCATTTAGCTGGCCACTCAGACTACGGCGAATATGTGATTGATACTCACGACCACGATGTACCGCCCAGTGTGTGGACATTATATCAAGCAGCGCTTGAGCGCTTTGGCCCCATCAGCACCATGATTGAACGAGATGCCAATATTCCAGATTTTCCAGTGCTATACCAAGAGCTGCTAGAGGCGCAGAAAATCGCTGAACTCACCTTGCCGGGACATCCTGCATTAAGCCAGTCATCACTCGCCCCAATGGGAGCGATATCGCCAATGAGTACTAATGAAGATCTTATTCAGCATCCTTATCAGTTACCCAGTAAAAAGGTGGCCGTATGAGTCAACTAAGACAAACTCAACAAGCGTTTATGCAATATTTATTATCGGCCAAAAGCGATAATAACCTTGTTGATATCAGGGAGCGGGTTTCGGATCAAAAAGGAATTTCTGCAGACCATCGACTACAAATCTATGCCAATGCATATCGAATTCGTCTGAAAGAAACCATGGAAACAGATCATCAGATTTTAGGCCAATATTTAGGTGATGAACTATTTGATAAGTTAGCCATAGAATATCTCGACGCTCACCCCTCTTCAGCAACATCTCTGCGACAGTTTTGCGATAATTTACCCGCGTTTTTGCGCACAGATGACTTCTTTTGCCAATATCCTATTTTAGCTGATATTGCCCAATTTGAGCGTTTGTTACTCGCTGCTTTTGATGGCGCTGAGTCTACTCGAGCTGACTTCACAGATTTGCAGACTTTAGCACCTGAGTTATGGCCTGATTGCAGTTTACGCTTTCACCCAAGCTTACAAATGTTTAGCTGCAAAAGTAACGCTGTAGAAAGCTGGCAAGCACTTAAAGCTGAAACGGCTCCTGACGCCCCATATTATCAACAACAAAGGTATTGGGCCTTATGGCGTAACAGTGAAAGGTTGACTCAATTTGAATCATTAAATCAAAGCCAATACGCGCTATTAACAGGTTTTATTGAAGGAAATGATTTTGCCCATCAATGTGAGGCAATGCTGAATTGGTACGATGAACAGGCCGCACCTATGATGGTGCTGCAGACATTACAATCTTGGTTCAGTAAAGGCATTATCCGCGAGTTAGTCATTACTTAGAAACGAGTGCTTAGTGCAAAAATTGGCTTTTAGTTTTAGTCCTAAAATCAGGCTATATCGCTTTCGGTAAAGTTACTTTTAAACGTAAAAGCGTATGCCGAGTCACCATTTTCTCTTAAGTGCATTAACCTTTCTTTTGCTTCGTGAACATCAGGAGTATGCCCTTCAGCGACCCACCACAAAACATAGCTGTCTTCAGATAAGCGTTCAAACCACTCGCCTTTTCGGCGCATAAAATCGCGATGATGGGTGCGAAACATAAAGTTTTTTAGCGATTCAACATCTTCCCAAACGGACATATTGACAATCAAGCTCGGATCATCGAATACTTGAATTTGGGTGGCATCTCCAGACTCATCTTGCAGTCGCCATACAAAACCTAAACTCGCCTCGGCAATCCCATTGACCTCATCAAGATTATCAACAAAGTCTTTCATCTCTGGAGCTTCTAGTGGGTATTTACATTTTGCGATATTTAACTGTGCCAGTTTCATTTGCAATCTATTCCTTTAGCCTTCTATTTTTTAAATAACCGATTCTTTTGGCAGCCACAACTTAACGCTAAGTCCACCTTGTGCACGGTTTTGCATGGTAATATGACCGCCGTGAGCTTCTACTATTTCACGACATAAAGGCAGGCCAATTCCGGTACCTGACTGTTTAGTTGAATAAAACGGTAATAACGCTTGAGACAGCACTTCACTCGACATACCGCTACCATTATCTTCGATAGTGATAATAATGCCTGCTAGAGGATGATTTACCTGTTGAAAGCTTAAGCTGACTTTATCTTTATCAGCTCCCGATTCATGGGCATTTTTAAGTAAGTTAATCAGTACTTGTTCAAGCTGAACGCAATCTAATTCAATTGCCATTGTTGGTAAATCTGAATTCAATTTAAAAGCGTATTGCTCAGCTAATTGCTCAATCAAGTTATCCCAATTGACAATGGTTTTTCGAGGTAAGGGTAATTTGGCAAACTCTGCATAATGAGAGATAAATTGGCTTAAATGTGCCGTACGATTTTCGATGGTGTCGAATATCAACTCAAGCTTGTCGTTATTAACGTCCTTGGTTAACACTCTTCCTGAATTCACCATAGACGCTATAGGTGCTACTGAGTTGTTCAATTCGTGGCTGATAATGCGGATAACCTTCTTCCACACTGCCACTTCTTGGCGATTAAGTTCTTTGGTCAGCTGCTTGAGTAATATTAAATGGTGTTGTTGATTGTTTTGGCTGAACTTGCCCCGTGAGATATGCCAGGTCTCAACGTCATCATCACTACTATTTGGGTTGTCACCATCAATTGAAAATAGCCCTTCATGCTCGCTATCGAGTGCTTGCTTGAGCGCATGAGGTAGCTCTGCAATTAAATCAGATAACAACATACCTTCAATGCGTACACCTTGGTTAAATAAGTGTCTTGCAGCGTCATTGGCATAGATAATTCTTTGGTGGTCATCCACCAGCAACATAATGTTGGGTGAGTTTTGAATAACTTTATCGAGCATCAATTCACGTTGATAGATGAACTGCCGTTCATTACGCAGCTTTTGCGATGCTTGGTTATACAGCTCTGCAATGGCATCTAATTGTGGTTCGCCATAGCCATGTAAAGATACGCTAAATTCATTATCTTTAAAGTTGAGTAAACCCACTTCTAATGCGCTTAAACTATCGCTCAACGTTTGAGTTAACCACATACTAATTAAGAAACAAACTCCCGCACTAATGACAATCGCCAGCCATAATTGTTCAGGGCCAAATGAAAACCAAATACTCCAACCACATAGTCCGCTGACGGCCAGGCTTAAAAGATTACCAAGCACTAACTTACTTCGAAGTTGCAGCGTATTTTTCATTATCTATGTTCACTTTTATTCGCATTTAATAAAGTCATCGCCATGGGCTAATTAGCAGAAAGGCCGTATTTATCCATACGGCGATAAAGTGCTTGGCGGCTTAAACCTAAAGACTTAGCCACCCTCGCAATCACACCATTATGAGCGATAAGCGCTTGTTCAATTTGCAACTTATCGGGTTCAGATACTGGCATATTCTTAGTTGATACAGGCGTAGTCTCTTGAACTGTTGTATTGACGATTACAGATGTCAGCCCTAAATCAGCGCTGGTTAATACGGCATTTTGTGTCAGTAAAACCGCCCTTTTGCAGACGTTTTCAAGTTCTCTGACATTGCCAGACCACGGGTGTGATAATAATGCTTGCTGAGCAGGTTTATCAAAGCTAAACCCTTCACCAACAAAATGCAGTGCTAACGGTAAAATATCATCCACGCGCTGATTAAGTGGTGCTAATGGCAGCTCAATCACGTTTAAGCGGTAGAATAAATCTTCTCTAAACAGGCCATTGGCAATATCATCTGCTAAGTCTGCATTGGTTGCGCTAATCACGCGGACATTCACTCTTCGAGTTTGATGACTTCCAAGACGTTCAAATTCGCCAGTTTGCAGCACGCGTAATAGTTTCACTTGCCCAGATAACGGCAAGTTACCAATCTCATCTAAAAATAGTGTACCGCCGTCTGCGGCTTCAAAACGGCCTATGCGAACTTTGTTTGCACCAGTGAACGCGCCAGCTTCAGCGCCAAATAATTCGGCTTCCAGTAAATCCATTGGCAATGCGCCAATGTTCACTTTGATAAATGGCTTATGACTTAATAATGAGTTGGCTTGTAATATATCAGCAATTTTATCTTTGCCTGCACCATTAGGGCCCGTAATCATCACGGACACATCAGACTTGGCCACTTGTAATGCTAAATCAATACAGCGCTGCATTACGCCGCTGCCAAATACCATACCGCACAAGTCAGCATTGTTAATGGCACTCATGCGATCAGAGTCCACGCGGGTCAGTTGATTATTTTGCTTAGAAAGGTGATAAATCGACAATAGATTATTGATGCTAGTGAGCAGCTTGGCGTCATCCCAGGGCTTGCCCATGTAATCGGCAGCGCCTGCTTTAACCAATTCAACAGCGGTTTCTAATTGTGTCCACGCCGTCATTAAAATAATCGGTAAATTGGGCTGCTGCTGGCGTAAGGTATAAAACAGCTGCTTACCTTCTTCGCCAGAAGTCGTATCTTGAGTAAAGTTCATGTCTTGAATAACAAGACTAATATCTTGTTTAGATACAATATCTAAGGCTTGCTCTGGCGTTTCACAGCTCAATGCTCGATAGCCATGGATGTCTAACATCAACGTCAGTGCGCTGCATATAGCATGGTTGTCATCAACCACTAAAATACTATCCATGTGTATTATGTGTTCTCTTTGTATGTTCTGGCGTTATGTAATCCAGATAACGTTACTGTAAAAAGGTCTCTTTTGCGAGAAGCTTAAGCATGTATCAACCTAAGTTAGCATAAGGCCATAGGATTATTTTGAGGTTAATGGCGACGACTCACCATTAACCTATGATGTTAGTTAAACGCTGCGGGTTGCCATTGCAGGTGATATTTTTGCCGCCTTCAGCGCGGGGAAAATCACTGCCAATGTCGTCACGATTAACAAGCCAGCAATAGCGGCAATAGGATAAGTCATGGGTAACATGGGTAAACTATATAAACTCATTAATTGTTGACCTAATTGCAATGACAATAAGCCACCAATCACTCCACCAGCAAGACAAATCATGTAGTTTTCAACCATAAAGAAGTTAACAATATCGCGTTTTTTCGCCCCTAAAGCACGGCGAGTGCCAATCTGCTTAGTACGACGCTGAATATTGAACATCACCATCCCTGTTAACCCTAAAGCAGTAATCAACAGCAATAAAATCACCATCATGCTGAGTAAGGTTGCCATTAATCTATGGTTGCTATAAGACTCTTTCTTCATATCGAGTAGTGATGAAAAACCATCAATAACGCGATTAGGGTTTTCAGCATGAAACGCTTTGACAATGGCTTCTTCTAGAGCGGGAATATGTTCAGGTAAAGCACGTACCATATAGGTTTTATTCTTCAACCCACCGCCAAAATCAATATTTTGAATCACGCTATATTCAAAATTCTCATGATTAACCCAAGCCCCTTGTAGCTTTTCAATCACGCCAATAATTTCGATGGTTTGTGCACCTTGATACATGATTTTGCCAACGGGAGATTCATCTCCCCAGAACTCTTCAGCTAGAGGTTTCGATACCATCGCTACCATGCCGCTTTGATCAAGTTGAGTATTGATTTCTTCAGGACGAAAATTACGCCCTTCGATAAGCTTAGCGCCCATCACATTGAGTAAATGTTCATTACCTAAATACAAAGCAAAGCCAGGCATACTTTTGGCGGTGTCTTCATCGGCACTATCAACATAGCGATCCATCCAACCGCTACCACTGAGTGGCATCATGTTGGTTGAACTGGCATCAATGACATTGGGTAGGTCACGTAATATTTGTTGGTCGATAACATTTTGCTGAATGTTATCGATAGCAGGGTCAAAATTATAAACGTTAAAGCTTAAAACTTGCTCTTCCATTAAGCCCGAATCACGCTGCATCATGGTTAAACGTTCATGAATAATAAAGCTGGCATTAGCCACAATCGCAACTGACAAAATAATCTGTAACAGCAACAACACAGGACCACTTTTGCTGCGCATTAAACTCGATAAAATAGGTTTGATATGTAACATGTTGAATTCCTTTCTTTGCTCACTACTGCGCTTTTAAATACACGCTAGGCTTAGTGCGGCACACTACCCAAGCAGGGTACACACCTGCCAGTACTGCCGTTGATATGGCAATTAGTGGTGTGATAATCCACATGCTGGTATCTAACCCTGTAACACTCGGGTCGACATTAAACTCGGCATGTAGCACAGTTAATGCCCCCCAAGCCCACAACAACCCTACAATGCCGCCAATAAAACCGATTAAGCCCACTTCCACCATATACTGGGAAAATATCTGCCCACGGCTGGCACCAATGGCGCGGCGAACACCCACTTCTGGCGCGCGTTTTAAAAACTTAGTTAGCAATAAACCTAAAATATTGACCAAACACACACTCAAAAACAGTACACTGAGGCCGACTAAAATTTTGTTATCTCTTGGCACTACATCATTATTCTCAAGCCATAGCGCCACATCACTAATTTGAAAAGACTCTTGCGGGGTTTTAGCAGTATCAGTGAAACGACCAAAGCTGCGTTGTTGTTCAACATACTGAGCAAGCCAAGTTTGCAACTGTTGCTTGTCGGCAGCCGTTGGTAATAACGCCCAAAACTGAATCCAGGTTTTTTCAGAATTTAAGCGGTCTTGATAGGTCAACATTGGCTCAAATTTCCAGCCACTGGTATTGCCCCAAACATCAAACTCTTCTTGCTCAGTCAGTGAGAATGGAATGAACACCTCTTCAGCATCATTGAATGCACCGTTCAGAGGATCATAGTATTTAGGTTGTGGATTCCATTCTTTAATCACTCCGACCACTTGGTAAGGCTTACGATTAAGGTAGATGGTTTTACCGACACTGTTTTGTCCATCAAAAAACGTTTGATTGAGTTTCTCACCGATCACCACTTGATAAGCAGGCTGACTATCGACCGTTTTACTCCAACGTTCACCATATAAAAATGGCACCTCGAAAATACTAAAAAAGTCTCTGTCTGTGATTCGAATACTTTTTAACACAGGCTCAATATCTTGATTATCAGATTGCATTGCCAGCCCAGTACGAAATGATGCAGCCTTAAGCGCTAACTCGTTATTATTACGTAGATTAATGACATCTGTATAAGTAATATTCGACTGAAAATCATCCCAGGTATCTAAGCCTTGGCTCCAAAGCTGAATGGAGTTGATGCTATCACTTCTGTCTCCGGCAGGGTTATATGACATGGTTTTGTAAACATTGAGTGTAGTAATCGTAATCCCAATACCAATTGAAATCGCTAAAACCATTAGCATGGATAGCATTGGGGTTTTCTTGATGCTGCGCCAAGCAAGATCGCAATAATATAAAAACATAAGCTTATCTCCTACTCAGATTATCCATTGCTACTGGCAGCTTTTTGTAAGCCAGCAGCTTGCTGTAAATCGGTTACAACAGATTGATCGGCTTTTTGATACATAGAGAAGTCACACACTTGGCCATCAACGATTTGAATATTGCGCTGGGCACGTCGAGCCAATTCTGCATCATGGGTCACCATAATAATCGTGGTTCCCGTTTGATTGATGTTTTCTAGTAGCTCCATCACTTGGCGCGCCATTAAGCTGTCTAAATTACCCGTTGGCTCATCGGCTAATAAAAACCTTGGCTCGCCAGCTAAGGCTCTAGCAATCGCAACACGTTGCTGCTGCCCACCTGACAATTGTGACGGTAAATGCTTCATACGCGCTGCTAATCCTACTTGCTCTAACGCTGATTCCACCCGGCGATTACGCTCAGCTCGATTAAAACCACGATAACGTAAAGGCACTTCAACATTTTCAGCTAAATTAAGATCAGGGATAAGGTTAAAACCTTGGAAAATAAAACCAATTTTTTCATTTCTGACTTTAGCGCTGTGGTTATCGCTTAAGTTAGATACATTGACACCATCAAGACAGAATTCGCCAGAGGTAAACCCTTCAAGTAAACCTGCTATATTCAAAAAGGTGGTTTTTCCTGAGCCTGATGGCCCTGTAACCGCAACAAACTCCCCCTCTTCAACTTCAAGATTAAAGTCACGTAAAGCATGAGTTTCTACTAAGTCCGTTTTAAATACTTTGCTAATATTTTTCATTGATAACATGTGTTCTTTCCTTGTTTAACTAGCTAATGCTTTAGCGCTAGTTATCATTATTTATTCTATAAGTTGGTTAATAAAATGGTTATTTACAGTGCTAAAACTGCACAATAATCTGTATGGCAGTGGCAAAATCTAATTCAAATAGCACCTGCACTATGTCGCTGCTTAATCCATAACTAACCTGATCTGCGAGTTGATCTGTTAGGTCAATAATTTGAAAACTAAATGACAACCAGTTAAAGCTTTCATCTATGCGATAACTCACCGCTAAACTCAAAAACATCAACGCGATAAAGCCAGTGATTGGTTTTGTTTGAGATAATTTCATTGTGGTGTCCTTACTTAATGCTGTTGTAATCCAATAGGGTTAACATTTATCTAATTTGAATCTGTTCATCGTTTCTAAATGCTTCGGTGCCAGACACCACCCATACATCACCTTCTTTACCACCGTCGACGATTTCAACTTGGCTCATGCTTCTAGCGCCTAGTATCACTGGCGTTTTAACTGCCATATCTTGACTCATCACAAATGCAGTTGAACCACCACGATTTAAAAAGTCACCACGTTTTACCATTAATACATTCGGGCGATTCTCTAATAACACCCTTGCTGATAAACGTTGGTTTTGACGTAGTGATAAGCTCGGTTCAGGATTAAACCTAACTCGCGCGGTTACCTCACGATTTCTTACTTCAGGTGAAATAGAAGACAAGTGACCCATAACATTGACGCTGCCAAAACTCAGTTCCACTTCCATGCCAATACCTAAATCGTCTGCGTAAGACTCAGGTACAGCAAGCTCTGCTTCAAAGGCGCTTAAATCCACAACCGTTAAAATAGGCTGACTGGCACCAATTCGTGCTTTTTGTTCAACCAACCAGTTACCAATAATGCCTTTAACCGGTGCCTTAACTTCTAATGCTGATATCTGACGAGCAAGCTCAGTCACAACCAAGGCTTGTCTATCGACTTCCAAAGCGCGATTTTTCAGTTCGAACGTTAAGGTATCGCGCATCAAATCGACTTCTTGAATCGCATGCTGATGCATTAAATTAGCTTTGCGTAACTCATCTTTACCTTTCTCAAAATCAATTCGGCTAATCAAGCTGTTTTGAATCAATTGATCGCCTCGGCGGCTTTCTCTGTCTGCGGCTTCCAAATCAACTTTCGCCATATCCAGTACTTGGGTGACTCGTAATTGCTCACGGCGTGCATCTAACTTGGCGCGCTCTAAATCACTTTCCATTGCGGCATATACCGATTGCTCTTGTTGAAAACGACTGCGTAATTTAGGGCTATCGATTTGAGCGACAACTTGGTTGGGTTCAACTTGATCACCAGGCTGACTCAATAGCGTCACGACACCTTGTTCAGTGCTATACAAAATAGGCGCATTGGCCGCAACGATTTTACCTGTGGTAGCGATATCACGAACCAAAGTGCCACGAGTTACCGTGGCTAAACGTAAGTCTTTGCTTTCAATTGAACGAATCGATGAATCATGTCCAATGCTTGCCCACACTAAGGCGCTCATTAACACACCTACTGTGCCAATAATGACTGGTATACGGAGTTTTTTAGAAGCACTTGGCTTAACGACAGTATCTTGTCCGCTGGTATCTTTAATCATCTCAGTTCCTTGAAACTCGCTAGATAATGTCAGTTAGATGGTTATCTAGTCCGCTAATTCGATATTGATACCTAACAGATAGCACAGGGCGTGCCAGAAAATTAAAAACAATTAAAATCATAAACTTAACTAAATCGTAGTTCTTTTAACGCAATAGAATGTGTCCGCGGACACACTGAAAAAGTGTCCGCATAAAAGGAAAGTGTCCGAGCGGACACTTTATTAGCAATAGGTGAATCACAACAGGAAAGGTTATGCCTTATACTTTGAGCTTAGGTCTTATCTCGCTGTGCTTTGATAACAGCTAAACATATCGCTTGTGAGTATAAGTCAGATGTCATTGCGCTCTGACGTTATCTAAAGCGTCACAAAGTGCTTGCACACCTAGTATGGCTCTTGGGGAAGCGCGATGCAGTAAATCCGCATTAAGCTGATAGATATGATTATTTTTTACTGCGGGTAATTCAGGCCACGTTGACCAATCGACACCAATCACATTACCTTCATCTTGGCTTTGAAGAATCACTTCTGCACCGGTTAATAGTACATTCTCAACGCTTATCTGTGGGTATTCACTGGCAGCATCGATAAATACATTCTCGCCATGACAAGCACTGATAATATGCTCTATCCAACTTCCCTTTGATACCGTCATTAATGGCGTTGACCATAATTGATAAAAGACTTTCACAGCAGGCTTTTGTTGGTTTTCACTACGAATGAGCGATAACTGTTTGCGGTAATCATTAGCCACTCGCTTAGCTTGCTGTTGATTCCCCGTTAGCTCACCTAATTGTTCTAGCTCTTTGGCCACATCATCTAAGCTTTTAGGATCGCTATTAAACACATTAAAACCTAGCTGTTTTAATTGGCCAATGTCTTCCATTTTATTGCCACTTTTCCACACCACAATAAGGTCTGGATTTAGCTCAATCACTCGCTCCATCTGAATGCCATAATAGCCGCCAATACTCGGGATATTCTTAGCTTGCTCAGGAAAGTCTGCATGATCCGTGGTAGCAACAATCGTCTCGCCAGCTCCTATGGCATATAGCATTTCTACTGCATGAGGAGATAACGCAATCACCCGTTTAGCAGGAATGCTTTTATCTACTAAAGCTTTGTTTACTATGTCTTTGCTCACTAAAGCTTTAGTTGCTAACACTTCTGTAGCCGCTGCATTGCCACAAACGCCTAGTACCGATAACGCTAAAGTGAAACTTAAGGTGAATATAAATCGATGAGCAACAAAATGAGCCACTAAAAATCCTTTGATAAGTGAAGTCAAGGTTAATGTAACCAATAACGTAAAAATGAATCCAGTTTTAATAAACCAGCGCTAAAACGCTATTCTAGCAATTTATTAAGACTATTGAATGCGTTATAACACGAGTTCACTGGGCCAGCCATATTGCTTTATTAAGTCTTGAAGATTCTTAGGTCGGTATTTGGGGTCATTATCCCAACGATCTTTTACCGATTGATGGATCAACATTGGCAGACCCATTGGGGCCATATCTCGATGCAATTTACGTTTAACACGATAAAAGCTACGTCGCGAGTTATGCAATTTAGCTAAAGGGGTTGGTGAAACCTGATTAATTAAATGTGACTCAATACTTAAACTCTTCGCTTGAGCTTCAGACAACATCCATAACAAAGCATTATCCGATAACATCTGCCCATTCTTGTCAGCTTGGTAGCTGCCACCAATATTACTGTGGGCCCCCGCAAACCAAACTTGTTTCATATCCATGGTATTTTTGGGTTGCCAAATTGTCGGCTCGAAATCTTGTCGATGCTCATCAATCGCTAGTGCATGGCGAGCCACTTTGACATTGCTGCCAATTTTCGTGTCATAAAACTCATCTTTATCTTCAAACAAGCCTAAAAAAGAGCTGGGGATGCCCATTGCGCCCACCGTGTCCCATACACCAACAAACTCAATATCTCGCGAAGGATGCGAATGTTGCTGCCTAAATGCCAATGACTTCGCGCCATCTGGTGCATATGCTGAAGCTTGGGTTTTATAGTGGTCAAAAGCTTGTTGAATGAGCTTGGCATCAGGGCGTTTTACGATGCCGCAGTTATTAATCAGTCCACACAAGCAGCGCATGGTATACGAGCCTCGGCTGAAGCCAAATAAGTAAATGGCGTCACCCGCTTGATAATTTTGCACAATATATCGGTAGCCATCGACAATATTTTTATGCAGACCTCTTCCGGTTGCGCCACCAATGATACCGTCGTAATAAGAGCCTACTCCCCAGTCATAAAATACCTGTTGGGGAGTGCCATCGGCAGCGACGGGGCTAATGGCTCTCGCTAGACGCAGCACATTGGTCGCTTGATCTTGGTTAATGTCTTCTTCAGGTCGGTTCCAAGTACCATCGGCACATATAATAATTCGCTTGTTCATTACTCTTCCTTGAAGGCCCAGTTGCAGCTCTATCTCTATATCGATATCTGTATCTATATCAATAGCAACGCAGTCATAGCCATAGCCATGACAGCATCACAGTATTAGATTTACAGGATAACTCACTTACCTTTTATCAGCTGATTAAGCTTGTTCGACTTTTCGACAATAGTCATTAGTGCAAAAGTATCGTTTACTCAATATGACTCATACACCTAATTCTCCAGTAGTAAGGAATGGCCATGTTAACCACAGATAAATCGGTATTAGTGATCATTGATGTTCAGGGTAAACTTGCCCAAGTCATGCAACAATCTCCCGAACTCCACAAACAACTGGGCATTCTTATTCAAGGAGCGCAGCTGTTTGATATGCCAATTTTATGGGTTGAGCAATTGCCCGATAAATTGGGCGGCACCACAGAGGAGTTAGCTGCACTACTGAGTAAAACGACTCAAGTTATTCCAAAGTCATATTTCAGCGCTTGGCAAAGTCCAGAGTTTCAGCAACAGTTAGCCAGGCTTAATCGCACAGATATTATTCTTGCCGGTATTGAAACCCACGTTTGTGTTTACCAAACCTGCCAAGATTTACTCTCTAATCGCTATAACGTCCATCTTGTCGCCGATGCGGTATCTTCACGCACTGTTGAAAACAAACAACTGGGTATTCAAATGATGACGCAATTAGGCGCACGAACAACCAATACTGAGTCATGCTTATTTGAGCTACAGCATCAAGCAAGTGGCGAGCGATTTAAATCACTGCTAAAGCTGATTAAATAGCCGTTAATAAATATAAAAACGCCAATATATGACTTTTGTCATCTGAACCCATGACAGTTCTCACTTATTTAGATTTACCTTCTTTTCTACACTGGCTGCATCTGAAAAAACAACGTGACAGCCGTTAAGTTGGAACAAAAAGGAGCTAAACATGGGTTGGGAATATGTCGCAATATTAAGTCTTTGTGTTGGTGCTATTAATCAAATAGTGCCAGTGATTTTAGCCATAATCGAAAAAGACAACACGGATAGTTAAACTTACTATATTTGTTTGCTAACAATCGTTAATAGCAATTGTTAATAGCAATCCTTAATAGCAATCGATAGCAGATTTATTTGTTAGGAATAGCTAGTCGAAATAGCCCGTAGCGGTCGCTAAGATACAATATAAAAGAGCACCATGAGGTGCTCTTTTTTATTTTCAAAAGCCTAAAAATGAGAATAATTCAAAGCAACTGTCAGCCAAAGTGGACATTCAGATTATTAATTTTGTATTATTTTTATTCAATTTGAACATCTGAATTTTGTAATAAGCTAAACTAGTTGATAGTTTTATGGAAATGATTGTATTTCTGTTATTATTTATACCCATGTTACCTCAAAATGCTTTGTCAGGCACAAGCTCGGATAACAATGCAAGGCGTAAGCTGAGGTAATTGTTATTCACTTTTCAAAGCTTACAACGTAGCAATGGTTTTCGAGCTTGCGCCCCGTAGGGCAAGGCAAATAGCACCAATCTGCGTTGTTATAAAATATCTATGTAGAATAACTATACTTCAATTTTATGCCTAGCATCTTGGCACTATTTGCCTTGCTGACTTTGCATCTTGAAGTATCATGGGTATACAACCAAATAATCATAATTTAATGGATTAGCATCAGTCTATCCAAGTTCATATGCCATAGGTAAAAATATGATTAACCACTTCACAGTCCTCGGTGTTAAAGCCAGTGCCAAAGAAGACGAAATAAAAAAAGCCTATAAACGTTTATCAAATAAGTTACACCCCGATAAACTGATTAATGCTTCAGAAGAAGAAAAACATCTTGCAGCGCAGCAGTTGCATCGGGTCAAAAATGCCTATGATGTTTTGTCTGATAAAAAATTAAGAACTGCCTTTATTAAAGATTTTAATAATGTCATCGTGACCAATCCTACAGCGGCAATGACCGAGCTGTGGGACCAATTTTATTCTTGAGAAACCCATGAGCAAACCACTTAATATCTCACGTATTAATGAGTTAAAAAATAATGCCTATGACAATATCGAGTCGTATAACGATCCCGATAGCCCTGAAGCATTAGCCAAATTTACTGACTCAATGAAAGCGATCTTATTAGCGGATCCTTCGATGCTTGCCGCTGTGCCAGAATACTTACCTGTGGCGCTATTCAATCGAGTTCGCTTTTCAGATGCTGCCAAAACCAAGTGGGCAACATGGATTGATACTGCGACGATGCCGTCGTGGGATGAGTTTAAAGTAACGATTCAATTTAATAATGATGATGTGCCTTTAGTGCTGGCAGTACGCAAGTATAGTGAAGAATTACTGATTGAGAGCTGCGCCGTGGTGTACTTACTTAACACCCAAGATAATGTGGTAGCGCCGAGTAAATCATTCAGTAGTGCTTCAGACTCAGATTCATCTGACGACGGTTATGATCCATACAATGATGATGGTGATTATGACGACAGCGATGAAGAAGGCTATTACGATCAATATGATGACGAGGAGCGATAATGAACAACCTTATTGAACTCACAGCAGCAGAGATTAAAGATCTTGCCGATGTCGAGCCGCAACAAGCCAGTAAGCGCTTTGAAATTATTGCTAATACCATGTCGGATGATCAACTGGTTGATGTTATTGAGCACATGGATATTGTGACCTTAACGCAAATTAACAGTCACCATGATATTTCATGTCCATCAATCATGTCTGAGTTGATGTCGCCAGAACAAATCCGTGACATCGTTTGTCAGCAGCCACTGTATTGGGAAGAGCAAATTAAAACCAATGCCGATGAGCTCATGCACCATACATTTGAGTTTCTGACTTACCTCATTCGTATTCAGGGAACAGAAGAAAAGCAAACCGCTATTCTAGAATGTATTGCTGAAGATCCAGCTGGATTATTCTACTTGTCAATTCCGTTTATTGAGCTAATCCTTGCACCATCTGGCGAGCAAGATGGTAATTCGATTTACGAGAGTTTCGATGATGAAGATGATGGCGAAACTGTAGGCTACAGTAACTGGCAGGCAGATGAAGAAGCTCACAGCTTAGCGATGGACGACCCACGCAGCTTATTCGCTCTTATTAAACAACTTGCACCTAGTGTGGCTTCATCAATTAAGAACTTGCTACGTAATGAAAGTTCTGGCTGGGAGCAAATCATCGGTAAATTCGTTAATGAGCTTGTTCTACAAGCGAAAGAGAAAAACGAAGTGGCTGATGAATACGCTGAAGTCGATGACATGTTTACTTTTCTTGATTAAGGAATCGACTTAATGCAATTAGCATTACGTGATAATAACCAAGGTCCCTATTTTAGTCGTGTACTTGAATATGGACGTGCAGAAGAACGCTTAACCGATGAACATGTGACTCAAATAAAATCCAAAGCGATTTTAATGAGTTTGAAACTGGCAGATAAGTTTTATAACAAACACAAAATGCATTTGCTTGAGCATGCCGCTCACGATGTCATTGGTGTCGTAAGTATAGGACTTATTGCGCTAACAGGTGAAGAACCTGTCGCTTCAGTCGCTTTACTGCAAACGCCCGATGGCGTGCTTAAGTGTTTTCAAAAAGGCTGGAGCATGCTGACAACTGTCAGTAAACACATGCACGGAAGTGATAATTCGCTTTACGGTGGTATCAATCAGCTCTTGTTAGAGAAAATCTCTACTCCACCCGATACTGAAGAATGGTTAGGCTGGCAAGATTATCAAACAGCGCTGAAAGATCATCAAAACCAAGAAGCCACTAAGGTTTTATTAGAAACCTTTTACGCTAAAGTGGAGCTTGATCCTTTATTTAGCTTGGGCTTAGAAAGCGTATTAGCTGAAGCCGTTTTGTACCGCATTATGTTTGATGACGCCAGAGTGCGTGAAGACATGAAAAAGCGTTTACGCAAAATTGAATTAGATGAAAAATGGTTCAGTGTTGATACGATTACGCTCCATACTGAGCGTGCGCTAAGTCATTTACCCGACGCTTTAGCACAAACCATACGCGAAGACTTAGGTAAGCATTTCTATAAAGAGTTATTGCGTACCCTCAAGTTTGCCAAGAAATATCGCGAGTTAGCTCTTGATGATGCAAGCCCTGAAAAACTTGAACGATATGAGCAAAAACATGGCATGCAAGGTGTACTTTTAGGCTGGCAAGATACTATTGAGTTCTAGAGACTGAATTCTAGAGACTGAATTCTAGCGATCAAATGCTAACTTCGGAAATCAGCTAATTACTGAGACAAACTTTAAGGACAACGAAGCTAACTTCGTTGTCCTTTTTTATTGCGTATTCAATTTGCCGAAAGTATCTCACTCACTATCAGGTTGATCTAAATCCAGTTCACCACGTATTCTTAATAAGCCGTATTATTGAAGCAGATGAATGAAGAATGAGTCTTCAGCAGTACCTCTCTTTCCTTCAAAATGAGTTGTCACTATGAGTAAAGAAGTAGCCAAAGTTCCAAGTAGTCGTTTTTCCAGACTGAGTAAAATGGGTGGTCTTGCCTCCCGTTTAGCTGGAAATGTATTGCTGGAAGGGGCAAAGCAGCTCAGTAAAGGCCAATCACCTAAACTTCAAGAACTGGTTCTTACGCCTAAGAATATTTCTCAAGTAGCAGAAAAGCTCGCCCAACTTCGCGGCGCGGCGATGAAAGTCGGCCAAATGATTTCAATGGACACTGGGGACTTATTACCCGCAGAATTAAGTGAAATCATGGCAAGGCTGCGTGATGATGCTAAAGCCATGCCTCATAAACAATTGGTCGAAATACTCAAACAACAATGGGGAAATGATTGGTTATCGCCATTTGCCCAATTTGAACTGCGCCCTTTTGCCGCAGCATCAATTGGCCAAGTGCATCTTGCTTATTTAGATTCAGGGGAAAAGCTAGCGGTTAAAATCCAGTATCCTGGCATTAAAGACAGTATTGATAGCGATATTGATAACGTTGCTACCTTACTAAAAGTGGCCCAACTTATCCCAGACCATGTGCAATTTGATAAATTACTCGCAGAAGCAAAAGCTCAACTGCATCATGAAGCCGACTATGAATACGAAGCTCGCCTTTTAACGCAATACCAGCAATGGGTTGCGGGTAATGAACAATTTATTGTACCAAAAATCTACCAGTCATTAAGCACGGACAGTATTTTAGTCATGGAGTTTATCGAAGGTGAAGCCATTGAAAATGTCGCTAAGCTTGAGCAAAGCATTAGGGACAATGTCGCCACCCAATTATTGGCACTATTTCTAGACGAGCTATTCGAGTTCAAGCTAGTACAAACAGATCCTAACTTTGCCAATTTTATGTACCAAAGCCAAAGTGACAAGATTGTATTACTGGACTTTGGTGCCACTCGTTCAATATCAGATGACCTGTCTGCAGGTTACCGAAAACTCATGCAAGGGGCGATGACCAGTGACAAAACGTTAATGACACAAGCGGCCTCAGACATCGGTTTCTTTCAAAAAAATATCACCATAGAGCAGCAACAACTGATCGTTGATATTTTCCACCAAGCCTGTGAACCATTGCGATGCGACGGAGAGTATGACTTTGAAACCAGTAACCTTGCAAAACGCGTCACTGATGCCGCTAAATCAATGAGTACCAAGCCAGATGAATGGCATACGCCACCTACTGATGCGATTTTTGTTCATCGGAAATTAGCCGGAATATACTTACTAGCCTCACGCATAAAAGCAAAAGTTAACGTTCAAAAGCTGTTTTTAAAACATCAATGAACAGGTGACCGAATGCAACTGACAAGTGCAGCTTTTGAGTTAAGTCTAATGGCAAATTAACAAGGTTTAATACCGACAAGATATTCTAATCTGGGTAAATTATGGCAGTATTAAACACGACCTTTCATCATTTGAGTATTTTTATGTTCAACCGAACCACTCGCAAATCTATTAACTGGTTACTTATTTCACTTTGCTTCAGCGCTTGTTTAGCCACGACATTGTTGTCAATGTCAGCCAAAGCAACCCCAAAGGCAGATAAAGAAACAGAAAAGCCTTCCTTGCAAGTTAAAGGCGAGTTAAGCATTAGCCCTTTATCAGACACATTGTTTGTCCACGAATCCTTTATGCAAACCCAGCAATACGGATTTGTCGGTTCTAACGGACTCGTTTTAATTGATGATAACAAAGCCTATTTAATAGATACCCCATGGAGTGAGGCTGATACGATCAAACTAGTCAGTTGGATTGAAAATCAAGGCTTCACTTTAGCGGCCAGCGTATCAACGCACTCACATGAAGATCGCACTGCGGGGGTGGATTACTTAAACCGAATCGGCGTGACAACCTATGCATCTGAACATACGAATAAACTCCTTAAACAAGCAGGCAAACCTACCACCACAAATAGCTTTAAAGCAGGTCAATTCGACTTTGTAGAGTCTAAAGCCGAAGTCTATTTTGTCGGTGCGGGTCACACGGTTGATAACTTGGTAGTCTGGTTTCCTCAATCCAAATTGCTTTATGGTGGCTGCTTAGTCAAAAGCCTTGGCAGTAAAAGTTTAGGGTATTACGGTGAAGCTGACTTAGACGCTTGGCCATTCTCAATTAAGCAATTACAAACACAATTTACAGACACCGACAGAGTGCTTCCTGGCCATGGAAAAATGGGAGATAAACAACTCCTCAGTCATACTATTTCACTGCTTGAGCAACACGCAGAACAGCACTAAGACAGCGTTTACAACAAATACAGTAATATAAACAATGTATAAAAAATAAATAACCCCTCTGGATTTTCTAAAATCCAAATTGATAAAACACACGGAGAGTTAACTATGTTCAGTCACATTATGATTGGCGCCAACGACATCGACACATCAAAGGCGTTTTACGATGCCACTTTAGCAGCATTAGGTCACGCACCAGGTACCATTGATCCGAAAGGGCGTTGCTTTTATGTCACTGAAACAGGTGTCTTTGCGTTAACTAAGCCTATCAATGGTGAAAGCTCAAGCCATGGTAATGGCACCACAGTTGGTTTCTCAGCTGCAAATGAAGAACAAGCACTTGCATGGCATGCTGCAGGGCTTGCTAATGGTGGCGTCACCTGTGAAGAATTGCCAGGTTATCGAGAATCACCAATGGGGCCACTATTTCTAGGTTACTTACGCGATCCTGCAGGTAACAAAATTTGTGTACTTTACCGCCCTAAATAACACCTGATTTATATCAATAGAATAAAGTCGTGATCCCATGGCTTTATTCTAGCTTCTCTTTAGCTTAACGTCTCTTGCTAGGGTGTCTAGCTAACGTCTCTAGCTAACGTTTCTTTAATCCAACATCTATTCTAGTTAACAGCACTAGTTAACAGCACTAACGCCATAACAAACCTGCGCTTGAAAGATCTTTTCTTAAGCCGCGACTAATGCCTTTTGACATCAATCAAGGTAAACTTATGCAGCGTAATAATTAACAAGATAATTTGCCATAATCGAGCGGTTAAAAGGCTTACAAAGCCATCAGTGTTCGTTTTAATGATTAACAATGGCTTTATCCATAATGTTATATCCCTACTCTTGCTACTTAGATTAGCTAATCAACAGTAAAACGGTTAAGGCTTTCCTTCATGTCACAATTCGATCCCCTTTTTAATCAGTTCAATGAATCGATTGCTGATATTCCTTTACCAGACAAATTTACTTTCCCGTTTTATTATCAGCCTCACCCTCTTGCTGTCATGGCTGCTGAGCAATTACAGCGCCACCTTACTCAGCAAACAGACTGGGTACATAACTTTGGTCTTGAAGATAAAACAGATTTGCCTCAACAGCGACAAAAGACAAAACTAAAGCCTGTTGGTAAAATGTTTGGTGTATTGGTCGTTAAAAACAACCAAGGAAAAATAGGTTTTTTAGCTGGTTTTTCAGGGAAAATTGCCGATCAAAATATCTTGCCCCATTTTGTTCCGCCAGTGTTCGACATGCTAAGTAGTGATAGCTTCTTTAAGCGTGAGTATGAAGAAATAAACCAAATAAGCCATAAACTAAAAGCGCTAGAATCAAATCCTCAATTAACCGAGTTTGAGCAAACTTATACCAGCGTAAAATTAGCAGCCGAACAACAAATAGCTCAACATCGCGAGTTGATGATTGAGAACCGAAAAGCGCGTAAAGCAAAACGTAACAACTTAATTGGCCTAACTGATTCTGAGCAAACCGTATTATCCATTGAGATGAGTAGGCAAAGCGTTAACGATAAGCATCAGCTAAATGCATTAAAACATGAATCCGATACTAACATTGCTCAAGCTCAACAACGACTCAATGAATTAACCAATCAAATTGATGCATTGAAGCTGCAACGCAAACAAGTGTCAAATGCACTGCAGCAAAAATTATTTGCTCAATATCAATTCTTAAATATCAAAGGTGAGTGTCGCGACTTAAGTGATATTTTCCAAGACGCACCGAATCATCAACCGCCTGCTGCTGCGGGTGAATGCGCGGCCCCTAAGTTACTCCAGTATGCATTTAAGCACCAATTAACTCCTATTGTAATGGCTGAATTTTGGTGGGGAATATCGCCAAAATCAGAGATCAAACAACACCAAAACTATTACCCTTCATGTCACGGTAAGTGCCGTCCTATATTGAGTCATATGCTTGATGGTATGAACGTAGATGAAAACCCCTTACTGACGAATCCAGCCGAAGGGGTTGAGCTGCCAATTGTTTATCAAGATGACTACATCGCCGTCGTCAATAAACCAGCAGAGTTTTTATCAGTGCCAGGAAAAAACATCAGCGACTCTGTTTTTAGCCGAATGAAACAAAGGTTTCCACAAGCGACTGGGCCTTTGATCGTGCATCGCCTCGATATGTCGACTTCAGGATTAATGGTTATCGCACTGTCTAAAGAAGCGAATAAACATTTAGTTCAGCAGTTTATTAACCGAACGGTGACTAAACGTTATATTGCAAAAATTGACGGTGTGTTAACAGAAGAAAGTGGCACTATCAGCTTACCTCTTAGGGTGGACTTAGATGATAGGCCAAAGCAGCTGGTATGCTATGAACACGGTAAGCATGCTGAAACATTTTGGCAGAAAGTCGCTATCGAAAACGATACTAGTTTGGTACACCTTTATCCAAAAACAGGGCGAACCCATCAATTAAGAGTTCATTGTGCGCATCATAACGGATTACATATGCCAATTTTAGGTGATGATTTGTATGGTAAAACAGAAAAGCGCTTACATTTACACGCCCAGTTTTTATCACTTAACCACCCACACTCCAATCAGCCAATGACATTCGAAGTAAACGCCAACTTCGAATAAAACAACCGTTTCAAACAGCCATTTAAATAGTCAAAAAAATGGCTGCCCTATCTGAGTGCAAAAACTTGCAAAATTAACTATTTCTAAGTAGATATGTTAACCAATATAAGTTAATGTAACCAGTTCGTATGATATGCGGTTTTATAAACAATAACCCTGCGAGCTGACGTTTTCCTTCGTTGTATTTTTGAAATCACCAAAAGCTGTTGATTGTATTCATAAAAACATTAGCTTACTACACTATTAAGGATAAGAGTGGACTATGAAAGAGTGGTATTTCTCAAATAATGGTGAAATCAGTGGACCTTTGGGCTTAGCTGATTCCAATAAATTTATTGCATCAAATCCTGATGTCTATGCTTGGCACCCGTCTTACGCACAATGGGTACCAGTGAGTCATGTAGAAGAATTTGACATCATTGTGTCTCCGCCACCGCCTCCTGCGGAGATCCCACAGCAGTTGATTGAACGTTTTACTGCAAAAGAACGTGAACTCAATTCTGCTTTAGGTCGAATTGATAACACACTAAAAACGATTAATTCTTCAATGTCAGATATTGGACGAGATTCGAGCCGTTACAAAGTCACGACCAAAGAATTGAACGAAAAAGTAGAAGCGACGCTTCGTAGCGTTAATGAACAATATGCTGCCCTTCAGAAAACACTTTCAGGTGTAGGTTAAGTTAAGTTTTACCCGACTTAAATACTTAATAATCTGAGTAGCATATGACAATTGTTGTTAACTAAATAAAAAGAATACGACTATGAAAAAATGGTATTTTTCCAAAAATGGTCAAGTAACAGGGCCGTTAAACGAAGTTGAAGCAAAAGAATTCTTATTGAAAGATGGTGACTGTTACGGTTGGCATCCTTCTTTTACACAGTGGAAGCCGGTAAGTTGCATTAAAGAATTTGCCCACATTGTGCCTGCAATGGTTCCACCAGCATTGATTCCTCAAGCATTGATTGAAGAATTTGCAGCCAAAGAAAAGGCACTACAAGTAAAAGTCGCTAGCATGGAAGAAAGCGTACTGTCTACCAAAGGTGTTCTGGTTGAATTCGAACAAGAAATCAATACATACAAAAAATTAACCATCAATTTAACTGATGAAGTTAAATCAAACATTGATCCTTTTGAAAGTAAATACAACACTTTCAAAGGTTCATTTGATGAGTTGATTTCAGCGCTATCGATTGCCAAAACTGAAGTGAATGAAGTCTCTACTGACTTCAATCAACGCGTTGCAAAACAAAACGCTGAGAACATTAACACTATAAGTGCACCAACGGTTGCACCAGTGACTGCTCCTTCGCCTGCTAAAGCAGACAATGGCAGCATATCACCAGACAACGTGTCTGAAATCAGCAACCAGATCCAAAAAGCACTTGCAGAAAGCATGCTTAAATCTGCTGAAGAAGACAACGCAGTTGCAGAGTTAACAGCTGCTAAAACGGTTAATGCGACTAAAAGCCTTGACCCTGTGGCAGTCGCCCCTAAAAAGCCTAAACCGAAAATTGATAAAATTGAATTTTCTGAAGATATCTCTGAAGACAAAGCTGATGATACAGCCGGAACTACTGGCGGTGTAACAAGTATCATTAAGTCTGTCTTCAAGGGGGACACTAAGAGAAATGAAAAAAAGTCCGAAACGCCGGATGATGTAGATCAACTGGCGGCGAGTACAGAAGAAAAAACGACAGCTAAAACTGACCAATCTGCGGATTCAGCAAATGATGGAACAGCAGAGGAAACTGAAGAAGAAAAAGAAGGTCGTATGAGACGTCGTAGAAGACGCACTCATTACATTGCCTCTTAAAAATTGGCTTCTTAAGAATTGGCTTCTTAAAAATTGGCTTCTTAATTGTCTCTTCAAAGTAGCGTTTTAATACGTTGTAGTAATCGTACTCGTGCAGAAATCTGTGTTTGAAAGTCAAACTGATGTATAGATTAAACAAAAAGGCTTATCTTGCGATAAGCCTTTTTTGATGTCTAAAGCTGATACATATACTAACTAGCAATCAATTAACCACTATCACGCCATCTGACTCAGTTACTGTGCTCGCATCAGCTCTATCAATAATTTTAATCAGGGCCGTTTGAATCACTTCATCTTGCCTTGCATCAGCAGTGCTTTTAAATTTTTCCTGCTGCGCTTCAGCACCTTCCTCAAATATAAACTCAACCACAACCTCTTCGGCAATATCAGCTGTTTTTCCCTGATAGATAATATTGATCAGTGGGTAGCCTTTAAAGCCAGCTTTGACTTTCTTGGCGATTCTTTTTTTAGACTTATCTAAATTCATATTTATTTCCTGAGGAATGCATACTGTAATGACAATGGCTTAGTTCAGCTTAATCAACTCATTAATCAAACTAACCAGCAAGATGTTAAACAAAGTTCACTTATAGACTTAATAACATATGGGACAATAATCTGATAGTGATTAATTTCGCTTATGATACTCAATAAGAATTAAACATGAACGCTTAAACACAATCGTTAATAGCTAATGCGTTATTCATTAACGGGCAAGCGCTTACCTTACCTCAGCAATCGACGCAAAAAACCCCTGGGTTAACACTAATAAGTCTTGCGCAGATAAGCCGATTTCTAGTCCTCTTTTTCCTGCACTCACAAAGATTTGTGCTTGGTGTTCAGCAGATTGATCAATCACTGTCCTGAGGCGTTTCTTTTGCGCTAATGGACTGACTCCACCTAATACATAACCCGTGGTTTTCTCAACAAGTACTTTGTCAGCCATCAGCACTTTTTTAACCCCTAAGGTTTTAGCAAGAAACTTCAAGTTAAGCATTCCAAGTACCGGTACAACAGCCACGACTAACTCTTTGGTGTCTAGCTGAACAACAAGGGTTTTAAATACTTTCTCTGCTGGCAGCCTTAACTTGTCAAGTGCTTCATTTCCATATGATGCCACAGCTGGGTCGTGGTGATATGACAGCACTTGATGGAGTACCTGGTTCTTTTTCGCTAGATTAATCGCTGGTGTCATTATCAGTTAGCCTTAGCAATATCATCATAATCAAAGCTGGTAATCTCATAAGGATTTCCATCGGGATCGCTAAAGTAAATCGACCAGGTAATTTGATGATCGCTTACATTAAATTGAACCTCGTTATCGCTTAACTTTTGTTGCCAAAGGCTGAAATTATTGGCATCGACACCAAAGGCGACGGTAGTGCGTTTAGCAGCACTTGATTCAAATAGCGCCAGATGTAAATCATCATGGGCAATGACTAAAGGGCCATTATCTACCGCCCAAAAAGATAAAGGTGCTACAGGTTCAAAGCCCATTACCTCTTGATACCAAGTTAACGCTTTTGCTTTATCTTCAACGTAAATATGGATATGATCAAAACGGTGTAACTTAGCCATAAAGCTCCCTTTTAAAAATAATTAACGACATCACTAGATATCAGTATCAATCTGTTTCAATTTATTGACTCATTTATCAAATTTATATAAAACAGCACTTTACACTATAAAATTGCCTTGTAATATAACCCTGTCAATTTAAACAAGGACGTACAATGTCATCAGAGCCTGTCGCAGATGTTAACAACGAGTCTAGTGAGAAACCCGCGAACAATAAGGCATTAAGCGCTTTTTTGAAGCAGCTTAAATCCCAAGTGATTCATTCTCAATCTATTGATGTCGTCAAAGAGGCACTAGATAGTGCTATCGCTTATCCAAATCAATTATCTTATAAGAATAGCAACATACTAATCGCAGGGTTAATCGCCCTTTTATCAGCCGTTGTTTATTGGTTTTATCTTGAGCAACAGGGAAGCTATTATCGCTATTCTGAACTTGATTTTGGCATTTTTATTATTTGCATTGTCGGTCTAATATCAGCGATAGCAATATACTTTTCACGCCGTACGAAACTTAAAAAAGTCTCCACACTCATAAGAGATGAAACCCTTAAGCATCTGTATAATATGCGTAGTTGCGACGCTGCTTTTCTCAATAATGCAGAAAATAAATTTGTCGACTTTAACCGAGGAAATCACTCGCAAGATGTTGAGTGGGGCAAAGAAATTGACTTTCACTCAGATATTGGACTAATCCGCGCCAGTGTGGTTTATCATCATTATGTCGACAGAAGAACTGAGACCTATACTGAATCAGATGGTAAAGGCGGTACGCGCACTCGCACCAGAACTGTCTATGACCATTACTATCGTCAAGGTGTAATATTTCCCCCAATCAATAAGACCACTCATTTAGTGTTAAGTGAATCAAGATTATCCAAACAATGGCAACAAAGCTTTATGCCAGCTTCTAGAGAGTTTGAAAAGTCCTTTCGCGTGCAAGCAGATTCTCAGTTTGACGCGGCAAAATTTCTTGAACCTGTTGTCGTGATTGCTTGTGAGCAACTTAGCCGTAAACTCAAAAATGTAACTATCGAATTTGCACATGATGGCAGTTTATTGATTAATCAGCACAACACTAATTTGCTTAACCCCGAAATGGAATATGACATCACAACACCTGAGAAATTCAAACAAGAGTTGCTAAATGACACATCACTGTTCACAGTGAACAGTATCTTTGGCTTCGTTAATCAACTTATTAAGCACACAACTTAAGCTTCATAGAGGAAAAATCATGGACATGTCTTATATTTTCTTAGCGGTAATTATCCTTGGCGCAATCATTATTTTCAGTATTTATAATGCCATTGTTAAAGAGCACAATGCCGTTCAGCGTGGTTGGGCTGACGTATTAACTCAAGAAAGGCAACGTAGCAGAATTATTCCAGAATTAGATAGAGTGTTACAAGAGCATAAAGACTATGAAATGGAGTTACTGCCGAAGATTACTGCACTACGTAAAGGGATAAACGCACTCCAAGACAATAACATCGACACTAAGTTACAAAGTGATGTTGATAAAGCCTCACAGGAGCTGATTAAAGGTATTAATGTCGCGGTTGAAGCCTATCCAGAACTTAAAGCATCAGAGTCTTTCTCAAAGTTCATGAGTGAGATTACAGAACAAGAAGAAAATGTCGGTGCTGCAGTTCGTATCTTTAACCAAAACGTGGCTAATTTTAATAACTGTATTCAAGCTTTCCCGAATAATATGGTTAACGGTATGTTCAATAAAAAGCAGGTCATTGAAGTCTTTACTGACAGCAAAGCCCAGGCTGCTTTTGAATATAAGCCAAAGTTCTAGCTAGCATTTCACCTTGTAGTAAGCACGGGGCTTAAATTGACTCATTTAAGCCCTTTATTAATTTAAAGTTTTGATGATAATAAAAACTTATTTTAGCCAAATGGGTGTACCGAACGTTTGTTGCTTATTTCCATTAATAACCACAGCATCGGTGTCTTTACAAAGCAATAACTCATTGTCGCTTTGCAACTTAAATGTCTCTATTTCTGACAGATTACTAATGGGTTCACTCACATGAGGAACCATTAAAAATGACACTAAATGTAAGCCTCTAGTATCAGTTAAACCGACTGTATTTTCATCGCCACACAGTATTGCTGAATCTATGCTCGGCGTCATTATCATTGCCCCTGCACTCACTCCAACTATCGCTGTACCTTCTTCAGCAAGACACCTTAATTGCTTATCAATACCGCGTTGCTTTAACCCAGTTAAAAAACGGTATGTATCACCACCAGATAGATGAATTAAACCTGCTTTTTCTAATAGTGTTGACGCATTAGCCTGAAAACCATCCTCGAGCTCGATATAGTCAACCTGCTTAAAACCTAGTTGCTGATACATAATCTTAATAGGAGTAAAATACACTCGCTTAGGATCAGGCTGAGATGCAATATAAATCACCGGTAATGACAACAAATCCTTTGATAAGTTACCAATAAAAAATGTCAGTGCATTCATCGCTTCTAAAGAAGCTGTATTACTTAGTAGTACAAGGTTCATTGTCCATTAACGTCCTGTTCAGTATGGCTCATCTAGTTTCCATTCTTATTTCAATTCTTATTTCAATTCTTATTACTAATCTTCTGTTATTGAGTCAAATAGCCTTTGTTTCTCTTCCATAAAGACTTTCATTGCTGCTGGATCTTGCATTAAGTGCGACATTTCAGCCATCACTTTCATATGTTCTGGTTCTTGCTGTTGAAACATCAGCATCCCATGCTGTTTACTTAGGGCTTTCATCTCTTCAAAAGTTGCAGCGTGAAACTCGTGTTCACAAGCGCCACCAAGTTGTTTGCAAGTCATGGTTTTCATGTCTTTATCCTTGTATGTCTTATTAGACAATCACGTTTACGGAAGCTCACAGATGGTAAAATAATACATTGCAAACGAAAAAGAGCAACAAGCTAAAACTGTATCCCTTAACTCATTTATACAAAAAAGCCAGTTGTACAAATCATTGCACAACTGGCTTTTAACCATTCAATTATCGTTAGGGCTATACACCCTCAATAATGAATTAAGATTGGCGACGACGCCATAACAGAGGAAGTAGCATTAGTAAACCAGCACCTAAACTGCCCGCGCCTTCAGGCTTAGTCCAGCCTTCATCTAGTGTATTATTAACGTTAACACTTACAGAGGTAGTAAATTGCTCGTCACCATCAGTCACGACAAGCTCAAACACCAAAGCCTGATCAACTGTTACTTCTGGCGCTGTCACACTCAATACCAAGCCATCAGCACTATATTCAGCATCAGCACCTGATACTTGTTTCCAGCTATACACTAAACCTGCAGGTTCATCAGCAATTGCAGCTGTAATAACAGTGCTATCGCCTTCATTGAGTTCAGTGTTGCCACTAAAGCTAATATCAAATGACAAAGGCACATTGACAACAGTAACAGCTACAACTTGCGTCGTTTCTAACATGCCATCACTGACAGTTAAGGTAAACGCGATTTGTGTGTCTACACTAACTTCTGGTGCAGTCACAGACAAAATAGCTGCAGAACCGTCAAATGTTAGTTCTGGGCCTGCTGTTTGTTCCCAGCTAAAGGTTAAGTCTGAACCATCTTCAGCCACTGTTGCCGATGCATCAAGAACCAGCGTTTCAGTTTCATTCACTTGCTCTGGTGCCTCAATCACGACATCAACATCTAAGCTTGGGTTTATTGGATCGCCACACTGATCCCCATACACTTCTTGTACCCACTCAGGGTAATCAATATATGGATTACGGTTTCCTTGATATTGGTAAATCGCGTCGTTACGCGTTATGTCTTTTGCGTCAACAGGATCCTGTTGGTGCCAGTCATAAAGTGTACACAACTTGCCATGCAGTGGATCATTATTTGAGACCTCATCAGCAGTGGTAATACGATCAACAGCAATCAAATCAGGCATGTTACTGTCGTTACCTTGGTAACGTGTATCCATGTACATGATCATCCGCGCCACATCACCTTTGATTGCATCTCTTGGCTCAAAACAACGAGCACCTGCATCAAGATAGTTACCAGGAGCATCAGCAACTTCAGTACCTGTATCACTACACTCGTTAAAGTCATAGTTGCTACGAGTAGAATTTACTTTTACGTTAGTTGGACGTAAATGGTGAGCATCTGTGTAACCTAACTGAGACTCACTTGGGAAGCCATGGCTTTTAGCCCAAACGTGTTCACGGTTCCAGTCACTGGTATTGCCACCGTTATTTTGCTTAGACACTGATAAACCCGTGTAAAGCTCAATAACATTACTGCTGTTAGATGGATCTTCATCTGAGTATGTCAACGCTGTCCACACTTGCTTGTAACTCAACTGTGTATGACCTGCAGTGATAGCGACAGAAATCGCATTTTTCATTGCTTCAGCATCATCAAAACTGCCGCTAAGTACGTTGGTGTAGTAAACATTGGCATCAAAGGTAGCGGGATCTGCGACAGGGGTTAACTCATCACACCCAGAACAAGGACCTTCTGGCTCTGGCTCAGGATCTACAGGTGTGCTACCACATGCGCTTTCACCCATACAACCTAGTCCATCGGCAGTGTCTTTATCAAAGGTCACCCATTGATTATTGTCACCAGGGAATGCAGCAGTAGCATCTGTGTCACCAGCTGTAATGCTATTTTTACGACGAAGGGTTTTGTCTTTAGTCGAAAAATCAGGGTCGTTTGGATCTGTCCATTCTGACCCTGGATCTTCACCTAACTTACCTAAGCGATCGATAACCACATCGTCTTTATAAAGGACTAGTGCATCGTCACCGTTAAAGTAAGTGACTGTTGATTCTGTACCGACTTTAAAAACATCGTCTGCACTGCTGTTATGGAACACAATGCTCTCGCCAGCAGCTAAAATGCCCGTTAAAGTTTCAGTATTGCCAGCATCGGTACTGCCGTTGCCATATAAACTCAATGTGTAAACGGAAGCATCTAAATCTATGCTACTGCCACCCACATTCGAAAGTTCTACCGCTTTGTTACTTCCGCCACCTTCAACATATTCAGTGATAATTAATACGCCAGGTTCAGCAGTACAAGCACCTTCACCAGGACAACCTAAACCGTCGCTTGTGTCTTTATCAAACACAACCCACTGGTTATCAGTTCCAGGGAAGTCTGCAGATGCATTGGTATCACCAGTGGTAATACTAGCCTTACGTCTTAAGGTTTTATCCTTAGTAGAGAAATTTGCATCATTAGCGTCGGTCCATTCAGAACCAGGATCTTCACCAAGCTTACCAAAACGATCAATGACAACACCGTCTTTAGTTAGCAGTAAAGCGTCATCACCATTAAAGTAAGTGACTGTTGATTCAATCCCTACTTTAAAGGCATCATCAGCACTGCCATTATGATAAACAATGCTGCTGCCTGGGGCTAAAGTTCCAGTGAGTATTGATGAGTTTCCGGCTTCAGTAGAGCCATTTGAATACAGCGTAATTGCATATTGCGCTGCATCAAGATCAATATTACTGTCACCAAGGTTAGATATTTCGATGGCTTTATTACTACCACCACCTTCTACGTATTCCGTAATGACCAGATCAGCATGTGCAGCTGTAGACGCTGTTGCTAGCAATAGGGCAACTGCCTTAGCGACTGCGTTAATTTTATTATTCATAGTCTTATCTTATTGTTAGGTGGTGAGGTGTAGCCTTTGCTAACACCTCACCTGGGGTTGAACTTATTTTTGATTACGGCGACGCAGCGCTGCAAACCCAAATAAACCAAGAAGACTCAACAGCCCGGTACTTCCGCCACTACCATCGTGTTTTTCCTCAACAATTTCAGCAACTAACGCATCTCTACTTGCTACTTCTAAATCTAGAGAAACTTTAGAACCTTCAACTACATTGCCATCACGCTCAAGGTATACTTTGGCGGTGTAACGTGCAGATGGGGCGCCAAAGACTTCAAAGTTAATTAACGTTTCACCGTCTTGGGTTAACACCACATTTGGCTCAACTAATTGGCTCAAATCCAATTTAGCTTCATCATCTTTTGGTGTTAATTTGATCATGGCAATATCACCCGCCATCGCACCAGCAGACTCAGGGATCTGATACGGTACTTTCATCAATTTATTAAGATTGGTTAAATGGATTGGACGATTTGAATCAGCCTCACCTGGCAAGTAACTTAACGTTACTAATGCTGGATCATGATCTGATGAGCGGAAGTGATCTTCAGCAAAGAACTTATTCACTTCGTTATCGTAATCACCTTTGTACTCATTGTTGTAATCGTAAAGGCTAGATTCAGCAGCATTAATGTGCCAATCCGAAGCATCGATCACACGATCTTCAAGCGATGGTGAGATTAAGATATGGTCCAATGAACCCACTTCGTCGTTATATGAATAACTCCAAGGTGTTTTACCTTTTTCTTCAAAAACTTTAGAGATAATATCGATATAACCATAACTACTTGTAATCGCTACTGGTGATCCATCAGTGTTGAACTGTGGCTTAGTACCGACAAAAGTATGACTTGCAGTCATTAGGGCTTTGTTACGAGGATTCTCTGTTAATACTAATAAAGGATCTTCTTTCGCATAAGCATTAAGGTCACCTAGGATGATTCGATCGCCTTCAACCGTTTTAAGTTCTTCAGCTAAACGAACGGCACCAGAGTTACGGAACTCTGCACATGAACCTTGGAAATCTAAATCTGGAGCATCATCTGTCCATGTAGTAGCATCGCCAAATTCAACACCTTGCCAATCTTCCCAACATGTTGAGCCTTTAGATTTAAAGTGATTAACCGCAAGCGTTAAACGCTTACCGGTTTGGTTAACCACAAAGGTCACAACCAATGCATCACGATGATAGTTTTGACCACTTTCTAAAATTTCATCTCTACCGTCTTTGATAACCTCATTGTTATCATTAACGATAGTCGGCGCTTTTTGCTGTGGCATTGTCACAACGCGAGTACGTTCAATACTTAACTTACTCGGGCGATAAATAATGCCAGTTGCAATTGCATCCGAACCCAATGCATCTAACTCGTCTAAAACACCATTGCCGTTATGGTCAAAACCAACAAACACATAGCGATTTTCAGTTGAGTAAGGCTTGTCATGATTATTCGCGTACTCATCGTTGTAGTACACGTTGACTTCATTGACGAGGTCAGCAACAGCACTCTTTAAACCATAACCATTGTTTTCCATTTCCATCAAACCAACAACATCAGCATCTAACGCACGAATCGCTTCTACTAACTTGGTTTTTTGTTGGATGAACTCGTTATAAGTGTCAGCACCACGGCTTTGGCCAAACTGGTTCTGATCGCCCCCAAATGGAGAATTAAAGTAATTGAACAAGTTTTGACTGGCGATACGGATAGCAAACTGGTCATCTGCAACCGTTTCATCAATATCAGGGCTGTCTGTTCTTGGCAAATTATGGATAAAGTTGGTACTGGTTAACTCGTTAGTTACCGTTAGGCTGTAATTGCCAAAGGTGTAACTAATAACCCCTTCCATACCAACGACACTGTCGTCGATGCGAACATAATTATCTTGTGGTGCAATGCCAAAGTTAGGATAGTAAGGGATAACATCATTACTAGCTTTTGTTGCACTTTCAATGACTAAACGATAATCATCGTTTTGCGCAGCTGCTGCTACAGATTCTGGCGAACCGGCTACATTAAGCTGATTTGGCTGCATATTAGGACGTAAATATGCCAAAGTCATGTTATTGCGGAAGCTATCGAAGTTAAAGCTGAAGCTACGCGATACTCGCATGTCATGAACGCCGTCAGCTTGTGGACGTATATCTTCAGGTAAGTTAACTAACATACCTTCATAACGTTCAAGCATGGTTTCAAAAGAACCATCGTCTGAATCTAACATTTCAAGATCTGTCGCTAATGTTGGCGTGTAAGCACTATTAGTCACTTCCCAGCTTTCAGCACTTAACTGCGTTTGACCGTAACTGTCAGCAACGTCACTGCCGAGACATACAGTACGGCCAACAAGTTCGCTATCAGCATTGCCGCTTTCAACAAAAATACCATCAGAAGTTAATGGGTTACCATCAGCAACTTCATCACGTAAGTAGAAACCTTTTTTAGGAATATCAACAACTGCAGTGACAACACCTTGTACAGCAATACTCTGGCCTTTTAATGGTGATTCACCACCAGTACCTTGAATTTCACTGATTGTTGTTAAATTTTCGCAAAAGAATGGGGTAAATGCTTCAGCAAGGTTTGGGGTGCCGACAGTGCTCATATCTAGCGGGCTAATGACTTCCCATTGAGAAGCATCAAAGTCGCTTGAAGGTGCTGGAGCATTGCCTTCGCTGTCTTGGCGACGACGTAATGTGGTGTCTTCAGCCCAAACACTGGTGTTATCGGCTGCGCCAACACGATCGATGATGGTATCACCGTTTTTGATATAAAAGCCGTCATTACCACTCAGGTAAAAGTCGCTGTACGTCCCTGAACCATTGCCCTCACCAATAACAAAATCACCACCATTATCAGTAATAATTTTCTTATATTCGTCAGAAGCTGCAGCGTTAATTACCACAATAGACTTGCCAGCTTCAACGGTAATACCCGTTAATAGCGGTGCACCACCAGCTGCAAGCATTTGGTTTTCGTACTTACCGTTACCCCACATAAATGCGGCAGTATCATCGGTAAACGTAAATGACTCAGTAGCATGGGTATTGGTGATTTCAACAGAGCCGACTTCAGCTCCATAATTTTTCTGTACCATTTCAGTGATCAGTAGATCATTAACGCCTGCGTTAGCACTGACACTGATAACACTGGCAATGGCCAGTGAGAGAAAAGTTTTCTTCATAGTAAACTCGATATTTTTTTAACTGGAAATGAAACTAGAAATACATGCGTGCGTACGCATATCCGGCTTCTGGGGCTTCGCCAACACGGCCTTCAACAGACAATACGATGTCTCTGGTAGGACGATAATTAAAGCCGACACTCGCCCAACGACGGTCTTTACCATATTCAGCGGGCAAACCGGTATAGTCGTAGTTAGGGCTTTCTACATCCCAGCTTTCATATTGCTCATGGTTTGCAGACGCAATAATTTCCCACGACTCTGTTAGGTCGTATTTACCACTAAGGGTCACACCATAGTTTCTGAAAGTTTCATAAGCTAAGTGCACATCGCCACTTTTGCGAGTGGCTAAGTCTTCATCTTCAATAAAACCGTTTAAACCTAATGCAATATCATCAGTCAGTTGTACGCGCATACCTAAGCCAAATAACTGTTGCTCGCCATACTTAGATTCACCTTCAGAGCCGCCACGAGTCTCAAGACCTGCAACAACAGAGACTACATCCGTCATCCAACCGACATAACCATTAACGATATCGCCTTGTGGTGATCCGTTCTTATGTTTACCTTCATAAGAATATGAAACGCCATAAACAAGGTTTTCGAATTTAGCTTCGTATTTAACCGTGTTTTCTTGATCGCCAGCTTCGCCCGTTTCTACCGATTTATTGAAGGTAAAGTCACCAAAGTGATCATATTCATCAAATGCGGTATCGGTTAAGCCAAGTTCAATCCAATGATTGTCGTCAAACACATAACCGACATATAACTTATCAATAGCCAACTCAAATTCACCGTCACCACCAAGCCAATTTCTGCGTTGATAATCCAGCTCTAGTCGGTAGATGTAGTTTGAACGTTGCCCTTTAATGCCCATAGTGGCAAAGCTGTCGTCTACATACCCTTTGGTATCGTAAAACTCATCGTGGTTATAATCTGAATTGGTGCCGAAATGACCTCCGACACCCACTTCACCGTATAAATCTAGGTAATCGCCATTGTCCTCTTGTTGTAATGTCGCAGCTTGAGCTGCTGATATACAAAATAAAGAGGCCAATGCGACTGCAACTGTAGTTTTTCTAAGCATCGCGTTTATTTCCATTAGTGAACTTCAACCTTTAGCTTGTAGGTTGGATTCTGACTTAATTATTATTAATGTGAGGTTGATTTATCGGCGATAAGAATATCTAAAGGATTATCCATACAAGTAAACTCATATAAAATCAGGCGAAAGACATTCAAGAATGAAAAACAAACGGAAGCATGTTCATTTGTAAAAATGACAACATTTCAAAATACTCAAAAATCAAAATGTAAATAAAAATTATATTTAAACGGATGAGCTCTAATATTTATGTATTAGGCATTCCCACAAACTAATTTTACACAACCGCAACACATGCTTAATTATTAATCACAACAACCAGAATTAATCAACATTAGAATATTAAGTAAGTTACAGCGCCATAGCAAGGTGGCCAACACGAGCTACCTCACAAAAACAATACCGCCAATTAATTTAACAAAACAAAAATACCACTTACATTACATAAACTTAAAACCAATATGACGATACGGTTACAGACAAGTCATTTATCAATATACAGAACAATAAGGTTAAACATTAATAACCACAAAAAACAAATAACCAGCAAATAATAAACAGCTAAAAACATAAACCAATAAAAACCAACCGAAACAAGGGTCTAATTAAAAACAATGTAAAACATAAAAATCACACCACAACTAAAAACAGTACAAAATAGAGAACAAATAAAAATTAAAACATATTTAAAATAAGATACAATTTCATACAAAGCGTTACTTTAAAGGTCTAAATCCGAGTGATTGATAAAGGTAAGCTAATAAAACAAGCCGTTCAAAATCGAATTTAGACAAATTAAAATTAACATCCTCCCAAAAATGCATAAAAACACCTGAATCAACTTTTATTTAACATGAAGCATCACTGAGGCTCATATAAATTCAAACCCAAATATTCAATAAAAAGCGATAAAAGTGAGCTCACAATGTACAGTGCTAACTAAAAAGGAAGTGATAGTTGAAGGAAGTAATAGGAGAAAGTGATGGGTGATGGGTGATGGCAGTGAAAATTGGTATATGAAAATAATCCTAGTCATAGATGCCGTTAAGTGAGTTTGACGACTCAACGACACCTATGAATTCATGCTCACTGTCTTAATAATCAAAACCCAGTTGGGCTTTTATGCCATCGTTAAAGGCATGTTTGATGGGTTGTACTTCACTAACCGTATCTGCAAGTTCGATGATTTCACGGTGACACGCACGGCCTGTAATAATAACGTGCTGCATTTTAGGACGATTCTTTAGCGCCTCTACAACACGTGCTAATTCAATATATTTATAGGTCACCATGTAGGTTAACTCATCAAGTAACACCATATTAATAGATTCATCTTTGAGTAACTTTTCAGCGTCTAGCCAAGCGGACTCAGCTGCAGCAACGTCCTTCTCTCTATCTTGAGTTTCCCAGGTAAAACCTGTGCCCATGACATAAAACTCAACACCCACTTTTTCAAGTAAGTTACGTTCGCCGCACTCCCAGCCACCCTTGATAAACTGAACCACTGCAGCTTTTTGTCCATGGCCAACACAACGGGTTACCGCGCCAAAACCGGATGTTGATTTTCCTTTACCGTTACCTGTCAGCACCAATAAAATACCCTTCTCTTCTTGAGCCGCTGCAATTTTTGCATCTACGCCTTCTTTGAGTTTTTGCTGGCGCGCTTTATGACGCTCAGCTTTAGTATCTGCTGCTTCATTGTTATCTAAGTTATTGTCAGACTGTGTCATGCAAGACTTCCTGTTAATTTGTCCATATCAAGATGCGCTTCTAGCACATCAGCTAATCTATCTAATTGCTGCTCTCTTATCTGATTGATATCCACCGTTTGAGCCTGTGCTAACCCTGCCCAGGTTAATATCAATTGGCACGCTGTTGGGCTATCGAACAGCCCATGAACATAAGTGCCCAAAATTTGGTTATCTGCGGTTACACAACCTTCTGAATAGACTTGACCAGCAACGGCTGTGGTTGTAGTTGTAGTTGTCGTTGCGGGTTTGGTCGTGGTTTTAGTTGTGGTTTTAGTTGTGGTTTTAGTTGCCGTTTCTGTTTTAGCAACATCGTCAATTCCAGTATTCTCTTGCGACTGCAAAGATAAAGGCTGACTATCATTTGGGTTAATGAACTCGCTTTGCCCACAGTGGATTTCATAGCCATTGACACTAGCCAGCTGGCCATCCAAGGTTAATTCTCCACTGACCTGTTTAAGGGTTTTATGCTCGCTAAGCACGGTCGTCATGTTAATTAATCCTAGGCCGTTACTGCTACCAGCGACATCTTCGATACCACTTGGATCGTCAATCTGCACGCCTAACATCTGATAGCCGCCACAGATCCCAACGACTTTACCGCCATAACGTAAGTGCCGATTGACTGCTTTATCCCAGCCTTGATCACACATAAAAGCTAAATCGGCGCGGACATTTTTACTGCCAGGAAGAATAATAAGATCGGCACTTGGAAACAGCTTATTACTCGCTTGGGTTTGCATACTCACATATTGAAAGTCCACATAAGGGTTTAATCTCAGAGGGTCAAAGTCGGTATGATTGCTTATTCGTGGAAACACTAATACCAGCACTTTAATTTTCTGTTGCGCTTGCAACTGATTCGATGAGCTTGGTGAAGACTCATCAATAGATAAGTCTGAATTAGGAGCATCAACGGAAGCATTAGGATCATCAACCAGGGCATCTTCTGCATCAAGATGTAAATCATGTAGGTAAGGTAAAACACCTAAAACAGGCTTGTTGGTGTAACTTTCTAGCCAATCAATACCTGACTGCAATAGGCTGATATCTCCACGAAAACGATTAATCACAAAGCCTTTCACTCTCGCTTGCTCAGACAAACTTAATAACGCTAAAGTACCAACTAGGTGAGCAAATACGCCGCCTTTATCAATGTCAGCGATAATAATCACTGGGCAATCTACTGCTTCAGCAAAGCCCATATTAGCAATATCGCCTTCGCGTAAATTAATTTCTGCAGGGCTGCCTGCACCTTCAACAATCACCATTTCATACTGAGAAGTTAGCCGTTCAAACGACTGCAATACCGCGTTCATTGCAACCGATTTATAGTTACGGCTTTCTGGCCCGAAAAAGGCTTTGGCTTCAAGTGTGGATAGTGCTTTACCGTGGATAATAATTTGCGCGCCCGTATCTGAGCTGGGCTTAAGTAATACAGGATTAAAGTCGGTATGAGGCTCAAGGTAGCAACCCACAGCTTGCAGCGCCTGAGCGCGACCAATCTCACCACCATCACTTGTCACAGCACTGTTTAATGCCATATTCTGTGGTTTAAATGGCGCGACTTTAGTGCCCTTTCTGGCAAATAGTCGACACAAGCCAGCAACTAAGGTGCTTTTACCAGCATCTGAAGTTGTACCTTGCACCATTAAGGTTGAGGCCGCCCCAGCCTGATAACTATGATCAGTAACATCATTACTAAACTCGCTAATGACTTTTTCGTCTTCAGCCAGGGTTGAGTTTTCTCGATTGCTCATTGATGCCAATCATCCTTCATGCTTTGCTGTTTATGATGCATTTATTACCAATAATTCAACGTAGATAGGCAATAAGTTGGGGATTATTTTTATTAAATAACTGTTTATTTAAGCGCTAATGGCAAACCCGCGACCACTAAAGTCACTTTATCAGCTTGCTCGGCAATGGCTTGATTTAGCCAACCTGCTTCATCGGCAAAACGACGTGTGAGTTCACCTAATGGCACAATGCCAGAACCCACTTCGTTACTGATAAAAATGATATGACCTTTGAGCTGTGGTAAAGCGTTAAGCAAAGCAATTTTTTGTTGCTGCCATAAATCATCTACACCATTGCGGTGGGTTTCTTCGCTAGCAACTAAATGGTTGGTTAAATAAAGCGTTAAGCAATCAACCAGAATGACCTTATCATCAGCACTTTGTTCCATGAGGGTGGATGCTAATGCCAGTGGCGACTCAATCAATAACCAATTCACTTTAGCATCAACACGGTCTTGTTGGTGACGTGCGATACGTTGACTCATTTCTTCATCTAGAGCAGTTGCTGTGGCGATATAAATACAACTAGGGCTTTGCGCTGAACATTGCTCAGAAACCTGCTCAGCATACGTTGCCGCTAAGGTTTCTCCATAACGACTTTTACCAGAACGCGCGCCACCTAAAACAAGATGGATCATTAATTCAATCCTATGGTTAACATGATGCAATAACACATCAGTTCACTAATTTGTTGAGCTGCACCTAAGGTATCGCCTGTGTATCCACCAATTTGACGATTAAAACCCCAAATCAATAATTGTCTAAGCGCAACTAATACCAGCAACAACACAAATGCCACAAGGCCATTTAAACAAGCTAAGACGGCAAAACCACTAAGACATAAAATCAATAAATCATTAATATGCTGGTGCTGTGCTAACGGCTTAGATTTACTACCATCATCTTCAGTGACATATTGCTCAGAGAAAATCATACTCGCCGCAACGACTCGACTTAAAGAATGTGCCACAATCAGCGCAATAGCCGCTTTAAGTGGACTATAAAGTGCAATTTCAACCAATAGTTGCCACTTTAACAGTAAGGTTAAACCCACTGCCAAGGTGCCATAAGTGCCAATACGGGAGTCTTTCATGATCTTTAATTTGTCAGCAACTTTCCAGCCACCACCAAAACCATCTGCGGTATCCGCTAAGCCATCTTCATGAAAACCACCAGTCATTAATACGCTAGTAATAATGGCTAAGATCACCGCAACACTATTGGGTAAAACAAACTGACTTAACCAAAATACCAAAGCACTCGCAGCACCCACAATTAAGCCCACTACGCCAAAGTAACGGCTGGCTTTATTGAGCTTATCGCTATCAAACTCTACCCATGCAGGAATAGGAATTCGAGTAAAAAAACTCATTGCGATAAGCAGTAAGTTTAGTTGTTTCCTGAACCAGCCCATATTGAAATAGGAGCCGATATCTGAACCCTGAGACATTCTCTAATCCTTGATAGCGTTAATGTTAATAGCAGCCTAAACCACATTGCTCACGCCAGCATTTTCAAAACTGGCCATGTCATTATAAAAATTAACAGCTGATTGAATAATCGGTAACGCCAGTGCTGCTCCCGTCCCTTCGCCGAGTCTTAGCCCTAGAGATAAAATCGGTTGAGCATCTAACGCTTGCAGCATTTTGATATGACCTTGCTCATCAGACTGATGGGCAAAAATTAAATAACCTCGCGCATCAGGGTGCAGTGCTACCGCTGCTAATGCTGCTGCAGTCGCGATAAAGCCATCAATCACCACCAGCATTCTCTTTTCAGCCGCAGCTAAAATAGCCCCAGTCATCTGCACAATTTCAAAGCCGCCCAAACAAGCCAAAACATTAACCGGATCATTAAGATTATTACGATGTAGGTTCATCGCCACAGTTAATAACTCGGTTTTTAATGCAAACGCTTCATCGTTAATACCCGTACCTCGGCCAACACAATCTTTAATATCTAATTTCAATAAAGCTGCCATCACCGCTGCGGCAGATGATGTATTACCTATGCCCATTTCACCTAAAGCAATTAAATTACAACCTGAATCATAATGGCGCTGCACCACTTCATTGGCATAACTAAAACCATCTTTAACCGACAATAAGCTCATCGCAGGCTTTTGATGAATCGCTTTTGTGCCTGAGCCGAGTCGATGGTTAGTCACGCTAGGCGCATCACTTGGGGTGAGCATCCCGCAATCAATCACTTCAAGGTTTAAGCCCATTTGACGACAAAAGACATTAATTGCCGCGCCGCCGGAGGCAAAGTTTGCCACCATTTGTTTGGTTACTTCACTCGGTGCAATTGACACCCCGTGGGCTGCAATACCATGATCCCCTGCAAACACTAACATTGCAGGCTCTTTAATAGACAATTTGTGTCTGCCATTAAATTGTTTGGCAAACTGCACTTGTGCAATTTGCTTTGCCAAGGTTTCTAAAAGACCTAGCGCGCCCAAAGGCTTAGTTTTTTGGTTTATTTTATGTTGGATCTGCTCATCTATATGATGGTTAACCGGATCTACTGCAAACATTTTTATACTCCAAAACAGCGTCTTAACGACGATGGCGTAAAACAAATAGGAAGAACACACTACCAATAGCAGCCGTAATAATCCCAACAGGTAATTCTTGGTTAGCCAGTAAGCAACGGGCGAGTACATCTATCCACACCATAAATAATCCACCGACAAGTGCGGTAATTAAAATAGGCTGCTGCCCAGGGAAAAGTAGCCTAACAGTATGGGGGATCATTAAGCCCACAAAGCCAATACCGCCGCAACTTGCCACGAGTACGGCGGTGATTAATGAACACAATACCAACATATACAAACGCAGCTTGGCGACATTTACCCCCAATGAGTGGGCACTTTCATCGCCAGCCTGTATCGCGATAACTTGACGCTTAAATGCCAAAATAATCAATATACTGGCGGATACCACCACAGCGGGTATCACCAGTCCTTGCCAACTTGCTTTGGCAAAACTGCCTAAGCTCCAAAACAGCACTGACGCCGCAGCTTGCGGGCTAGAAAAATACAATACCAAGCTGGTCAGTGCGCCAAACATGAATGAAGTAGCAACACCGGATAACAGCATTCTTTCAACTTGGCTTGCGCGGCCAAAACCCGATAAAGACAACACCAATAACACTGAAAAACACGCACCAATAAATGCCCCTATGGGCAAACTGAGTGATGACCATGACCACCAGGCATCATGACTAAACCAGCCAGAACGCAGTATCGCCTCGGCTAAGTGGCTACCAGACTCCGACAACCATTGCTGCACTAATCCTTGGCTACCAAAAAAACTCAGCACCAATACTGCGCCAAAAGAGGCACCTGAACTTATACCAAATAAATAGGGATCTGCTAACGGATTTCGCGTGACAGTTTGCAACACACTGCCTGCGAGCGCTAAACCTGCGCCAGCAATAAAGGCTAATGCAATTCGAGGTAAACGTAACTCAAACACAATTCGTTGCGTTAAGGCATTAGCGCTGTCAGCATCAGCGCCCAAAAAAGGTGAGGCAAATAAGCCAACGACTTGCTCAAAACTAATGTTTGCAGCGCCAAAGCTTGATGCTGCAATAGGTGTCATTAGGGTTAATAATGCGGTCGCAAAAATTAATAGCTTATATTTCATCGATGATGCAGCTAGGGTCATAAACTTGCCTCTGCTTCATCATCTTTACTATGACCACCACTTTGATAGCCATAAAAATAGGTTATCAAAGGTTTGCCGTGTTGAGGGTGTTTGGACACTTGGCAACATACCCCGAATACATCACCAATAATGGCTTCAGTTAACACTTCATCTGGTAAACCTTGCGCAATGCACTTGCCTGCATTTAACAGTATTAAGCGATCGCACACAGCACTGGCTAAATTCAAATCATGAATAGAAGCAATCACACTGATCCCAAGTTGCCTAACTAGCTCTAAAATTTGGATTTGATAACGAATATCTAAATGATTGGTCGGTTCATCAAGAATCAGCAGCTGAGGTTTTTGCACAATCGCACGGGCAATTAATGCCCGTTGTTTTTCGCCACCTGATAACTGCTCATATTGCTGCTTGGCCTTTAATTGCAAACCAACTTTGGTAAGTGCATCGGCAATATCTTGTTTATCCGACGAAGAATCACTTTCAAACAAGCCTTTATGGGGCGTTAACCCCATTGCGACAATTTGCTCTGTGGTCATTTCAAAATAGTGCGGAGTTTCTTGCTGAACGACTGCCACTTGAGTCGCCAGTTGCTTTTGGCTAAAGCCATTAATGTTACGGCCAAAAAGCTTCACATTGCCTTGCTCTGGGGTGATATAACGATAGAGACAACGCAGTAAGCTCGACTTACCGGCGCCATTGGGGCCAATCAGTCCAAGCATTTCTCCCTGATTTTGGCTAAAGCTGACGCGAGAAAGGATCTGATTATCATCAGCAGACCAACTGAGGAGTTCAACGTTTAACGCTGAAGGGATATCTGCACTCATATCTTTGTCGCCTTAGCGATAACGCCTACAGCGCTAGCGATAAAAAATGCATTAATACCTGATAAGGAAAATGAACGAATAAATAACATTAACACTCCGCCTAAGTCACCCGCTTAGGTTGCATAACGCTGTTAAACAGCAAAGAAAATAACGCTAGGTATCTGACTTAGTGGGCAAACGAACAAACTAGCTTGCTATTTCATGCCACATCACAGTTGCGGGTACAGTTCATGCTAATCATCATAAGTAACTTATGAATGCCATGATTCCCTATTCATTTACTGGCTATCGAGTTTTACTAACGACAAAGCAGTAAATTAACGTTATTACATTTTAAACAAACAGTGATTATTAAGTGCTTAGCTTGCAAGCGGTTAAACTGTTCTCGCACTATTGTACGATATATCTCACCGAGTTTATGACCTTTTAACGATAATCTTTTAGTGATTTAGCTGCTCAAGTTTTGCAGGTGATTAATTTAACTCGGCCAATGTAATCGATAGACGGGTTTACTGGCCGCAGGTCTTGTCATTGATTGCGTCGATTCAATTTCAGAAGCACAGTTAAATGACTGTTTAGTTACTGCCTGTTCTGGCCAATAAACATCAATCACCACTGTGGCGCCGTAATCTATCGCCAGCTGTGAATACAAACCAGCGCATTGATCAAGCCCTAAAATATGACTCATGATGCAGCGGATCACGCCGCCATGGGTGACAATCAAAGCAGTTGCTTTCTCATTCCCTGTAGCTGTGCCATTATCAAAGTCAATATCAGAATCAGTCTCAGGCGATGAAGCAAGGCTTGATTCACCTGAAACCTGCCCCTTTAATTGCTTCAAACTTGATAACTGAGCCGCAAGTTGACCAGACACCTCGGCGAGTCCATTAGTGACTCTGGCTTCAAACTCAAGCATCGTTTCGCCATTAGGTGGTGTATGCAGCCAAGGGTTAGTCCAATAGCGATCTACAGCTTGGCCGTCATGTTGGTATAAAGCATCAAACGTTTGCCCATCCCAGTCACCAAAATCTACTTCTTGAAATTGCGGCATCTGTATTACTTCAGCTAACAAGCTGGTTTGGCAATCAAACTCTCGCTTGTTAACAGGTTCATTAGCATTAAGTTGTTGGCTGAAGCTGCGGTTTTGATTTATATCAGCCACTAAATTTTGGGCAAATTGCTGGCAGCGTATTAAAGGAGAGCTGTATATCGTCAACGAAGCAGCCTGCAAAGCCCCGCCTAATTTTTTTACGCTAGCCTCCATGGTGGCCACGCCCAAAGGCGTAAGCGCAACATCGGTTTTACCACGTAAAATATTGCCACCTTCGCACTGACCATGACGCAGTAATATCATTTTGGCTTGTTGCATATTAACGCTTCACCCTTGTTTCGTTTCGTTCAGTTCAACTCAGTTCAGTTCAGTGCAACTCAGTTCAGTTCAGTGCAACTCAATTCAGTGCAACTCAGCTCAATTCACTCTGCTTCGTGCCCTCATTCTGTTTCGTGCCTTCATTCAGTTCAAGCATGCACTCAGCTAACAGCCAGCCATTATCAAGCGTAAATCATTCACTTCTGACGATTATAAAGATTTCATAGACACTGAATTTAATCTAGCGTCCAGCTTACTTGTGTAATGCGCTTGCTCTTACAATCTATTTAAACGTATTATGGACGTCTATACGTTTAAATGTCCAAACAAATCTTGATGATGAATATTTTTACAGGGATTTTTCACTTGTCAGCGCCTTTTATCCAATCAATAAAGGTATGCTAATGAGCGTTAATCGCACTGCCTCATCACCATATTGCTGGCCAATAGCACCAACTAATAAGTAATAAAGGTAATCAGTTATGACGAAGTCGACTTCCTACAGTCAGGTTCTTGAGCAACTTACCAATACGCTAAATGAGCGCATTGTAATCCTTGATGGTGCCATGGGGACCATGATCCAAGACTACAAATTGGAAGAAGCTGATTATCGTGGCGAGCGCTTTAAAGACTGGCATTGCGACGTAAAAGGCAACAACGACATGTTGATCCTAAGCCAACGTCAAATCATTAAAGACATTCACACCAAATACATGTTGGCTGGCGCCGACATTATCGAAACCAATACCTTTAATGCCACTACTATCGCCATGGCCGACTACGACATGCAGTCGCTATCGGCTGAAATGAACTTAGAAGGTGCTCGCGTTGCACGTGAAGCAGCTGATGAAGTGGCAGCGCAAACTGGCACGCCACGTTATGTTGCCGGTGTTTTAGGCCCGACAAACCGTACCTGTTCTATCAGCCCAGATGTAAACGATCCAAGCTTTCGTAATGTCAGTTTTGATGAACTGGTCGATGCGTATGTTGAATCCACCAGCGCCTTAATTGAAGGCGGCGCGGATATCATCATGGTCGAAACCATCTTTGATACCTTAAACGCCAAAGCCGCATTATTTGCCATTGAAAAAGTCTTCGATACCCTTGGTGACAGATTACCTGTGATGATATCGGGCACCATTACCGATGCATCAGGCCGTACATTAACCGGGCAAACCACCGAAGGTTTTTACAATTCACTACGCCACATTAAGCCATTATCAATCGGGCTTAACTGTGCCTTAGGGCCAAAAGAGCTGCGCCCCTACGTGGAAGAGCTATCGCGTATTGCAGAATGCTTTGTATCAGCGCATCCCAATGCTGGCCTGCCAAACGAGTTTGGTGGTTACGATGAAACCCCAGAAGAAATGGCTGAAGTGATTCAAGATTGGGCCGCCGATGGCATGCTCAATATTGTCGGTGGCTGTTGTGGTAGTACGCCTGAGCATATTAATACCATTCGTGAGTCTGTGATAAATCACGAACCACGTAAACTGCCTGAGATCCCAGTCGCTTGTCGCCTTTCAGGACTTGAGCCATTAACCATTGATGGCAACTCATTATTTGTTAACGTGGGCGAACGTGCCAACGTCACAGGTTCTGCTAAGTTCCTACGCTTAATCAAAGAAGAAAAGTTTGAAGAAGCACTCGATGTGGTGCGTGAACAAGTCGAAAACGGCGCGCAAATCATCGACGTCAACATGGATGAAGGCATGCTCGATGGCGCCGAGTCGATGAAAAAGTTCTTAAACTTAATCGCCTCTGAGCCTGATATTTCTCGTGTACCTATCATGATTGACTCATCAAAATGGGAAGTGATTGAAGCTGGCCTTAAGTGCGTTCAAGGCAAGTCGATCGTTAACTCTATTTCGATGAAAGAAGGCGAAGAAGCCTTTATCAAACAAGCGACCTTAGTGAAGCGTTATGGCGCTGCAGCCATCGTAATGGCCTTTGATGAAGACGGCCAAGCCGATACCCGCGCTCGTAAAACTGAAATCTGTACCCGTGCTTATCGCGTTTTAGTCGATGTAGTTGGCTTTCCACCTGAAGACATTATTTTTGACCCGAATATCTTCGCCATTGCTACGGGTATTGAAGAGCATGACAATTACGCAGTCGACTTTATCGAGTCGATTAAAGACATTAAAGCCACCCTGCCTTATGCAATGATTTCAGGCGGTGTATCAAACGTCTCGTTCTCGTTTCGTGGTAACAACCCAGTACGTGAAGCCATTCATGCGGTGTTTTTATACCATGCGATTCAAGCCGGTATGGACATGGGGATTGTTAACGCGGGTCAGTTAGCTATATACGATGATATTGACCCAGATTTAAAACAGAAAGTCGAAAACGTGGTGCAAAACTTACCTTGCCCTGTTGCCGACTCAACTAATACCGAACAGCTACTTGATGTGGCAGAAAAGTTTCGTGGTGACGGTAAACAAATCGCTAAAAAAGAAGATTTAGCATGGCGTAGCTGGCCTGTGGAAGAGCGTTTATCCCATGCGCTAGTAAAAGGCATTACCGAATTTATCGACCAAGACACTGAAGAAGCGCGCCTACAAGCTGTGCGCCCGCTTGATGTGATTGAAGGGCCATTAATGAATGGCATGAACGTGGTCGGCGACCTATTTGGCGCAGGTAAAATGTTCCTGCCGCAAGTGGTTAAATCAGCCCGAGTAATGAAAAAAGCCGTTGCTTACCTTAACCCTTACATTGAAGCCGAAAAAGTCGAAGGCCAATCAAACGGCAAAATCTTAATGGTCACAGTGAAAGGCGACGTGCACGATATTGGTAAAAATATTGTCGGCGTCGTACTGGCCTGTAACGGCTATGAAGTGATCGATTTAGGCGTGATGGTGCCCGTTGATAAAATCATTGAAGTCGCGGTAGCTGAAAACGTTGATATCATTGGCATGTCAGGCCTTATCACCCCAAGCCTTGATGAAATGGTGCACAACGTTAAAGCCTTCCATAAGGCAGGTTTAACCATTCCATCGATTATTGGCGGCGCGACTTGTTCAAAAATTCATACCGCCGTTAAAATTGCGCCCCATTCGCCAACTGGGGCAATTTACATTGCCGACGCCTCACGCGCCGTACCTATGGTGTCAAAACTGATTAATAATGAAACCCGTCAAGCCACCATTGATGAAGCCTATAATGAATACGATGTGATGCGTGAAAAGCGTTTATCACAAACTAAACGTAAAACCATCATATCCATTGAGGCAGCGCGCGAGAATCGTTGTCAGCATGACTGGGACAACTACACGCCGTTTACCCCGAATGTATTAGGTCGTCAGGTCTTTGATGATTACCCACTTGAAGACTTAGTTGATCGCATCGACTGGACGCCGTTTTTCAGAAGCTGGGAATTACATGGCCGTTACCCTGATATTTTAGACGACAAGGTTGTAGGTGAAGAAGCCCGCAAACTATACGCCGATGGTAAAGCCATGCTTAAAACCATCATCAGTGAAAAGTGGCTCACCGCCAAAGCGGTTATGGGCTTATTTCCAGCCAACACCGTCAACCATGATGACATTGAGCTATACACTGATGAAACACGTACCGAAGTTGAAATGACCACCCATCATCTGCGCATGCAGCTTGAACGTGTGGGTAATGACAACTTCTGTTTATCTGATTTTGTTGCGCCAAAAGACTCTGGCGTTGCCGATTACATGGGCGGATTTGCAGTCACCGCAGGTCATGGTATTGATGAACATGTCGCGCGTTTTGAAGCGAACCATGATGACTACAACGCCATTATGCTTAAGTGTCTTGCCGACCGTTTAGCCGAAGCCTTTGCCGAACGTATGCATGAACGAGTACGTAAAGAGTTTTGGGGTTACGCTGCCGATGAAATATTAGATAACGAAGCGCTTATTCGTGAAAAATACAAAGGGATTCGCCCAGCGCCAGGTTACCCAGCATGTCCTGATCATACTGAAAAAGGCTTATTGTGGGATTTGCTTAAACCCGATGAAACCATTGGTTTAAACATCACTGAAAGCTATGCCATGTTCCCAACCGCAGCCGTATCAGGCTGGTACTTTGCCCATCCGAAATCACGTTACTTTGGGGTGACGAATGTAGGTAAAGATCAAGTTGAGGATTATGCTGAGCGTAAGGGAATGACATTGGCAGAAGCAGAGAAATGGTTGTCACCAGTGTTGGATTATGATCCAGAGTAATCATAAGGTTACTCTTTAGGTTTCCAAACTTCGTTTGGATGTAGATCGCAGGGTTCCACCCTGCACTGGCCAAAATTGGGAAAATTGTAGACTGCGGCGGCGGTTAGATTAGTTTAATCTGACCCAATATATTTTGTATTTTGTAATCTGGGGCAATTAAGGAAGTGCTAAACACTTCCTTAATTGAATTTACTACCAAATTACACAAGCTCTGTTACAACTCCATGGGAGTAGTTCAACATTGCGAGTGTAGGTATAATCTAATTTGAAAACATTATCCCCACCATTTATGTATGTATCATTAGGATATGAGTATGATTTAACACCATCATCAGTAACTTTTAATGAAATATTAAAAGTTCCGCCACGTTGGGTATACATCACTAAAGTTTTTGAGGTAGATGTTTGTAAAACTCCGTTAACTCTCCATTCATATCCTTCAATGTTACCGCCTGTTCTTTGTCCTGAGCCATAATCTTCTTCTATGTCAGAAGCTATGGCACTAATAGTCACTCGGTTAGTCCCTGCAGGCCACATATTTTCTTGCGATACTGTAAAATTTGCAGCAGGTCGATGATTTTTAATTAGATGATTTCTAGTATTTTTAGAGCAATGTTCCCCTTTAACTCCATCAGAGCTATAAGGTTGACCATTAATAACCCTTACAGCATCCTTCCCATCATATTTAGCAGGTGGGTACCAAACTTCTTTATCTGCCATAACACTAGTGTTGTATAAATTAAATGGATATGCATTAAACTCATATGTAGAAACGTTGTAACCTTTGGCGAATGTACAAGACCAATCTGCGGTTACATAATCCCCTACAACAAGCTCATTTGGTTCATCAGCATGTGCAACCTGAGTTCCTGCAAATAAAATTGCAAATAAAGACATTTTAAAAGTAGTATTTTTCATTTCTATCCTTAGTTATATTTATCCTAATAAAATTACATTATACGAATAGTGCTTCCATGCAACGCTTACAACACATGCAAGCAATGTAAAAGTAACACTTTGATTTAATTAGTCAATGCTAAATCACAAAAAGCTGATACAGTTATTCTAATACATCATAAGAACTTAGATACAAGGTTAGGCGCTTTAAAATGAAACTAAACCATTGAACAAGAATTTAAGGGAATAAATGGTAAATAAATGGGGTCAGAGCCTGACGAATCCCCACGAAATAATCATTAGAAACAACAAGATATT